>CAZRWX010000025.1:0-23605 GCA_964603925.1 uncultured Bifidobacteriales bacterium | reverse complement strand
GAATAGGCCAAACTATGGTAAATTCTTTAATAAATGGAAAACGAAATTCAATATTACTTAAATATTTCCGATTACCTGCAAATTCAAAATAGTCAAATCCTCTTAATGGAAAAGCAAACTCTGAATTATACCAACCCTCAATATCCTCAGCTTTGGGAACATTCTCGTCAGAATATCTTTGCGGAAAGATATTTATGAAACGGTCCCCCCCCAACCAGAACTTGTGTGGGTTACGGTAGCCGCTGACTGCTTCAGAAAAACCGGCATTTACCCTTAAGGCCAGGGTATATTTCTTTGCAAACCGCAAATATTTACGTACATCCATGTCCATAGTAAAATAAAAAATATCTTTTTCAATAACCGGAGGTACCGTAGAAGCTGAAATAAGAACCCGTTCTCCATTTACAGGACCAACAATGCCCCATTGTGAATTGTCATAACTCCAGCTTAAAGTTGGTTGAAAGATACCAGTACTTACGGGTTTATTATATAGTGTGGACACCGAGTCAACGATTTTACTAAGGGTTAAATCCTGCTGTATGAATTGTGTTCTTAAATCAAACTGCCACCTTGAAAAGATAGACAATGGTAAAAGTGAAGTTGTCCAGACCCCCCATGATAATTCTTTGCCTCTATCCTGCAAGGTTGATGTAAAAGAACGATAAAAACCACCTAGGATATAATCGACTTTCCACGGCAGATAATGATATTCTGCAGCTATAAAGCTATTACTTATGTTGCCGTCCAGATTTGCGGCAATTTGGATTTCCTGGTCTCCCATTAAATCACTGAGTACAATATAACCCTGCCCGAAAGATCCATCAAAATTACTCACACCCAGAGCCGCGGCCGCCACATCTAAAGTAAATACTGGTGTATACGTCCTTTTTATAAACTTACCATTTTCATCCAGAAAGTCAGCACTATCAAGACTGACTTTAACGAGTACCTGGTTATTCTTATCTTTTTCAGTACCATCATTAACTGATGCGGTGTCTTTTGCAGAGGCAACCTCACCAGAGCCTTCACCATCTTTAATGGGTATTATTAAGGCCTTAATATTGTCCACAACTGTAGAATCCGTTCGTGATGTATCTTTTTTATAGCTGGTGAGATTTTCCAGCTTTATGGAACGATAAAAACTTATGGATGTATCTAATTGCGTTTTTATGAAATGGGTTTCAGGCAGTTTATGTCGAATGACATTTTCTAAGGGGGATTTCATAATATAAATATCCCACCCACCTTGCTCAAATACTGAAAAAGCTACTAGGCCCCCATCTATTGACCAGGATGGAGTAAAACAACCAGCAAGTACATTTGTAAGGGGATAATCAGTATAACTACCCGAAGAATCGAAAGCCATGTATATATTGTCTATACCGCTTCTATTGGAAACATACATCATAATACTGTCACTGGGACCATATGTAGGCATCTTATCATCGTAGGGGCTTTGAATAAAGGCAACAGGACTGCCGCCGGTGAGATTTATTTTATAAATGTTTAAATATTTTCTGGTAGCCTGCCCTTGTGAATCCGCCCTGTCAGTTTCAAAGACTACATGGTCCCCGGAAGGAGTAAATACTGGTTTACCATCATAGGCTAGATCATTTGTTAATCTTTTTAGCGATTTGGTATCTCTGTTCCATACATAAATATCTGCAAACCCTTTATTAATACCGCTGAAACAAATTAATTTACCGTCCCTGGACCAGTTAGGGGAAAGGATCCCGCTAATGTCCGGCGTAATTTCTTCTAATATATCGCCATTTTTAGAATCAATAATATTTATAACATCTTTACCCTGACTCTTACTGACTATGGCCAGACGTTTACTTTGGGGGCCCCATGATAAACCCGACTTAAAAGAATGAAAGGATTCGTGTTTACCCCTGCTGCCACCCTCAAGTACAGATTTGATGATTTTTTCAGTTTCTATATCCAAAATAAATATACCTTCACGAGAATCCCTATCACTGAAAAATGCAATCTGACGGCTATCCGGGGAAAGGGCAGGTTGCATGTTATAAAATGATAGGTCCTCACCATGGTGGGTAAGCCTGCGGGCTATCTGCTTACCATGCTGACGCTGCCCCAACTCTGGCCAATAAATATACCGGAGCTCTCGCAGCCATAATTCCCCTGTTTCTTCTATTGATATTCCTGTAGTATTCTTGAAAGCAATGTCTATACTTCTTGTATTAAGCATAGCCTTTATAAAACGTTTTATTGTACCTTCCCCAAATGAAGATTCCAGGAAATAGAAAAACATTTGCCCACCTTTATAGGCCAGATATCCATCAAAACTAAGGTTCATGGGAGTTAGCCTACCTGAAGCTATAGCATCCATCAGAAAAAATTCAGAGGACAAATCCCACTTTAAAGAACAATATTCCGCCAAACCCTCATTAACCCAAAGAGGAAATTGCATGGCACCACGATGCCCGATAACTGAGCCACCCTTACCACCATAAAGCATATCAAATATCACAGCATGAACCATTTCATGTTTTAAAACATGATATAGCTCCTCATAGTCCCCTTCAAATGGCAGAACTATCCTGTTTTTAAAAATTTCTGTAAAGCCGCCAATAGCCTCATGCAATGGGAGACGAATCACATTTGTCTGTTCAAATTCTGCATGAGTATTATGCAGAATAATAGGCACTCGCTGGTTAACCTCATGGCCAATAATACTGGTGATATCCCTGTACATTTCTTCTACATGGCGAACGGCAAATTGAGCGATGGTGTCACCATTTTGGGGATAGTACACATCAAAGTGTTCAGTTTGCAGGTAAAACCAATGGAACCGGTTATACTGAACCTTATTTTGCCCGAAACCAAAGCAATGGCTAAAGATAGCCCATACCAGGATAACCTGGACAAGGGATGAAATTTTAAGGATTTGACTTTTCAATGTGTATTACAATGTATCAATATTTGTAAGAAACCTTTTTAGATGTGCTAAACCGCTTACGTTTGATAAGCCGGCCCTGGCTTTATATAACAATTTATATAAATGGTTTGCACAAACCTGCCCTTTAACTGTAGGGGTGTCACCCAGGAAAGCATACACGATCGGAGCCCCTACAATTGGAGAACCAATTCTTGACATTCTGCCATACCTGCCTATAGAAATAGCACAGGACAGTGCCCATTGGCTTTTTAACCAGATAGAAAACTGTAATAGTGAATCCAGTTCTTCCTCTGTGCGGGCATTTACAGCAAATTTGATAATATCTGGCGAAAATGGTCTAATTTTACTGACCAAATCTTTAAAGTTTATGAATGAGTAAGAACCGTGGAGATTATGATGAGATACCAGCAACTTTTTGCTCCCAGTAGCTAATGCTTCTTTTAAATATGCCGGGGCATTTGTGATATGCTCAATTTCGATATCCACAATGTCAATTAGGTCTTCCTGAATGGCTTTGTAAATGAAATACCACCGTTTTTCTGGACTACTAAGCCAGCCCCCCCCGTCTACAGGAAGACGTAAGGTAAAGAGTAAGCTTTTAGGTGACAAACCCAAAACCGGTAATACTTTTCGGGCATGATTCAACCCCCTTAATGCCTGCAAGGCCCCTCCAAGCGGAAATGTATCCGCTCGAAACTCTAATATATCACAAACTTGTAAATCATCCTGGATATTCAAATATTTACTACAATCCAGGACTTGGTGATAATTATTTCGAGTAATAATACCTATGATTAGCGGAGGCTTAATTGACGGAAAAATTCTTTTCATGGTATTTTATAACATTGTGTTAATTTACTCGGACATTGCGCTTATTAATTATGGCGATTTATCATGCTAACCCATTTAAAAAATATTTTGCAAACAGTCAGGCAATGCCCTCTGATTTTGTTTATTGCCTTAAATTTACATATTCTTTGGCCTGTTTTTGCCAATGCAAAGGGTTTTGTTCCTTTTCATGAAGTTCATTATCACAAGATTATAACCTCGGGTCTGCATCACATTTATCAACAGGATTATCTAGGTGCAGATTCTATTTTTTCAGCGGGCTTCCCCGATAAATCTATATCCGGGCTTTATTTTAAGGGTTTCCTCAATATTGTCGTTTTTGATGACATAGGTGACACTCTGGCCCTGGGCAGAGCCAAAGGTTTTTTCCAGCAAATTGAGCGAATTAATCTCAAAGGCAATTATAAGGACACGCTTTCCTCAAATTCCCCTGAGCTTTATCTTGGCTTATCCTATATGCAGCTAAGTTATATCTTTTCTACAAATAGTGAATATTTAAAATCAGTCCTTGCAGCCAGAAAGGGTCTGAAAATTCTGAAGAAACACGATTTATGCCTGGAAGCCCAATGTACCCGGCAAATTTACCAATATTATAAAAAGAGATTATTCAGTTTCTTAAGATGGCTGCCTCTGGTAGATATAAACCAGCAAGAGTCCCGAGAGTTTCTGCAGGAGCATTATTATCAGTCAAATTATTTTTCAAATGTTCTTTTACTTTCATACCTCTGGATGCTGTTTGATATTGGAGAGAACCAAACCGGTCTTAATTATATCGAGGAAGTATTACGGGTTTACCCCCAAAGCAGGATTTTTAATCTGATTAAGGCTGATTTTCTCTACAAACTCCACCGGTATAAGGAGTCCAGTAAAATATTTGAAGCAGTTAAAATGGAATATCAACACCTTTACAATGATGATAATAACTCATGTGTACCCATTAATTATTTAAGCGCTGTTGGTAATTTGCTGAGATTGTATTCTGATATGGGTGATACTTTAAAAAGAAACCATAATGGGCAAATATGGTTTTCTCCTGAGACCCAGAAACAAAATAAATGGCTCCCACCTAGCTTAAGCAAGGATTTAGAAAGATTCAGGTATCTTTATTAAGAAGGGCGCGCACCCTCTCCAGCAAATCTTTTTTGCCAAAAGGTTTTGTAATATAGTCATCTACTTTCATCATATGTAAGCCCACCATAAAATCTACTGACTTATTTTTACTGGTTAAAAATGCTACTGGAATAGACGACAATTCCTTAATTGCACGCAATTCTTTTAATACATCATAGCCATCCATATTTGGCATAACGACATCCAGTAGTATGAGATCTGGTTTAAAGCTTAAAGCTGAATTAACCGCCTCATCCGGCTCTGTGGTTACCATCACATCGTGACCGTCTAACTCAAGAACCAATTTTATTAAATCGGCAATATCTTTTTCATCATCAACAGCCAGTATCCTTGCCATAATTACCCCTTTAATAAATCTCCCGGTAGCCATTTCCAATAGTATACTGTGACGAAGCAGGCTACAGCCAGTGCCAGTATATCGAATAAGTATGTTGCCATAACCCAGCTGCGATACCAGAGGGTTAGGACCAGTGCAATCAGAACCATACAAGCTGCTACATACATAAGTTTATATAAAGGCCTTTTTTTTAGAGCCTCACCCAATATCCTGCTAAGATCCCCTAATAAGCCAAATACAACACAGAATGTAATATGAACCACCAACGATGAGAGATAAAAAATAACTGAATTATCGAACATATTGTGATCAGTTTCTTTTTATAGTCATCATGCTCTTGTAGAGCTTAATAGAGAATGATATAATGCCAAAACTACCTATAAACAAGAGTAAGGGGCTTAAAAATGTTAATAATGGCCAGGTGAACTTTATGGGTGTTAATAAAATTCCCAATACAAAAATAATGATTAAGAATATTACACCTTTAGACTTAGGGCCCTGACCCGATTTGATATTATAGTATTTGGCAATTAAAACCAGATAGTAAATCAATATTGAAAAAAGAACAGCCGTGGCTGTAGCCCCGAAAATTAACCCCTTCATTGTCGATTTACAAATGCATCCATAAAAGCATCGGCAGCAGACTTAACAGGTGTTCCGCTTAAAATGCCCTCTTGGCCAATGAATTTATCAGATATTTGAATGCCTTTGCCCGTAATCTCAAAACGGCGAATATCCTTGGCATGCTGACTGCCCCTCATTTTAAGTATTAGCATGGCTTTAGATACTGCGCTCTCCAGTTCAACATAACGTAGCAGAATATAACTGTCTGCAATAAAAGGCGCTTGAGAGAGGCTTTCTGTGTGACCCAGGAGATTATTATTTTCCCTAAGAAGGATGCTGGTCATGTCTTCTCTTTTGAGACTGCTGATAAAATTGAATTCAATCTCTCGAAGATCTTCATCCTCGCTGACTGCATATTCAAAATGGGTGAGAGAATCTACCAGGCAACGCTTGATACCCATTTCTTCTATTAGAGACTCCAACTTGCTGTCAATAGTCTCCATTTCCTGAGCAATTGTATACGGATTAGAAAAAATGATTTTAAGAAGCCCTTTATCTTCCAGATCTTGAAGGTCCCAACCAAAGTTTAATGCATCATGATAATATTGACTGGGAAATTCTTCAAAGGTGATGATTAATCCTGGCTCCTGGTATTTTGTAATACCATTAACAATAAACTCTAAACCCAGTGTTGTTTTACCTGTACCGGGTGCGCCCTCAATAATATTGGATGAATTTTCAACAAAGCCACCACCCAGCATATCATCTAGAATTTTTAATCCAAAGGGACAACGCTTAAGCATAGGGGTAATTATATCCTGAAATTAAAAATTTGTTAATCTTAAAAGCGCCAATAATGCAGCCTTTTGCGCATGCAGCCTGTTTTCAGCTTCATCAAAACATATGCAGATATCTGAATCCATTACCTCACTGGTAATTTCATCACCCCTGTGGGCGGGAAGACAGTGAGACACCAGACAACTTTTTTTAGCATTTTTTAACAGATCTGAATTTACCTGATAATCCCGGAAATCTTTCTTTTTAGCCTCTTCCTGATGTTCTTCACCCATGCTGACCCAGACATCCGTATAAATAACATCTGCTGAAGACACCGCAGTTTTTGGATTATTGTCAACTTTATATGTTCGCCCGTTTTTCTGGTACAAACTGACCAGCTCTGCCTGTAAACTCTGGGGCTGTTCATAACCTTTGGGGCAGGAAAGGGTAAAATCCATACCCAACTTGCCAGCAATAACGGCCAGCGAGTTTGCAACATTATTGCCATCCCCCACAAATACCAAATGGGCGCCCTTGGGCCACCCTTTATGCTCTATAAGGGTCATAATGAAAGCAAGCGCTTGACATGGGTGAAACATATCTGTTAAAGCATTGATAACGGGAACCTCTGAAAACTTCCCTAGCTCTTTAACTAAATCATGCTTAAAAGTACGGGCAACGATTACGTCCACCCACTTTGACAGGTTTTTTGCTACATCCTCAACGCTTTCCCGTTTACCAAGAGATATGCTGTTTGGTGCTAGGTTAATAGTTGCCCCCCCAAGCTGGGTCATTGCCACTTCAAAAGTAACCCGTGTCCGCAGACTTGGTTTTTCAAAAATTAATACACATGTTTTACCCGCTAAAGCTTGATTTGGGCCAATTTCCTTATAAACGGTCTTAGTCCTTAACGCTAGTTTAAGGAGATACTCGATCTCTTTCTCGTTATAATCTAACAGGCTGATTAAATTTCGTGACACGACAAATATCCCGCAGTAGTTTAATATTCAAAAACGAAGCAATAGCCTCCAGTAGTCCATGAAAGAATAATACTAAAATTTGAATGCCCACTGCACGTAATAAATAATATTGTTTCCCCTTAATAATCGATGATTTAAGGGTTATTTCTAACAACTATTTTAGTTAGCATTACAAGAATATCCAATTTATAAAAAAGACCAATTCCAAATTTTGAAGTACACAATTCTCTGCCGCGCTAAGGTTAATCTGGTTCTTAAGGTTCTTAATAAAAGACCGGACAATTACCATAATATTTGGACAATATTTCAAGCTGTAGATTATGGGGATACGCTTTCTGCTCAAACAGGACAGGATATCAGGTTGTTTGGAGCCAATAAAATAACTGAATCACCCGAAGATAATCTTATTATAAAAGCGGCAAAAGAGCTGAAAAAGGCGTTTTCCATCACCCAGGGCATTCATTTTAACTTATCCAAACGGCTGCCACTGGGTGCAGGCTTAGGCGGAGGCAGTTCAGATGCGGCAGGGGCCTTATTACTTTGTAACAAAATATGGCACCTTAGCCTGGGGTCAGACACCCTAACCAGTATTGCCAGGAATATTGGAGCTGATGTTCCTTTTTTCCTAAAAAACGGCACTCAAATTGGTACTGGAATAGGAGAATCACTGCAGCAAGCCCCAAAGCCCTATGATTTTCACGTTCTAATTCTTACTCCAAAAAGTCATGTTAATACTGCCAAAGCATATCAATCCATAAATACTGACCCTAATTGGGATTTTAATGGTTTTTTGAATGCTTATAAGAAAAGTTGCACTTCCCTATTATTTTATAAAAACCTGGAAAACGATTTTGAATCCCCTGTTTATGCTAATTTCCCGAAAATCAATGAACTAAAAGAAGCCATCATGAGTTTTAACCCTATAAAAGCCCTTCTCAGCGGGAGTGGCTCTAGTATTTTCAGCCTTTGGGACAATAAAGCCTACGCAGAAATATGTCAAAAGGAATTAAATTATTTATGTCGGTTTTCCATATTAACCAGATTTACCTCAAATTCTCCTGACATTAGTATTTTAAACCCAGAGAAGCATTGAAAATTCGTACATTTTCTTTATATTTCTTCCTTAAATTGGATGGGGTGTCGACAAGTGGTAAGTCAACGGCTTTTGGTGCCGTCATTCGTTGGTTCGAATCCAGCCACCCCAGCCAGCACCGAGTTTTATATTTACAATAAGGAAGTATCCATGTCTGCAGTTATCATTAAGGCAAAAATAAGAAAGAAAACCACCAAGGGTGATTTAAACACTCTCAGGAAATCCGGTTGGGTCCCTGGAGTATTATACGGTCTAAATAAAGACTCGGCCACTATCCAACTGCCGGAAAAGGCCTTCCAGGCCAGTCTCAAAAAAGATAAAATCGTAAATAAAATCATCGAATTGGATATAGACGGTACCTCAGAGCAGGTAATCCTTAAAGAAATAGTCCGTCATCCAATTAAAACAAATATCACTCATATTGATTTTCTCAGGGTAAATGAAGAAAATCATGTTATTGTAAAAGTGCCAATTGTTTGTACTGGCGTTCCCATTGGCGTTAAAAACCAGGGCGGTCAGTTTTCCATAATGAAGAAGTTTGTCAAAGTAAAATGCCGGGCACAAGACATACCTGAGGCCTTTGAAAGGGATGTTACAGGACTCTCCATGGACACCGTAATTTATGCCAGGGATATAGAATTTTCAAAAGGGCAAATTATAACTCCGGACAAAACAGCTCTCTATGGTGTTACCGCGGGCAAACGAGAACAGGAAGCTGCAACAGACACGGCTGCAGGTGAAACAGCAGAAAGCGAAAGCACTGATAGCAATGAAAAAACCACCGATAAAAAAGCAGAGACCAAATCAGAAGAAGCCTCTGATAAGAAATAGCCATTTACCCTTATTCATACTTTCAATTACGGCAGCTCATACAGGCTGCCGTTTTCTATATTACACTGTTGGCAAATCATAACCTTTTGGTAATTATTATGTTTTTAATCATGGGCATCGGGAACCCCGGTGATAAGTATAAAAATACCCCGCATAATATTGGCTTTATTTTGCTGGACTCACTTTCGGCTTCCTCGCCTTGGAAAAAATCTAAAAAGTCCCTTATTCAAACTATACAATATGGAGATACAAAAGTAATCCTGGCAAAACCCACAACTTATGTTAATCTCAGCGGAGAAGCTGCAGTTTCTCTGCTTAACTTTTTCAAAATTGAGATAACAAATTTCGCTGTCATTGTAGATGATGCCAATTTAAATATCGGGGCCATACGAATCAGACAAAGCGGCAGCGATGGGGGCCACAACGGGTTAAAAAGTATTATTCAACATTGCGGAGATGGTTTTGCCAGAATCCGCATAGGCATTGGACGCTGCCCCACAGGCACAAACCTCAGTACCCATGTACTGTCTAATTTATCAAAAGAGCACAAACAAATAATCCAGGAAATAGAAGCCGTTTTCCCCGAATTAATGGAAAATGCAATTAATCATGGTTGGGAAGATACTGCTTGTAAATACAACAGGAAGGGCCTGGCAAATCCCTCTGCGACCTGAAGTTACCAGTGCAAATTACATGAGCCCTACAAAAAAACGGTTACAGGTTATAAAATTCCGGTTTCTTGATGATAAAAGCCGAATAAACTACCTTAGAGGGTAAGGGATCAGGTTGTTATACCAATCTGGCTTAGTTTTATTATAAAAAAGGCTTTGCATGCAACATCAACTTAAAAATCTTCTTTACTTATCAAAAATAGACAAAAAGGTATTTGAGCTTAAAAAAGCAAATAAAGATTTGCCTATCAGAATCCAGTCCCTTGATGGTGAAATTTCCACTGCAGAAAAAAAGCTCAATGAAATAGTTGAAGCCATCAAAGAAACTGAGCAAAAAATCTCTGAGAACAAAATCTTTGGAGAAAAAGAGCAAAGCGCCCTAATAACCAGCAATGAAAGGCTTGAGAGTATTACCACTAATAAAGAATACGATGCCATTCATTCAGAAATTGCCACTCACAAAAGGAATATTGAAGATGCCAAGGCAAGTGCCACTCATTATCAGCAAATACTGGGCAATTTAAAAGAAGATATGGTTAAAATCGAAGAAGAATACAACACTCTATCTCAGACTAACTCCCCAGAATTAGAAAAACTTAGGAAAGAACTAAGTACCCTTGAAGGCAGGATAGAGGAAGAAGCCAAAAAAGGTGTTGAACCGCGTAAGAAAATCAGCAGAAAAGTAATCAATATCTATGATCGCATTTCCACCCGGAGAGGCAGTCCTTACATTATAGCTGTAATAGACTGGTCTCATAATGTTTGCGAAAATTGCAACAGAACTCAACCTCCTCAAAAAATTAATGAACTCAGTAAGATGCAAAGCCTTTTGCTTTGTGAATCCTGTGGCAGCATATTAATTTGGCGGGAGATGGACCAGGTAGAAGAAGAAGTTACTGCCCGATGAGCATTTTGGCATCTGTCTCCGTCACGCAAGCGAGGCTTAGGGCTACTTATTAATCCGCCCCTACAAGCCGCCAAAACAAGAAGTGGGACAAGATCCATCGGCAGATTAAAGCAAGCTTTAATCTGGCTAGTAGAATTAAAAAGTTTTTTAATTCTAACGGATTATGGGAGAATGATATAGTCATCTGCTTAGTGTTAGAATGTAAGACCCGCAAAGTGGGATTTACATTCTAATTAACTGATGGAGCAGAAATCCACATCCGTCTTCGTCCAGCTTTGCAGTACTACGCCGGACAGGTTGGTGAATTTCCGTTCTAATTCTTAGCTGGTATATTTTTCTTTTTAAGACTGCTCTCTTCAGGCTTTTTCGCCTCCATATTCTTCTTTCCCGAATCTTGTTTAACAGGTTTATCTTTACGTAAACCATCCTCCAGGAGTTTCCTTTCTTTAGCCTCTTCATGAAGGAACATATCCAGGGGATCAAACTCGTCAGGCACCAGTTGTATTGGTTCTGGTGCAGGTTCTGGTTCTGGTGCAGGTTCTGGTGCAGGTTCTGGTGCAGGTTCTATTTCTATAACCTCTTCTTCCATAACAGTATCGCTTATCACTTCCTCTTCAATAAGTTCTTCCATTAAATTTTCTAATGACCCACCTTCCTGCAATGTATCAGCGCTGTCAATATCTTCTGTTGGCTCTTCTACAGGTTCGGGCTTTATCTCAACTACTGGGGCTTGTTTAAGGGTATCCTTAACAACAGGTTTGGGTTTGGTTATTTTTGGTTTAGATTTAATACTCGCTGATTGTCGTCTCTTACTTAAAATTGTTTTCGTTTTAACACCCTTAATACTGGAAGAAACCATTTTCATAGATTTTATTGCCAATAAGTTGGATATTTCATTTGATATGTGATGCCGGGATACAGCATCCATTTTATTTAAACCTGGTTCCCAACCCAAATAAACATTTTCCAGGGTTTTTTTAACATCTATAGAACCAGCATACCGTATATTACCGCTATCACCGTCAACAACCTTTAACCATAAAGCCTGTTTAATGTGCATATTTCCCTGCATAGGATTCCATAAATATCTGTCGAAATCAACGTCCATTTTCCTGAGTCTGCCAAAAACATAAAGACGTGTCCCTGTCTTTTTCATTAAAAGAATGGCTGTTTTACCACTGATTATAGGAGTTTCAATTAAACGACGGCTATAAATCAGATTAATTTCTTCTTTTGGTACAATAGTCACATTCTTAAGAACCCTGAGCTCTCGATATATCTTACGTTCCAACTCTATAACCCATTTTGGGTCTTCTTTAGCATCTAACCCAAGAAACGCCAGGGAAATATTTGCAGGAAAAGAGGAGGCTGTTAATACAAGCAGGAGAATAAATAGGCGTTTAAACACACTTAAACTATCGGAAATTAAGGAAAATGCCTTTAATTATTTCACTATTAAAGGTTCGCCTTTAATTATTTCACTATTAAAGGTGCGCCTTTAATTAATCCCGAATCTTGCGAAAGCCAAAGCGATCGCGAATTTCATCAATTTTGATACAAACTATAATCTTCCTGCCGGAAGGAGCAAAATACGGGTTTTGAGTAGCAAAAAGTTTATCAATTAATGAAGCCATTTGAGCATACTCCAGTTTTTCACCAGCCTTAATGCCGGCACAAGCAGAGAAAGCCTTGGAGAGTACTCCCAGGATATCACCTTTATTAAAACTGCCGGATCCAAGAGTGTTTAATAAATCCAATAAAATATTTTTTGCATTAGCATGTTTTACGTCTACCGGAATCCCCCTGATCTGAAAAGTATTATTACCAAAATTTTCCAGTTGGAAACCAAGGCTCTTTAAAAGATTCATGTTGTTATTAAGTACCAGTACGCTTTCCTGATCAACATCAACAATTTCAGGAAATAGTAGCTGTTGGGAAAGTAATTTTCCCCGATTGTTTAGAATATCCATTACTTCTTCATAAAGTACTCTTTCATGAGCATACTGCTGATTCACCATCATCAAACCGCTTTTAACTTCAAATAAGATATAGGCTTGATGTAGCTGGATGTATGGTATGGCTGCAAGAGTTTGTATATCATACTCTGCATCACTTTCATTAATACCCCCCCCCCCACCTCCCACTTCGACAGGCCACAATTTAACATTGTCCTCCTTAGAAATATTTCTGGCAGGGAAAAGATCTGTTTGGGTATTTGATTCTGATTTATCTGCTAATTGACCCGGTAAGATACTGAGGTCATTTTTATAATGAAAACTGGGACCGGCATAATTATCATCATTTATTGGCCCAAAATCTGGCTTTTTAAGATCTAAACCTGGCGCTCCAAACGATTTTTCCAAAGACCTTTGGATGCCATAAAATACGCTCTTAAACACTCTGTTTTCCGAAAGGAACCGAATTTCCTTTTTTGCTGGATGCACATTAGCATCAAAATCAATGCTGTCCATTTCTATAAACAAAACCCCAATAGGGAATTTCCCTGTCTGTATTGTATTACATGCCCGCTCCAACGCTCTGGACAGCATAGGGCAAAAAATGTTCCTCCGGTTGAGGTAGAAGAACTGCTGCGCTCTGTTACCCCGTAAATTTTCTGGAGAACCAATATAGCCAACCATTTTAAAATCTCTGGTTTCATAAGACACCGGGATCATATCTAAAAACAAGCTGTTACCGAATATTTCTCTGGCTCTGTCCTCCATGGTACCCGCAGGCAAAGATAAAACTTCCCCTTTTTCAGATTGCAGAGTAAAAGCCACCTCAGGGAAAGAAAAAGCGATTCGTGTAATTGTGTTGACTATCTTGCGGCTTTCACTTTGGGAACTCGACAAAAACTTCTTCCTCACAGGGACATTATTAAAAAGCTTTCTTACAATAATGGCTGTTCCCGGGGCTCTGGATATTATCTCTCGTTGCTCCTCCCGGCCATTAACTATTGACACTACGCTGCCAGAAGTCTCCAACTTTGACATAGTTTCTATCATCATATCGGAGACAGCGGCAATGCTGGACAAAGCCTCGCCTCTGAAGCCCATACTGCTGATGTGATTCAGGTCATCGGCATTATGAATTTTGCTAGTGGCATGCCTTTGCCAGGCAAGGCTGATATCGGCTTCTAATATGCCTGTGCCGTTATCAGATACTTTTATCAGCTCCTTGCCCCCGTCCTCTAAATAAACGGCTATTTTGCTGGCCCCGGAATCCAGGGAGTTTTCAATTAGCTCCTTGACAATACTGTAAGGCCTCTCTATTACCTCTCCTGCTGCTATTTTATTAATGGTAGAATCGGATAAAATTTTGATAACGCCGGACTTCATCGCCAAAATTTAACAAAAATAGCAATCCACTCCAGATTTAAATGACAAAGCAATGATATTGTTAATGCAATAAATCCGCTGATATTTATATTTTACTTTTCGAACTCTACCTGACCGGGAGAATTAGCATGAAAGTACACTATGCGTTTATTACAGCTTGTATTTTAGCTCTGGTAGCTCCATCCTTCGGGCGTGACAGCGACAAAGATGGCATACCGAATAAATACGATGAATGTAAAGATCAACCAGAGGATTTTGATAAATTCGAAGACAGGGACGGTTGCCCCGATTTTGATAACGATAAAGACGGTATTCTGGATGTTAAAGATAAATGCCCGAATGATGCCGAAGACATGGATGGCTTCGAAGATACAGATGGCTGTCCAGATAAGGATAATGATAAAGACGGCATTCCGGATAAAATGGATAAGTGCCCAAATCAGCAAGAAGACATGGATGGTTTCAAAGATACAGACGGCTGCCCGGATGAGGATAATGACTCCGACGGTATTCTGGATATAAATGACAAGTGTCCCCTTGATAAAGAGGATATAGATGGTTTTGAGGATGATAATGGCTGCCCGGACTACGATAATGATAAAGACGGCATAAAAGACGATGAAGATAAATGCCCAAATAAGCCTGAGAACCACAATGACAAAGATGATGAGGACGGCTGCCCAGATTCAGATATCGCCGAAATCAAACCTTTCCAGGCTTTGCCGGAGGTAAAATTTAAAGCCGGTACCTCAGAGCTAATCTTTGAAGCCCAGGAGACTCTTAATTTTCTGGCCAAACAGCTTTCAGCCTTTCCCGATAAGCGGATCAAACTCAATCTATTCATGCCTTTTATTCAATCTCCGGAGTTTTCTCTCCAGCTTCTACAGGAAAGGCATGAGATGCTGATAAATTATCTTATTGAGAAGGGTGCTTCCTCCTCTCAATTTACTCCCAGGGAATACAACTTGGAGAATTACAGCGAGGTCAAGGAAACCGAAAGCGACTTTAACCAGAACCAGCCTCTAGAGGTAGAACTGGTTATACCATAATCCATTATGCTACCCGCCGACATTAAATTTAAACGGCAATATTCTGTCGTCTGCCTCTTGGTATTAGCTGTATTTGGCGTTTTGCCCTGCCTGTACGCAGAGGGCGGTACATCATATCCCAAAGCCTGGATTGGTATTGGATACAAGGATATACCAGCGCAAAATATCCCATCAGTTTACAAAACTCGCCCACCTCTGGGTGTCATACAACTTACTGATGTTTTTAAAGGCGCATCAGGAGACCAGGCAGGTCTTAAACCGGATGATTATGTTCTGGCTGTTAACAATACCCCTTTAAATGGCCGGGCTTTGCTGATTAATACTGTACAGTCAAGCAATGTTGGTGATATTTTGGAACTTACCCTGGGTCGTGACGGTAAAATTTTTAAGCAAAAAATGGCGCTATCACCGCGGCCTTCTGATTTACGCGCTATTACGCAAATGCTGGAGGGCAGCCAGGCGCCGGAGCTTAAGGGTAATTTTTACTATAACAATATTGGCAGTCTCAGCAAATTAAAAGGCAAAGCCGTAATCCTGGATTTTTGGGCAACCTGGTGCGGTCCTTGCATATACATGATGCCAAACATTCATAAACTTTATGAAAAGTACAAAGCCAACGGTCTTGTAGTTATCGGCATTAGTTCAGACCCTCTGCCCACCCTCAAGGATTTTCTTAAGACTCACCCGGGGAGCTACCCCCTGTTTCATGACGTATCCCAGCTTACCCAGCGGCAGTACTCGGCTTTCGCCTATCCCACACTGGTTTACATAGACAAAACCGGCACTATACAGCGCATTGAAAGCGGAGCCCAGTCAATGGAACATCTGGAGCTCAGGGCCAGGGAACTGCTGCAGCTATAAGCGTTTAAGACTGCCTGAGGGCGGCGACTTATTGCTGCCATTAGGCAGCAACCCTTGCCCACAGGCTCTCAAGAGCTCTCCTACATTATTTTGAGCAGCTCTTTCCAGCCGGGAATTTGTACCAAAGCGCCTGTAAACGGCGGTCTGAATTTGTTCTAAACCAGAGGAAGAGTGCAACTGAATCAGGGGAATGCGCATTCGATCAGCAATTTCAGTTTTAACGAATAGAATACTTGCCCCATCACAGAATACGATACACCATTGAGTACTCTGCTGCAAATGCGCACATAATGGTAAATACCGATAAAACTCTGATATGGGCAGCATTACATGTGTAATACCGTAACCTGCCGCGTACCGGCCAAAGGTTGAAGGGTTATCTACAACTTTGAGATAGTTTTCAAAAAACTCCCGTGAACGAATTATCATCCTGCCATCCACAAAACTCAAGCGCCCCGGATACCGGTAATAATTTAAATACCCGCCATATCTTATAGAGTTAAAAATATTGCCCGGGACCGGATACTTATTTAGAAACTCAACAGCGCCAACAGGATAACGGAAAGGCGTATAAGGCGAGCCGGGGAGTTCATATTGACGCGACTTGTACAACTGAGCTGATCCAAAGGATGTAAATACCAGAAGTAAACCGCAAACGGCTGCAGTAAGTTTTGCCGAATTTTGATACAGAAAAGAATAATTTACCTGCCCGTTTATTATCTGTTTTAAATTCTGTGTAAATACATAAACACACACTAGGTAATAAAGGGATATATTACGCCTGGCCATAATACCCAGAGCCAGGAAGGCCGTAAACAAAAACAGCCTCCCCCAGTTTATGTTATGGGATTTGTATTCAAATGTAATCAGCGTAATTAGAGTAACCCAGAGGAAGGGCACCACCACACCCCTGTCAGACTGCCATAATAAGAAGAGAGGGGTATTTTCTGAAATGTCAGTAGCATATACATTAGCCATGCTGGGTGTAATTCTACCCAGCAACTTAAGGGGAAATAAAAAACCCCGCAGGCCATATGGGTTGATAAGACCGGCAAGAACACTTAAACCAAATATTCTGCCAAATTTAATGCCATGTTTATAATCACCTGTACCTTCTGCATTTAGATTTGTGTTATGCCCCAGTTTAAGCAGCCACCCTGCCCATAATAACCCCGAGGCTGCAAAACCCAGGGGGAAAAGCCCCTGAGAATTAACCATTAGCAGCTGAATAATGGGCAAAAGCCATACTCGTTTTTTATACCTCCCCTGAAGATACCCCTCTGTGAGAATAATGGTCCCCATTAACCCCAGCATGGTTGTAAGCGTGGGCCTGATTAGAATAAGAAACCGCATGTGGTAAGCGCAAAAGCATGCGCCCAATAACGCAGGAAAAAAATATCTAGTTTTGTAGTGAGGTAACAGAAGCAGAGCAAATATGGTCACAAAAACAAGACTCTTAAAGAAAAGCAATCCCCAGGCACCCGACATATTCCAGACACTATAAACAAGCAGCTGAAAGCCCCAGTGCAGATCTACCCAGGGCTCCCCCAGAGAGCTGAGGCAAAAGGGATCTGTATATAAAAAGGACTTATTTTGGAGAATCTCCCTGGCGGAGGCCAGATGCCACCAGATATCAGTATTAGTAATGGGGTACCAGACACAAAGAGCTATAAAGATAAAGCCCAAAATGGTCAATAAAAGTCCAAAACCAACTTTCCAGTAATTTTTTATTAGTTTACTCATACAGTGTTTCTCTAAGGCCAATTTATAAATACAGGCCTGCGGTTATCAAAATGGAACGAGTTAAAGTTTGAAAAAAATTGTGCTTTTAGGCTGCGGTGGCTTTATCGGCAGCCATTTATTGGAGCATTTGCTTGCGAAATATGGTCAATGCCTGTGCCTGGAGGGTTGGGATGAGGATGTCAGTAAAATAAACCATATACTTTCAGCTCCAAATCTTACCATGAATGAGGCTGACATTTACAACAGCAAGTCTCTGGAAACTGCAATTGCCTCAGCGGACGCCGTTATCTCCATGGCGGCCATATGCAACCCTTCCAGATATAATACTGAACCGCTGGCGGTTATAGATTCCAATTTCATAAACGCCCATAAAATACCCGCATTATGCGCAAAGCATAAAAAGTGGCTTATTCATTTTTCCACCAGTGAGGTTTACGGCCGTACACTTTCCAGCTATAAAACCGGAGAGCCATATGCTGACATTAGAGATTATGAGCTTAAGGAGGACGAAACACCCTTTATCCTTGGACCCATGCAAAATCAACGCTGGTCTTATTCCTGTGCTAAACAGCTTTTAGAGCGCTATATATATGGCCTGCACAGGCAGCAATCACTTGAGTATACAATTATCAGACCTTTTAATTTTTTTGGCCCCAGGATGGACTATATTCCCGGTTATGATGGAGAGGGTATTCCTAGAATTTGGGGATGTTTTTTAGCTGCATTCCGTAATAAAGAGCCGCTTCAGTTAGTAGACGGCGGTAGCGCTATGCGTACATTTCTTTACATTCAGGATGCTGTGGAGGCCATTAGCTCAATGTTAGATCAGCCTGAAAAAGCAAAAAACCAAGTTTTTAATCTGGGAAACCGGGCAAATGAAACAACCATGAGTAATCTGGCTGATGTTGTTAAAACCACCCTATTTGAAATTACAGGCAACAGCCTCTATCAGCATTATCCAGTTTCCAATATTAAGGGCGAAGTGTTTTATGGTGAGGGTTACGAGGACAGCGACAGGAGGCTGCCCGATGTCAGTAAAGCCGCCTCACTTTTAGGCTGGCAGGCTAAAATACCCCTTAAAATTGGTATTAAAACCACACTTTCCCACTATGTTGATCAGGGGATCATCTCCTGAAAAGCCTTAATGTTATTTATCTTTCCACCATGCGCCCCAAAGCCTTTTAGCTGAAGTGGGCTCAATTATATCTTATTTAACTGATACTATTAAAGGAGACAATAATGGCCCCTAAAGCATTAAAAATATTCTTTCTGGTTCTTCTTTCAGCATTTTCAACGTTATGGCTTTTTACCAGCTGCGAAGTACAAAAAGCATCTAAAAGTCAGGATGCCGTCAGCACTGTTAATCCCAATTACAGCCGCATTCAATCCAAAGTACTCATACGCCATATTACGCAGCCTACAAAAGCCAATCTCGACTACTCAGCCTATCATAAAAACGTAATGCTCTATGATGACGCTAAACCCGAAATTCAGATTCCAGCCAAAATTACTCTGACAAGCCTTACCTTTGATGGCGTAGTAACATCAGCTAAAAATGCAACAACTGAACTGCCGCTTTCAACCGGTGAATTTACCAAATCCATGTCATGGACACCGGTACAGGAGTACCTGCTTACCTGGAGCTTTGAGAAAGGCGCCAAAGTAGCCCAGGCCAACAGCAAAATCACTGGACAAAAATGGGGTTGTCAGCAGGATGTATCCCAGCCTTTTCAGGAAGTTGCCGATATCTGGATTCATAATAACGCAGGTAAAATGGAGCTGTGGGTAGAGATTGAATTTAAAAACTGGATGCAACCTTTTATAGAAGGCATTACGGACAGTGATGGTGACGGCTACCCGGAGGCCTTTGGACAGATTTCCTCTGATGTCGCAACTCAGGAGATTTTAACAGAACTCAAAACTAATTATCTGGAAAAAGTTCTTAATGAAGATCAGGTCACTGAGTGGTGCAACACCCTGGCATCCTACTGGTATCCCACTAAAAACACAGACGTTGTCGACTTAACAGGTGTTACAGCCTGGCCCTTTAAGAACACTGAGAAAAATATCCTTGGTGAGCTCAAAGGTGCTGCTGCAGATGACCCCATGTGTATAATGAAGGGCCGGCCCTTCGGCCTGTTTATATATAACGTATTTACTGTGGCGGGCATGGGCAAACGCGAAGCTGTTGCCGCTGGTGCCGGGGGCCAAAAAGTAGCCAACCGCAAGGTTGACGAGAACCTCCCCGATTTCCTTGATGAAATTAAAACTAAAATAAACAATGAACTCACCGAGTACGGTGGGGGCAGCTGGGACACATGGGTAAAAAAGCTGACCCCATTTCATAAAATTACTCAAACTCTGGCAGCTTCTCAGCCCCAGGATATTATGGGTCTGGAGGGCGCCGGCAAATTTATAGTTTTCCGTCGTTCTACCGACTACATTCTTGCCGGGGATCCGGCAACGCAGCCCCCGGAAAATAACCCTATCCCTGTAATAATCGCTTTCAAGGATAAGCTGGCGAAGATGGGCATAGATTTCCTCTTTGTACCAGTTCCCATTAAACCCGACCTCTATCCAGAGGCCTTTAAGGCTGGTATAAAAGCCAACCCCGGTAACATACAGCAGCCTTTCACACGCAAACTCATGCTGGATTTAGCCCAAAATGGGGTGGAAACCATTGATCTGCTTACACCATTCCTGGAGGCCAAAGATGGTTCGGAAGAGGGTGATGAGAATCTTTACCAGTTTCAGGACACCCACTGGACCCAGCGAGGTATTAAACTTGCTGCACAGGTTATTAACGACCGCCTACAGTCCTACGCATGGATAGACGAAGTAACGGCAAGCCAGGTGGAGTATGAAATCCTGGACACAATTTTTGAACATCTGGGTGACATCCACCCCCGGCTTCCTGATGCGGCCAAATCTAAATACGGCCCGCAAAAGCTAAAAGGTGAAATAATTACTTCACCCGATGGCAAACCATATAAAGATAACGCTGATTCCCCGGTACTTATTATTGGTGACAGTTTCACAGGTGTCTATCATAAGGTCGCCCCCAAAAGCGCCGGTGTCAGCGCTCATATAGCTAAAAACCTGGGTATAAGCGTAGACCTCATCATGGGCTGGGGCGGCGGCCCGGAGGCCCCCGGCAAGCTCTCCAAACGGGGGGACTCTTACCTGGACAATAAACGCATTGTAATCTGGATAATGGCTGCCCGTGACTGCTTTGTATACAAAGGCGGCCCCTGGAAGGTTAACTTCTAGAAATTTTTAAAAATATCTACCACCTGCCATGGCGGCCCATACCCATGCCTTGATGCGGGCAAGGGCCGCGCCTCATGGAGTCCGGGCCAAACCCTGCCCAACCGGGCTTGCCAGGGCCCCGTTTCTGTTTAAGTTTCTCCAAAACGGCTGCCTGCTCTTCTGTTAAAACAGGTTTTAGCTCCAGCTCCAGGGAATCCATCAAAGTCATCATCATGCTGTGGTGAGATATCATTGCTTCTTTAATATTACCCTCATGAGTATTAATTATGGCTTTAACATCCCGGTATTGTTTATCTGAAAGATTAAGTTTACACCGCATTCTTTCTGCAAGGAAAGCGCCCGGACCTATTTTACCCATGGAGAGCATGCCAGGACCCGGAGGAGGGCCCATTAAGCAATGAATGGATACAGCCCTAAAGGAGAGAGCGCCGATAACGATCCCCAGAACCAGGGTAATTACAATTACGGTGTAAGACTTTAATTTACTATTCATAATAGGACTCCAATACACTCTGACTGAATTGTTGAACGTAATCCTCAATGGTAACATCACCAGCGGATGCCAGGGCCTGCTGGCTACTGCTTTGGGGGCTTGATAAATTAAGCGCAGCCAGCAGCATAAATGCCAGAACGCATACAACTGCCACAGGCTTAAAAGCCAGCATCAGCGACTCAAACCCCATGCTGCGGGCGAGTTTTAAACCCGCGACCTCCTCCATGACCTTGTCTGTAAAACCAGGTGAAAAGGACATATGCGCCGAAGATAAAAGACTACCCCTTAAAGCCTGTAACTGGCTGTGTGCCTCCTGCAATTCAGGAGAAAGCAGCAGGGCTTTATCAAGCTGTTGTTTTTCGCTGCCTGTTAAAGGCCTTTCAAAAGAATCATAAAGTAATTGTTCATCATTAATAGGCATATTCACCCTCCAGTGATACTTTTAACAAACGCCTGAGAATGTCCTGAGCCCTTTTCAGCCTGGAAAGCACAGTACCCTCCGGCACCTTTAAAATATTAGCTGCCTCTCTGGTAGAATAGCCGTTAATGAGCCGCAACACAACAACGGAACGGTAAGCGGACTTTAGCTTACCAATGGCAGCCTTTACTATTTCCTTGTTATCCCTTTCTAATTCCCCTGATTCAGACTGCTTAAAAAACATGTCATCCCGGCTTTTTCGCATAAGCAAAAGGGCCCTGACTTTGCGTTTTTTGATCTCATTCAAGCTTAAATTGATAGCTATCCTGGTTAAATAAGTGCCCACTGTTGATTCCCCCCTGAAACTGCCCAGAGATTTATAAAACCTGATAAACACCTCCTGGCCTACATCCTCAGCTTCCCCCCCATAACCCAGCATACCGAAGACTGTTACCGCAACCTGCCCCTTATATCGCCCTACCAGAATACGAAAAGCATTGTTTTCGCCTGATTTAGCAGCATTTACCAATTCCATATCTGAAGGCTGAGCCATTTCCATAATTTATAAGTTAGACAAGCTTAAAGCCTGTTTTATTCCATTTAACTTTAATGAGTTTCTGTCAATAAATTCAAGAGCGAAGCCATAAAAAAAGCTGAATGCTGATAGCATATCTATTTTGGACAGATACTAATTACATAAAAATAACCGATATTAGCCCGGCTAGTTAGGTGGCCACAATTGCCTATTTGGAAATGGCATTGACAATGAACTGGGCGATGAAGAGCGCGCCAGAGATAAGCAGACCGAAAAAGAAGAACCTGTAACTCAAACTCAGATAGAAGTACTTCTTATGTTTGAGCACTTTACCTATTTGATGAAGGTCTTTAATTATGGCCGCATACATATCGGTCTCACTTTTCATGATTTTGGCCATTTCGGCATAGTACTCATCCAGAGATAAATCACTAAAATGGCCAAAAAACAAGGGATTAAAATCAAATTTTAGATTAGGACTCCGGTGTTTCTTTTGATAAAGTGGGGATACAGCTAAAATTGCCAAAATGAGTGAAACCAGAGAAAAGCAACAAAGGGAAACAACAGGCCAGAACAGGGTGATAGAATCCAGATTACTTAAAGAAACTGTAAAAATAATGGATGTAGCTGCTATAATAATATTGGCTTTTTGGTCTGCCAGGGCTGTTAAGTGTATATGGTGCTGCACTACAGAACGCAGCATAACGTCTAGGGAATTGCCCGGTTTAATGTCCTTGAGTATTTCTGCTGGCTCCATAAATGTAATCCCAGGTTCAGATGATGATAGTTGATGCTTAAATTTATAAAAAGAGCTGAAAAAGAATGTATGAAAGTA
>CAZRWX010000024.1:20716-23613 GCA_964603925.1 uncultured Bifidobacteriales bacterium | reverse complement strand
GCCAGGCACTGTATCGGGTAATTGAACCACTATATCGGGCAATACAGGGAAAATAATGATGCTGAGAAAAAATGTCAGACCAATTTTAACCTGGGATGGAACTTGTACAGCACCTATTACAGGTAAAAGAAAAACCATTGTACTGATACGTAACAGGACAAAGGCCCAGAGTTCAAAATCCAGTACCGAAAAATCACCTATTGTAGGAATTGGAAGATTCAATATACTACTACCTTAAGAGAGGACCTATCATATTTAAAAGCTCCAGGAAATGCGCTTCAAACATTTTAAGCATCCAGGGCATAAAAACAAGCAGGGCGCCGCCAACCGCCAGTATTTTAGGGATAAAAGTAAGCGTCATCTCATTAATTTGAGTAGCTGCCTGGAATATACTTATAATTAACCCTACTACCAGACCCATCATCAACATGGGACCCGCCAGAAAAAGCACCGTCATAAGCGCCTTCTGACCTACATCCAATATCATTAATTCACTCATAATTTACCTATCTAAAGCTCAATATTAGCTGCTGAACTACTACATTCCAGCCATCAACCAGAACAAAAAGGATTAATTTAAAAGGCAGAGATATCATTATTGGAGGCAGCATCATCATACCCATGGACATGAGTACGGAGGCCACAACCATATCTATAACCAGGAATGGGATATAAACCAGAAACCCTATTATAAAAGCAGCTCTTAATTCACTTAAAACAAAAGCCGGTATAAGTGTCATAGTGCCAATATCATCCGCATTACGGGGGAAGGGGCTTTTGCTGATACGCACCATTAGCGCCAGATCTTTTTCATTTACCTGCCTCATCATAAATTTTCGCAGGGGCAGAATGGCCTTTTCCAGAGCAATTTTATGATTGATTTCTTTTTTGAGATAGGGTTGTAATGCAGTCTCATTTATTTCTTCCATGGTGGGCTGCATTACAAAAAAGGTAAGGATAAGAGAAAGCCCCATCAGCATCTGATTGGGAGGTACCATTTGAGTACCCACCGCCCGGCGCAAAAACCCCAGTACCACGATAATGCGTGTAAAACTTGTCAGCATTATAAGTATTGAGGGGGCCAGGGTGAGTATGGTAAGCATAGCCAGTATCTGCAGAGTTACGGCTACATCTTCCACACTCTCGCTTTGATCAAAACCCAGGGTAACTTTAGGTAAAGTCTGGGCCTGAGTAAATTGAGTCAAGAAAAACAACCCTAACAGGCAAACGGCCCACCATGCTCCCAGGCGGAATCTCCGGTTCTGGTGTGATACGGTCTTCATTGGGCTACATTTCCTTCATGGTCTGAGCAACTGTTTTAGGCGTGCGAAAACGTCCTAAAAAGTGGTTTAAACTATCACTGAAGTCTGATCGGTTAGTTTTACCGGTGTCGTCACCCGATTTGTTCCTACCAGATGGAGCTGATATATTGTCTGGCAAATCCTTTAGATATGAAATGCCTTGAGGAGTTACGCCGATTACAGTAGGCTGGCCGCCAATATTAAGTATTACCACTTTTTGGTCATTACCCAGATAACAGGTCTCCCATACCTGTATCATACTGTCTTTGTTGCCCCCTCCCCTGATTAGGGGAGCTTTTTGAAACTTCTTTAATAAACGAATACTTATTACAACCAGTACAATAATAAGCGCCAGGCTGAAAACCATTTGAATAGCGGTAAAGGCAAGGCTTTTACCTGAATTACCGGACTGTGCCATACTGCGCCTGCTGGAAGCCTGGCCCACCCATTTACCCCCCTGGGAAGCGTGTTCCAACTCAGACTGAACCTTTTTAAATTTAGCTTCGACGCTGTTACGTTCACTGTTATCTTGATTTCTTTTTAAGCCCTCGCCGGCAAATACGGACGTCAAGGACAACAATAGGCATAATGCCCACATTAATTTTCTCATGGTTCCCTCCCTGATGTCGTATTATTTTAGATGCTTTATCCGCTCTTCGGGTGTGACTAGAGACACAATACGAATCCCGAAATACTCATCTACTACTACCACTTCCCCTTTGGCCACAACCTTATCATTGACCATCAAATCTACCGGCTCGCTGGCTTTTCTGTCCAGTTCAATTATTGAACCCGGACCCAGCTCGAGCACTTTACGAATACTCAGAGTAGTTCGCCCCAGCTCAATTGTAACGTCCAAAGGCACATCCAGAAGCATATCAATATTAGCGTTGCCTGTTGTTGCGAAATGGGCGCTAATATTGGCATTTCCCACTGGTTCCCCTACCATAGCCAGGCTGTCAGAAGTGATATCCGCATTAAGAGCCTCCCCAGTTTCAGATTCCTGGGTTTGTGACGTTATAGCTGCTTCAGCATAATGGGCCGCAAAAGATTCTGTTAATGCCGGCGAGACAACCAGCAGAATATTTGACTCTTCAAATTCATCAATTTTAATGGTTATGGAAGCGAGGTAATGGTCCTCAAAAGCAAATGGCATCTGCCCTTCGCCATATTCGGTTGTTTCAGCTTGTTCACACGCAATAGAAACACCATACTCTGTTCCCATGGCCGTACTGGCCGCACCCATAATTTGGTTGCCCAGCTCAGATAACGCGTCCTTGTGGTCATCTTCATATTCCGCTGAGCCATCACCCATCATCATCAGATCGGCAAGAATCGCGGTATTTCTATAGCTGATTAAATAAAAAAGATCACCGGAAAGTCCGTTATTAAAAGAAATTTTCATACAGAGAGAATTGGATTTAAATATATCCCCTTCACCATAAGCATTAGCTTCGCTTAAGGGTTCTACCCCTTCCAGTATGAAATCCGTGTTTTTATTAAGAACAGTGGTTACCACGGTGGATGCCTGTCTTAGAATCATTTCCAGGGCAGGACGGATGCTAACGTCTGTAGCTTGCTCGGGAGCTTCCTGTT
>CAZRWX010000024.1:17759-20616 GCA_964603925.1 uncultured Bifidobacteriales bacterium | reverse complement strand
GAATCTAATCCCTGCATCAAGGCGTCTATATCATCTTGACTTAAAAAATCTTGATCACTCATCGTCCCCCAACTCCCTTTCGATAATTGATGTTATCTGGATGGACTTGTTGTTGCCAACTACACCCACCTTCCCAAGATATTTGGGTTTTCCCCCGGTTTGCACTATAAGATCTGAATTGGCCAGTTTATCCAGAATGATAACATCACCCCTTTTAAGCTGCAGCAGATCTCGTATAGTAATATTGGTTTCGCCGATAACGGCAGATACACGAGTATCCGTAGAGGATATTTCCTTTTCTATAAGCCGGCGAGTCTCCTGAGTAGATGTACGCTGAGATGATATCCAGGATTCACCGCTTAGCTTACCCATTACTGATTCCAAAAGCATAAAGGGGAAACAAATACTTATAAGACCCGAACCGTTTTTAAGCCTGACTTCCAGAGAAATCAGAATTACGGTTTCTCCAGGAGGCGCTATTTGAACAAATTGAGGATTAGTCTCATAACCTTGTACTTTAGGAGAAAAAATACCCACATGTTCCCAAACCTCTTTTAGATCCATTAGAGCACGTTCCACAATTTTATTAAGTACCGAGCGCTCAATTTCTGTAAGCTCCCGGTTTTGTTCAGTTGGATTACCCTGGCCGCCAAAAAGACGATCCACCATAAAGAATACCAGACTGGGATTAATTTCAAAAATTGCAGAGCCATCCAGAGGCTCAATATCAAAGATGTAAATACAACTTGGATTGGATATAGACATCATAAACTCTGAATAAGTTAATTGGTCTACAGAAATAAGTTCAATTTCAACTAATGTGCGTAGATATGAAGTTAATGTTGTGGAAAAAAGCCTGGCGTAACCTTCGTGAAGGTTCTGCAAGGTGCGCATCTGATCTTTGGAGACCCGGTCGGGACGGCGGAAATCATAAAGTTTAACAGAACGCTCAACGTCTGCGTCATCCATTGCAACTGGACCGGAGGCAGCCTGATCAGCTGCATCGCCCCCCCCAAAATCACCTGCAGAAACTGCCGATAATAGGGCGTCGACTTCGTCTTGTGAAAGAATATCGCTCATGAAAGTTCCCTGATTATTCCTTTATTATTTTACCACTTCTATAAGTATCAAGCTACTAACAGTAAAGCAAAGGTCATGCCATGTGCATAATGCGATTTTTAAAGCAATACTTGAAGAAGGGATAGGAAAATTTTGCTCAAACCGAAATAAACGGGAAAAATATGCCAATATAGACCAAAGGAATAAAAGGTCATTATTTATATAATGAAGACTGAGCTACATTATTATCGGTAAAAATGGGCAGGAAGATTAGGAGAAATAATCATTTTTTAAAATTTGCAAAATTGGGTTTTACTGAATTATGAACTCCTGAATGAAAATATTCCTCAGTCGGCCCTTTTCCTTTGGAATTATCATATTTACTTCGTTTAATATAGACTCGCGAATCCGGTCTTTTCCGGTAGTTTGAAGTAGATCGCCCATGGACTGAATACTGAGAATATCAATAATAATATCTGTAATCTTGGGTTTTCTTTTAATCAGCTCCTGCTCCAGCTTGGAAAATTCCTTGCTGTCCCATTCCAGCTGTATTTTAGTTTTAAGATAATGGGAACCCTTAGAGCCGGCAATATTAACCGTAACCTCTATTGGCTCGTCCAATGTCTTGCCAATGGTCGTCATAGCCAGCAGCTTTTCCTTTTCCACCTTTTCCCGATCTCCGATGTTTAATTTGTCCGGATTATCGCCTTTAACCAGGGTAATAAAGAAATATGCTGTACCTACCTGTATGGCAAGCACCACAAAGATAATAAAGGTTATAAGAATAGCCTTTTTACGGCCGGATAAAGGAGCTTTATCCTTTTTAGACGCGACTGTTTCCTGATTTTCGTTTTCCTTATTGAGATTTGTATCATCGGCCATAAGCTGTCCTTGTGAGTTGTTTACTACTCTTTTGAAGTATAATCAATGTAAATTTCTATTCGCCTGTTTCTCTGCCTGTTTTGGGTGCTGGTATTGGGAACCAAGGGCCTGTATTCACCATAACCCACGGCACTCAAACGCCCGGGGTCCATGTTGGAAAATTTTGCCATAACCTTAACCACTGCCAGTGCACGCGCTGCAGAGAGTTCCCAGTTACTGGGAAACCTGGAAGAGCGTATGGGGACATCATCTGTATGCCCTTCCACCCTGACCTGGGCATCAGGGTACTTCTTCAGCACATTGGATACCTCTTTTATAGCGTTAATAGACTTAGCCCCAAGCTTGTCACTGCCGGTTGAAAAAGTAGCTGGATCAATAAGCATAACGGCTATGCCGCTTTCTGTAACGTTAACCTTTACTGCGTCATCCATGGACTGCTCTTTAAGCTTTTCCTGAAGATTTTGGGCATCCTCAAGGCTCTGCTTGCGGCGCTGGTCAGCGTCACCGAATTTTGGGATACGCACGATAGGCATAACGGCAATAGTGGGAAAAGACTCCAATACCCCAAAAGCACCCTGAAGTGACTGAACAGTCATGGCAAAACGGGTGGGTTCAAACTTGGCCATAGTTAAAAGCATTACAAAAAAAGTAAGTAGAAGCGTAGTCATATCACCGTAGGTGAGCATGTAGGCTGGAGCGCCCCTTTTGCATTCAGACTTCTTTTTTAAGGCCATTACTTTTTACCCAGTTTTATCCTGGTTATAGGGTCCACAAAAGACTCCAGCTTCCATTGTACAATTTTAGGGTTATCACCGGACTGTAGACTCATAATACCCTCAAGCATTAAAGTTTTTAGCTGGATCTCCTCCTGAGAAATACGCTTAAGCTTGGTTTCAAAGGGGATGAAAAATAAATT
>CAZRWX010000024.1:12929-17659 GCA_964603925.1 uncultured Bifidobacteriales bacterium | reverse complement strand
CAGAGCCCCTATAATACCAAAAATACTGCCAAGATCCATAATTTACTCCCGGGCCTCTTTACGGATGCCCACCGCAGAGTTGATAAGCTTTTTATAGCGAAGAAAACGCTCCACAACCTCTTCTATAGGTTCGCGCACAACCATGCGCTTACCGCCATGGAAAAAAATAGCCGTATCCGGACTGGCCTCTAAGGTCTCTATCCTGTCCGGATTTATATATACTTCTTCTTTATTGAGTTTGGTAACTTTGATCACGGTAAATGTCCCCCCCCATAGTATTGTACCTAAACAGATGCCTATGGTGCAATAAGTAATTAATATGTCCCCCGAAAGCTTAGTTACCCGCCCCCGCAGGCTCCAAGAGCCTACGGGGAGACAGATGTCAATTTACCGCTTCAAGTTCACCAGTTCGTCCAGCAGACTGTCGCTCACGGTGATAGCCCTGGCGTTGGCCTGATAACCGCGCTGAGTGGTGATCATGTCTGTAAACTGTGCGGCCAGCTCCACATTGGAGATTTCCAGAGCCCCTGGCTTTATGCTGGAGGACTGTTGGCTGCCGGCGGTTACATAAACTGCGTCGCCGGAGTTTGCCGAGATGCCGTACACACTGTCACTGATTTTAAGCAGGCCGCCGGGATTTATAAAATCCACCAGCATAACCTGGGCCAACGCCTTGTTTACGCCGTTGGAGAAGATACCGTTTATTACGCCGTCTTCACCAATAGATATCTCCTTAAGTGAACCAGTTGTGTACCCATCCTGCCCGGTCATAGTGGCAGTGGTAGGAGCACGAAACTGTGTAAGACCGCGGAAGTTACCGGGGCCGCCCACATCCAGTTTAACGCGAACATTGTCTGAACCGTTATTGGGATCAAAGGCGAATTCGGTGGAATTATCATCAAAAGTGAAGGAGGAAACTGAGCCGTCCTGATCGAAGATCAAATCACCCTGCTGACCCGAAAGCGGAATTTCGTCACCAGCCAGGTTAGCGCGCCAGCGCCAGATCCCCGGTTCCAGAGTTGGCGCGAATGTTACAGTTAATACATGACCAGCGCCGCTCTCATCAAAGGCCGTAATGGAGGTATCGAATACCTGGGCATCACGGGCTTCCTGACTGCGTGTCATGGTCATATTAGAGTTAAAATCCAAGGGAGAGGGCTTGGTGCCTGCAGTACCCTCCTGAGCACGAATCGAGATAGAATCCAGAGCAAAACCCTCACCCGGTATACCGCGTACCACTAGAGAGCCGTCAGGTATATTATCGTCGGAGCCGCCTTGATTCATTTCAACGGAAAAATTATTGGAATTAGCCAGGTCACGCTCTGGTAGTTTAAAAGCGTCTTTAAGACTGGTAATTAACTCGCTCATGACAGTTGTGGCAGGGTTATAGACAATGGGAATAGTGTTGGTAACGGCTTCACCGCCAATTTCACCATTGATAGAAATAGTATCGCCAAGCTGTAGGCCCATTATATTGCCTTCAGCATTATATACTTCCGCTAATAAGTCAGTTCTTTCGGCTGGTGACCGGAAAAAGTCGGTTAAGGAGGGGGGAACAGTAATGCCTGCCCCAATTGTAGAGCCCAAAGCCGCAAAGGCTTTGGTTACTTCCCCGCCGTACTGGGGGTTATCGCTGGTTACCTGGAAGTTGCTGATGGCGGTGGTACTGCCAAAGATAGTAATGGCCCCCAATGAAGTGGGATCAAGGGCGACTGTAGTACCCGGGCCGGCATTTGCATTAGTTCTTAAAAACGTTTGTATCTCATCCATCAAGTTCTGCACAGTAGCATTTTGCGTTACAGCCCAGGCGGTGGTATGAGGAACGCCGCCAGAATCTACTGATGAAAATGTCAAGGTATCACCGGCTTTAATATTAAGGGGGTTGCCTTTGCTGGTAGACAGAGCAGAGAGGTTATCTGAGGCCTGGGTGTGGTGTAAAAAGCGCTGGGAATAATGTACAGATCCCTTGGCTGCTGAATCTGCGTCCAGGTTTTTGCCGAAGGTTACCTTCTCAGTGGCCTGAGCAGGAGACTGTTCGGCTAAGGGAATGGAAATATCCTCAACCACTGTGCCGGGAGGGAAGTCTCCATCTACATCGGCCAGCTTGCCCTGGAGCACAAAACCATTGGTCGGCAGTACCATGCGGCCGTCAGCGTCCAGCTGGAAAGCACCATTACGGGTGTAAAAGTCACCCTGACCATTACTTACAGCAAAGAAGCTGTCGCCCTCTATTGCCAGGTCGGTTACCTGACCGGTGGCCTCCAGGTTACCCTGGGTGAACATGGCGTCAATAGAACCTACGCTCATGCCTAAACCCACCTGTACGGGATTTTTACCTCCGCTCTCACCCGGTGGGCGTGTAGAGCCCTGGAGCAGCTGGGACAGCGACTCTTCAAATGTTACTCGGGAGGCTTTATAGCCCACAGTATTAACGTTGGCAATATTGTTACCAATAATGTCCATCCGCACCTGATGGTTGCGTAAGCCGGTAACGGCTGAATCTAGTGAACGTAACATACTCATAGGAGTACCTCCGGTTTAGTAAGAATCGAAACTCTTGAGAAACTTATCATATTAACTTCCTGGAAATTCTTTTTCCTATTTTCCCTCTTCCGTAGGTTCTGAAACATGTACCACATCTTCATAAGGCCACTTGTGGCCGTTAATCTCCAGCATAACGCCTTCGGGTTCGTAAGATATGCCCGTTACCCTGTCTTCGGTAAAAGCATAGCCCACTTCACGGGTGCCATCCAGGTTCATAACCTTGATGGTATACTCGTCACCATTAGCCTGGGAACCGTCAGTTTTTGAACCGTCCCAGGTAATAGCATTATTTATAATTTCAACTTCTCTGATTAACTCGCCATCCTTATCATATATGGCCCCTACCCCTTTTTCGCCATCTTCCACAGATACACGAATATTTATATCACCAGCGCCAGGATAGTTGAACTCTTCGGCGGAAAGGCGTGCTGTTTTACCTAAAAGAGAGGTAGCCGATGAACTGGAATATACATTGGCCGCTGACTTCTGCTGATCTACAAGCTCTTCCAGCTTTTCACCTAATTTGTCCAGTGCACTGGTCATATTGGTGGAGTTTTCCAGCGCGCTGAACTGGGCCATCTGGGCAATAAAGTCCTGGTTCTCCGTGGGGCTTAAAGGATCCTGATGCTGCAGACTAGTGATTAACAGGTGCAGGAATTCATCCTTACCCATAACATTAGTATCCTTAAATAAATCTTTATCACCCTCATCCTTTACAGTAGATGCCAGACCAGAACCAGCAAGGCTACCGCTCACTGTGCGGTTTGATGCCTCTTTAACAGCATTTAAATCCAGATTGGGAGGTGGTGCTACGGTTGCTATATCTAAACTCATCTTTTATCTCCTGCTTATTCTTATTATGCCAGATACTCTATTGTGTTAAAACCCAATCTGCGCCCAGTGTCGCCTTTGCCGGCGGCCTTATCAGTATCATCGGCCTTATCAGCCTGATTGGCATTATCACGTCTCTTACCTGTGCCGGCTTCCTTACCATTTTCGCCATCCTGACGTGCCATAAAGCTTTGATCGCGATTTACAGTAACTTCCAGGGAACCTAGTTTTACATTCTGACTCTCAAGGGCCTCTCTCAGCTGACCCAGATTAGACTCAACAACCTGCCTGGTAGTCTCATTTTCCACACCTATCCTTCCTGAGAGAGTATCGCCTTTCATATCTATGCTTATAAGCACTTTACCGAGCTGTTCGGGCATAAGTTGTAAACGAATTTCCCGGCCGTCGGCTTTTGAAATAGACAGAATTCCTGTAGCAACCTGTTTGATTATCTCAAAGGCTTTAAAATCCGGGTTAGCGCCGGGGGTTGTTTTGGCAGCACTGGCGGTTTCGCTGGTATTTTGATTCAGCTGCCAAACCTGGGACAAGCCTGCGTCCTTGCCCATTGTCTGGTTTGCACTCCCTTTTTGCAAAATCTCCGAGCCTTCCTGACCCGTAGTTTGCGCCTTAGACCCTGACTCGCTAGGTTCCATGTCCTTTGAAGACTCCATGAAGAGGCGTTGTGCCGGTTTAGCAGCCTGGTTAGATGCGGAGATTTGCCCGGTTGCCTGATCGAGAGGAGACCTTACCCTATCTCCAGCTCCTTCAATACCTTTTTCCCTGGCTATCACTCCATCTTGCTTGATATTTACGTTTTTGCTATCATCATTTGGCTGTTTTTCAGCATTTTCTGTCCTGGGTGCATCGTCCCTGATTATGGCAGTATTTTCTTTAAGGACCATTTCTCTAGCCAGCCTGCCAGCATCTGCGTTTTTGTCTCCTGCCTGCTGATTTGTGCCTTTTTCCTGATTTGGGTCTGCTATACTTTCTTTTAAAATCTGAGGAGTTGCCCTCAGAACTTCTTTAGCCGTCTGGGCACCACTATCGGTTTTTTGGGACTGCCAGTTAAGAAGTTCGCGAATCTCAGCGGGCAGTTTTTCCAGGGCAGCTTTCACCTGCTCGGGTGTTGCCTGACCTTCAAGCGTATTTAAAGTGTTAGCAAGACTTTGAGCTGGTTCGGGTGTAACAGCTTTTAAATTATCAAAAAAGCCCCTTTGCTCTTCAACTGGAACATCCTGCTGCTGAAAAATATCAATAATGGCTTTAATATTAGCGGCCGCCTTCTCCGGGCTGGCTACCTCATCGTCTGTGGCTATCTGCAATACTTCAATGAGCTGACCCCTTAGCTCGGGAGA
>CAZRWX010000024.1:0-12829 GCA_964603925.1 uncultured Bifidobacteriales bacterium | reverse complement strand
TGGCTTCGGATTTACTATCAATGGCTTTTTTTGCAGATATAAACAATTCACCAAACTTAGCCGAATCGCCATTTTTATCGCTTTTGGCTTGTTTTAAATTCTTAATACCCTGGCCGCTATCCTCAGGAGGCATTGGCATTAACTGTTTCATGTCATTTATTTCAGCCATTTTCCCTCAAGTTCTAGGTGATCTGCCAATTAGTTGAGAAATATTTGCTGCCCTGGTCACATCTATAACGCCTAAAGCTCCCATAATTTTAGACTGAGAGCGTGACTCAGGAATCATACGGATTATATTTGAAACCATCTTATCAGACATAGTTAACAGAATGGGAGCAGCCTCTTCTGGCCTCATAGAACCAAACATCTCCCCCAGAACACGCATTCGCTGATTCTGTAATTCCTCGCTCTGAGATACAATTTTCTCGATTCGTTCCCGATCCTTCTGAATATTAGCCTGAATACGAGCATTTTCGTTCTTTAAATTCTGGACCCGTTCCCTCTCACGGTTCAAAGCACTCATTTCCTCAGATAGGTTATCTTTTTGAATTTTAAGAGCTTTCAGGGTATTCATTTGCTCTACCTCAGCCTTATCCTGTTCAGGGCTGTATTTTCTTAAGAAGGTATCTACTTTTCGAAGTGTTTCTGAACTTTCGCCGAATTCCAACCGCATTACGCCCATACTCAAAGACATAATTAGAAGTACCACGGGAAAAAGCCCTATGGAAATCAATGCTATACCGAATAAATCTCTAATTTTCATTTTTTTCGCTCATAAGACCTGGAATGTCCAATTAAATACAAGCAACCCTTGTGCCAACCTTAAAATGCAATTTTTAGCCCCTTTTATATGACCAGGTAGGCAAATTTTTCAATTTTCCACAATTAAAGGGAATTATGTACCATGGGGTGCAGCCCAAACGTAAGGCAGATAAATTTCACTTCCAAAGGCATTTATTGTTAAAAACATTTGCCTATAAACGCAAAAAACCAGCCGACGGGGCTGGTTTTTCAGAGAAGTGCCTCATATGGCCAGGCTAAAGCCAGGCGGTAGTTATTTTATACTCATCTGGTCTATTGTTCTCAAGGTTCGATATTCTTTGTTTTTCAGCCAAACAGGCTACCTACAATTTTTTCGGCAATTTTTTCGATGACTTTGCTATCCATATTATATTTATCTGCGGCTACCAGAGACTTTATCCTTTCAAACCTTATGGCTCTATCTTTATCATATTCCGTCTGGCTTGAAGAATGTTCTTCAAAGGTGATCGCATTTTTGGACAAAGTCACCGAATCCCTGGCCGTAAAATTTTCAGTAGAAGCCTGAAGCTCTTCCGGAACCTTGGAATTTTTGTAATAGATCTTTTGAGCTATTTGTGATATTAGATTTGTATTCATAATATACTCACTCATTTTCTGCTCATTCGTTCCTTTGTTTGTCCTACATTATACTTATCGGAATACTTAAAGCATTACTTTAACTTTTGCTTTAAAGCTGCGGGCTTTATCTTTTATTAAAAATGAGTTTATTGAGTACTTTTAGCTTTTATAGTTATAGAATTTAATTACTCTACAAGAATCAGTGCTTTTATATACTCCGAAGAAATTCTTCCCAGGAAATAGGCGTATTTAAAGCAATTTTAAGATCGGTAATATCATCGCTATTAATGGCCTTTTGCCTCTCAGGTCTCCCGGTAAAAGGCGCTATGGGGGTATTCTTAAAGCTGTTGGGAGTTGAGGAACTTGATGAGGAAGCTGAAAGCGTCATATAAGTCTCCTTAGTTAAACAGCCGTCCTGGCGTCTTTCACCCAATCACCTCACTCTAGTTATTCACTTTGATGGAGGAAGGATATAAAGACACATTATGCTGTGAAAGCCACTAATTTTATATCGGAGATACTTTCAAAATTCTTTAGACTGTAAAATGACAAATGTCAGCCTAATTTTTATTTAGAAACTCTTCTACCGATTTTGTGGTATTCAAGGTTATTTTCAGATCCAGGAGGTCATTATCATTAAACTATCTCTTTCAGGACTTCCCGCAAGAGGGGGGATACGGTCATCATTTAATACTGATGATAATGTCATCCTTCTTTTGTCAGTTATTATGGGTTTAATTTTGACCTCCTTTTTTCATAATATTAGTATTGCAAATCGTCTGCCAATTACAATTATCCTTAATTTTCCCCAAAATAAGCCCCACTGTTGCAAACTGATACATTACTTCTGCGGCAGCTTCGTATTATGGGAATAGGATTGTTCATTTAGACACAGAAAAGTATTTGATTTGAAATCTGAAATATGAGAGAATCTTTAAAATAATATGGTTTTTATTTGATAAAGTTTAATTGGCTTATTTACCAATATTTTAACAGGCTGTTTCTTAAAGGTATTCAATGATTCAAGTTACCAGTTCAGAGCTGCATGAGGGCATGGTTCTCGCCAAATCCGTTTATAGGGAAAATGGCGAATTACTATTAGCCAGCGGCTATAAAATAAACGATAAAGTACTTCAAAGGCTGATGACCATTGATATGCCCTATTTCTGGATACAGGAAGAGGGCACAGAGACTATAATTCCCGTAGAGGTAGTATCTGAGCAAATTATGCTGCAGGGGCAGGGAGCCCTCAAAGAGAACATGGAAGCCGTTAAAAAAATGGTTAAAACTCAAGATGCCACATCAGAAAATCTGCAGCGCACCATGAGTGACTGTAAAAAATTCAAAAATATTGTAATCGCGGAAAAGGTTAAAAAAAGCGTTACCGACATTATTGAAGATCTCATGAATAAAGAAGCCGCAATGGTAAACCTTTCCTCTCTGAGGACTAAAGGCGGTTATCTTTTTCAACATGCTTTTGATGTTACTGTAACCGCCACTATACTTGCCAATAAACTCCACTTCAACTGTTACGACCTGGAGGAACTGGCCATGGGCTGCATGCTTATGGACCTGGGTATGGTAGTAATACCAGATGAGCTGGTTAACAAGGCCTCCCGTCTTTCTTTCCAGGAATTCACAATATTAAAAGAGCATACTACTTACGGGTATTCCATATTGCGGGAGAACCCCGATATCCCATTAATATCTGCCCATGTGGCCTATCAGCACCACGAACGTCAGGACGGGGCAGGCTACCCCAGAAATATGAACGGCAAGAACGATGTCCCCATTAAGCGGCTCAGCAATGAAAGGGGTATTATACACCGCTATGCAGAGCTGGCAGCAGTAGCAGACACCTATGTAGCTCTTATATCCCCCCGCCCCCACCAGGCAGTTCCAAAATCTCCCGAGCAGGCTATTCGTACTCTTATTACAGCAGCCGGCTCTCAGCTCAACCGTACTATAGTAGATGCCCTTATTACTCTGATTCCCGTGTATCCTGTGGGCACTCGTATTGTAATTGTTAAAGACGAGAAGTACAATATGACAGGTTACACTGGTATTGTGGCCAGGTATCGCCAGGAGGCTGCCGACAAGCCCGCAATCATGGTCATGTTCAACCGTAATAAAGAAAAGGTAAAACCCATACTACTGGACCTTATGGAAGAGCCTGGTATTAAAATACAGTTTGTTGTGTTGTCATAGTTACCCCATTCAACTCTAAATTACCCATGAGGTTCACACTCCATTACTTTTCCCCCTCCAGGGCCTGGGACTGCAGTTCCTGATATATGATAAGTTTTTGCACGTTGTCATACAAACCAGGACTAATCAGACTCTCACGTACAATAATATCATAAATTTTGGAGACTTCTACGCGTGCAATGGACTGACAGTGGAAAACGTCATCCTCAGCAAAGTTAATGCCTGGCATATAGGTAACATCTTTGAGGGAATATACTTCTGCGGAATGCGCCAGAGTCTCCAACTTAACCCGGAGAGAATCATACTCAGGTTTATTTCTGGTTTCCTTCATAAAAGAACTTAAAGAATGTGAAAGTATCATTTTCAATTTATCGAATGCCATTGCCTGGGCTTTTTCCGAACAGAGCAAACTATCTTGTGAAGTAGTATTGGCACTGCCCAGAATTTTACCTTCTTCAATGGGCAAAAATATTTCTTTCTCCCATGGCCAGTTGTCCTCCATGTCTATGTAACGTATACAACCAGAGAAAAAGGCTGTAAAAACTATTAACATAAATAGAACAGAATGCCTGGCATTTTTATTTAGACCAAACAGGCCGCCCCCCCCCTTTTTTAAAGTAAAGGAGTAAAATTTTATATACTGCATCCTGAGTTTCTTATAATTAGAACATTGTAACTAAATTCCATACACCTATGCATAAAAAATTATCTTCCACAAGTGAAAATACATGGTTTAGTTAACAGATGCATCTAAATTCTGCAATTGCCCGTTTCCTTGATTACATTGAGGGTTCAAGGGGTTATTCAGTCCACACCAGGGCTGCTTATTCCAGAGACCTGGCCAAACTTGAGGCCGCTCTGGGTGCACAGACACAGGCACAGGCTATAAATCCCAAAACCGTCAGGCGTCATTTAGCGCACTTAGCCGCCGATTATGCTCCTTCAAGCCAGATGCGCCTGATTGCATGTTATAAATCTTTTGGCAAATTTTTACGGCTGGAAGCAGGTCTCCAACGAGATCCATTTGATCAGCTTCTTTTTCCAAAAACTGAAAAGCACCTGGTATCCGTCGCATCCGAAACCCTGCTGCAGTCCATATTACAGGATACCTCACCAGATTTTATTACCCTGAGAACCCAGGTTGCCATAGAGCTTTGTTATGGCTCAGGTATCAGGCTCAGCGAGCTTGGTGCTATTAAATGGCAGGATTTCACCAGTGACATATCCAGCCTTAAAGTGCTGGGGAAAGGTAACAAATTTCGCAATGTACCTGTTACCCTCCCGGCAAAACATAAGCTGGCCGCCTACCGCGCCCTTTGGAATATTAAATCAAATTCTCTTTCCAGGGGCAGGTTGTTTATCAGCTTACTGGGCAGGCCGCTGAGTAAGCGCAGTCTCCAGTTAAATATCACCAGATGTCTGCGCCTAGCAGGCAAAGAGGGCAAGGCCAGCCCCCATATACTCAGGCATTCTTTTGCCACACACTTACTTGATAATGGCGCAGACCTTCTCGCTGTCAAAGAAATGCTGGGGCACAGTTCGCTTTCTACTACTCAAAAATATACACATGTCTCCATTAAAAAACTAAAAGAGGTCTATGGGAACGCCCACCCCAGAGCCTAGGAGCTTTTTAAAGCCGCGCTCATTGCCTTGAGAAATGCCCGGTTCTGCCTTACAGTGCCAATAGTCACCCGGCACCAATCCGGCATACCAAAAGAGCCCAGAGCGCGTATAATTACGCCAAGGCTACAGAGTTTGCCTGCGAAGCTAACACCGTTATCCGGAGCGCGAAAGCAGATGAAATTACCCTGGGTAGGCAAATATTCAACATCAAGTTTGTCGAGGCCTTTGTAAAGCATGTTTTTACCCCTGATATTAGTATTAACAGTACGTTTAAAAAAGGTGTTGTCTTTAAGGGCGGCAATAGCTGCAGCCTGGCCCAGACGATTAATATTAAAGGGATTAAAGTTACGAAACTTCATCATCTCCCTGATTAATACCGGGTTAGCAGCACAGTATCCCACACGCAGGCCCGCAAGGCCATAAACCTTGCTGAAAGTGCGGCAAACCATAAGATTTGAATACTTTTTCAACAAAGACATGGAACTGGGAAAATCCTCGGCTGTGGCATATTCGGCATAAGCCTCATCCAGCACAACCAGAACCCGGGAGGGTATTTTATTTAAAAATGAAATTAATTGTTTATGAGGTATATAGGCGCCAGTTGGATTATTGGGACTACAGAGGAATATCAGCCTGGTATTAATATTAACTTCGGATAGAAAGCCTTTTAAATCTATACAATGCGATTTTAAAGGCACAAATTGCACATCTCCCTCAAAAATTAGAGATGAACAGGCATACTGGGAGAAGGTATTCTCCGAAAGCAGAACGCCCTGACCGGCCCTTAAAAAAGTGCCTGCCAGCATAAGAAAAATTTCATCAGAACCATTACCGGCAATAAAATAACTGGCATCCAGCCCATAAAATGCCCCCAGCGCCCCCAGCAGGTCAGAACAGGAACTGTGAGGATATATCGAAGCGTTAGCCAAGTCCGCGGCCATAGCTTTAAGAGCCATGGAGCCTGTACCCAGCGGGTTTTCATTGGAGCTGAGTTTTACAACCTCCTTAAGCCCGTAAGCCTTCATTACTTCATCACTGGTTTTACCTGCAACATAAGGTTTAAGCCCCCCTACCCCTGCCCTTACAGAGTTTTTACCAATTATAATTGCACTTCTGGAGGTTTTCATATACCGCTATTACTCCTTTTTTGGGAAAGTCTTCCCCATTAAGTCTATTGCCCGTTGTACACTTTCCTTTATATAATACGCTCTTTGGGCATTGGCTTCAGGATCTTTAATCAAACTTGCAAAACTGAGGATGCCGCCCAGATAGTTGTTCATATCATGAACATATTCCCGGGATCTGGAGTAGGACATTTCACTCCCACTGTCAGAGGCCTCTATGGCATTATTAATAATGAATAACCCGGCATCACCATCATCGTTAGAGGATTCTACACCTAGTGGTTTAAGACTGTATGCCGACAAAAGCGCCCCCAAAAAAACCTGCCATGCCCGGCCTTTGCAAACAGAATCAGATTTAACTGTAATTTGAAAACGCCAACCAGTAAAAGGCAGTTTTAAGGGTACCAAAGTTTTAAGATTCAGGCCAAAAAAGCCCGCATACACTTTAATAATTTCCGCTAAATCTTTGGATAGAAGCCCCCAACCCTTAAGACGCACCCCCTCCGCGCTGCCTGCACAGGCAGCTAAGGCCAGGAGAATATTGTTAATTTTATCAACGTCCGCGTCGAGCCTGCCGGGTTCATCATTTAACTGCCTGAGGTATTTGGTAAATGCCTCAACAAATGGGGAGGCAGCGCAAAGTGTTTTATCATCCATGTTCTTCAATTTACTTTTTTGGAAAATAAAAATCGTATCAAACTTCTAATATTTAACCTGCTGTTACCTGCCGCCACACCAGTTGCTTTAATTATCCAGAGCACGTTTTAAAATCATCAGGCTTTCCGGCTCTTCTATTACTTTTCGGTTTTGTCGTGTGAGTTTATAGTAATAATTAAATGTTTTAAAAAAAGCATGGAGCAGACACGAAGGTGTCTCCAAACCCATCAAGCGGATAATTTCTATGGCTACTTCTATTGTGGATACCCCTGAAGGATGATTCTGAGTACGCAAATTATACTCAGATGGTTTTTGAGGGATGATACTCAAAGCGGGTAACCGGTTTAAATAGGGCGATAGATTGTAAATTTTCCTTGCCTGTTTCCAAGTTCCATCAATAAGTATAAATGAGCGGCCAGGGCTGTGGATATCCAGGGAATTTGGAGTTAAAACCTGGGAACCGGATGAAGGGAAAACTACAAAAGGTTCAATTTCTGGAGATTCCAGTGACTTTATCAGATCTTCAGAAGGTTTTGTTCTATCCCATATATGAATAGGTGTACCTGGAACAGCCAGTTTTAAAAGCACCCCCGTATTTGTGGGTTTATCCAACTCCCGGGAATGGGTAATAAGATTAAAGCTGCATGGGAGATTAAATTGCGGCGTGTAGGGACAGATACAGAATTCAACAGGTATCCGGCAGTGCCCACACCTCTCCCGTTTAAATCTGGTATTCTTCCTTAAAAAAAGCTCTTTTGCCATAGACATCCGCTTATCCTGAAAAAAGAGCCTGCTTAAAAAAGCAGGCTCTTAAAAGAAACTTATAAAGACAGGATAAAAGCTACTCGGTAGCCTCCATGAACCCTTCAAACTTCTCTCTGAGTATGTCTTTGTATTTGCTCTTTTTGAGACGACGCAGGGCTTGATCTCTAAGTTGACGAACTCTTTCATGAGAAATGTTAAGGTTCTCCCCTACCTCTCTTAACGTTTGCGGTGCTTCGTAGCCAATACCATACAAACCTTTAATAACTTTAGCCTCCCGCTCGGGGAGCTCGGCCAGCAAATCACGGGTAAACTGCTCTACTTCGCTAATTTCTGTATTATTGTCTGGACGGCCAGCTTTCTCATCGGCTAAAACCTCTGAAAAACTTGTTTTTGAACCCTCTTTTAAAGGAGATTCAAAGGAAACCCCACGCTCACCTAACCGGATGAGTTCGCGAATTTCGTCGTTTAAAGCCTCGCCATTTGTGTTCTCTTTAAGAGCTTTGCGAACCCTTAAATGCTGGTTGGCAGGAAGACGGATTAATGAACCCTGCTCATTAATAGCCCTGGTTATGTAGGCTTTGATCCACCAGACAGCATAGGAAATAAACTTAAGACCGCGAGTATGATCAAAACTCTCAATTGCACGAACCAGGCCCATAGCACCTTCGCTGACCAAATCGGGTAGAGGGATAGGACAACCCCTGTACTGCAGGGCCACTTTTAATACAAAGCGCATGTTGGCACTGAGCAGCTTGGCGCGAGCTTTTGGATTGCCCTTCCGACAAAGACGAAACAGCTCCTGCTCGTCCTTTTTGTCGATTGGGGTTGTTTTACGGATATCTTCCAAGTAACGTTTAACTGTTGCGTCTGAAGATTCATAAATCATTTAAATTTCCTCGTTTAATTCTTTATCCCGTAATAGCAATATTCATACCACTGGTAATTGCTTGATTTACAACAAAAAATCAACATTGTTTTCAACACTGTCATAGTTAATGACAATCAGGGCTTGGGCAATTCACCTTATGTGACAAAAATAACCTGAACAGTCGGATATGAAGATTAAAAGCCTCTAAAAATGATGAAATTCTAATTTTAACGCACTATTGTTATTCTTACAAACCGTGTTGTCAAATTGTGTGACGATACCATCAGCTCTCACAAAAGCTAATTTTAGTAACTACAAATCAGCATATCTATATATGACCGGATTATATGTCCACATACCCTTTTGTCCATCTATCTGTTATTACTGCGATTTTACTGTATGGAAAGCAAATAACCGCCATCATGAACGCCTGGTTTCATGCATAAAAGAAGAAGCTTTACAGCGCTATAAGAAAAACACTGAATTCAAGACATTATATTTTGGCGGAGGCACACCTTCTATTTTAAATCTTGGGGCCTTTAAAGATTTGATGGTTTTCCTACATACCTATTTCAACTTAGACAGCCTTAAAGAATTCACACTTGAGGCTAATCCCGGCACAATCACCTGTGCTAGCCTGGAAACCTACAAAGAATATGCTCTCACACGCCTGAGTCTTGGTATCCAAACCTTTGACCAGAATTTAAGACGCCAATTGGGGCGTCACACTCCCCTGAACACAGTCAAGGAAAGTCTGAAACTGATAAAATCTACTAATCTGGATTTAAATATTGACCTTATGTTCGGCATACCCAACCAGAAGCGGATCAATTTTACAGAAGATATAAATACTGTCATGGATTTCGAGCCATCTCATATAAGCTTATACGGTTTAACATACGAACCGGGAACTTTATATCATCAATGGCTGAAATTGGGCAAATTATCTGAAGTATCCAGCGAGCGTTACAATCGTATGTATCAATATGCCAGTCGCAGGTTCCAGACTAATAATTTTCATCGCTATGAGGTATCCAATTTTGCCAGACCAGGAAAAGAATCGGTTCACAATCAAGGTTACTGGAACCATTCAGAATATTACGGCCTGGGACCTGGCGCCCACAGTTTTATAAATAATTATAGAATTGCTAACCCCAGTAAATTCCCAGACTATGAAAAATGGGTATATTCAGGTTGTAAAGGCAGCAAGCAAGAGGCCCTCTCACAGGAAACACTATACAACGAATGCATTTGGTTAGGATTAAGAACAATCAAGGGGATTTGCCCCAGGCGGCTATCTGAAAAATTCGGAATAGCTCCGGACAAAATAACTTTAGACAAATGGATAAATAGCGGTTACATAAAAAAGAACAAAGACCACTATTACCTGGATAATGAAGGCTGGCTTTTTTTAGATGAAATAAGCGTAAGTCTCATTAATAATTCAAAAAAGACTTATGAATATTAATATTAACAACACTGATGAAGAGGTCATTTTCTCCCTTTATGAGGATGACAACTCACTTACGCACGCTCTGGAAGTTGCTGTCAGCCAGGATATCAATCTTGGCGGTGCATCATTAGACCAATGTGATCTATCTGATTCCAATTTAGACAACGGCTGTTTTGTAGGAGGGCAGTTCAAAGGTACCAATCTTTGCAATAGCACTCTTCACGGAGCAGATTTTACAGACGCTTGCTTACAGTACGCGTTTTTAACCGGTATCCAGGCAACTTACAGCTGTTTTGATAATGCTAACCTGGAATTCGCCAATTTAAGCAATTCGAATTTAACATTTTCGACCTTTCAATCTGCTCAAATGTCGGACAGCGCATTGTCTGAGTCAGACTTAAGCGGGTGTATATTTCTTAATGCATGTTTCACTAATTCATCTTTTTCCAAAGCATTATTGGTAGGCTCAGATTTATCCTCAGCCGATTTAACAGGAGTAGATCTTTGCGAAATAGAGGCTAAAGGGGCCAGTTTTCAAGGATGTGTTATGAAAAACACGTTGCTTAAAAATGTCAACATTGAAGATTGTGATTTTACACGAGCCCAATTGGAGTGTGCGGACCTGTCCGGGGCAACTATTGCCAACGGTATATTTCAAAAAGCTAATCTTAGAGCCGCTGTCTCTCATAATACTTTGTTTTTAAACGCCGATTTTAAGCATTCAGACTTATCTGAAGCAAACTTTAGCTCCTGCAGGGCACCAAAAGCAAATTTATCTCAATGCACCTTGATAAGAGCGCAGTTTCACATGTGCCAGTTCGAAAATGCATTATTTGCAGATGCTAACCTGAGTAATGCCTCTCTTAGACAAAACATTTTATCAAACGCCAATTTTTCTAACGCAAACCTGGAAAAAACTGATTTTTCCAAATGTGATCTGAGGGGCGCAAACTTTACAGACGCAAACATCAGCAATGCAAATTTTCAGGGTGCTATGCGAAATTTGGATGATGCCCCCCTACCCGGCTGGGTGTTCAGTAAAACCGAATTGACACTGGAGAAAGTTGGCTGATTGTTTACAACATGTTAACAACTAAAATCGAACCGCATCCTTAACTTTAATATTTAGTCCTGATTGTTCTGCCATTTTAATGATCGGGAGACAGCACCCTTCCATTGATTGTAATATTTTTCAGATAATGATTTCTCCAACTCGGGCTTGAATAATTTGTCAGGTTTACGGGCTTGGCCAAAGCCTGCTATATCCCAAAAACCGCAATGTATACCTGCCACTCCAGCAGCACCAAAAGCCGTCGTCTCAGTTATCAAGGGGCGGTCTATTGGTATACCCAGGATATCAGATTGAAACTGCATTAGAAAATTATTGGCGCTGGCTCCCCCATCCACCCTTAAGCACTTTATTGTATAATCAGGAAGCTGTGCGATAACTTCAGAAAGCACGTCCTTCACCTGATAGGCTATAGCCTCCAATGCGCTTCTGGCAAAATGCCGTCTGTCTGTCCCCTGAGTCATACCGATAAAAAGCCCGCGGGCAGACGAATCCCAATAGGGTGCACCCAAACCCGACAGGGCCGGCACAAAATATACACCTTCATTATTTTCCAGAGAACCAGCAAGAGACTCCAGCTCCTGAACATCTTTTATAATACCAAGCTTGTCCCGCAGCCATTTTATACAAGCCCCTCCTATAAAAGCGCTCCCTTCAAATGCATAAGTAACCTTGCCGTCAAGTTTCCAGGCAATGGTATTTATAAGGCGATCCAGCCGCGGCAATTGCTGTCCGGTAGATCCCATAAGAAAAAGACCTGTGCCATAGGTGTTTTTAACATTGCCGGGCATCCATCCACCCTGCCCGAATAAAGCAGCCTGCTGATCTCCCAGAATACCTGTAATGGGCACTGGAGAAGAAGATACACTTCTGTGAGTGTTACCGAACAGGCAGCCGCTCTCCACCACATTGGGGAAGATTACCTCCGGGATACCCAGCCAGCCCAGTATGTCATTATCCCAGCAAAGATTCTTAATATTAAAACAGAGTGTGCGGGAGGCATTGCTTGGCTCAGTAGCATGTACTGCTCCCCCGGTTAGTTTCCATAAAACCCAGGTATCCACTGTACCGAATAGCAGTTGACCAGACTCCGCCTTAGCCCTTACACCATCAACATTATCAAGCAGCCACTTTATTTTGGAACCAGAAAAATAAGGGTCTAGTGGCAGGCCTGTTTTTTGTTTAATTGCTTTCTCATATTCCTTAAGCTCACTGCATATATCCACCGTGCGCCGACACTGCCATACAATAGCAGGATAAACAGGTTTACCTGTTGCCTTATCCCATAATATAACAGTCTCCCTCTGATTAGTTATACCAATACAGACAATATTGGAGATACCAACTTTAGCAACTACCTGCTCAAAGGCCTTGTGAGCTGTATGCCATATTTCTTCTGGGTCCTGCTCTACCCAACCTGGTCGCGGGTATGCCTGGTTGAACTCATAATAACACTGGGCAACGATACCGCCTCCTCTACTAAAAGCAATAACCCGGTTGCCTGTGGTACCTAAATCAAATGCTAATACTACTTTCATATTCCACTTCCTGATAATACAAAATCACCGGCGACCGGTGGCAATAGACTGAATTATTTGAAGGCACCGGCGACCGGTGGCAATAGACCGAATTATTTGAAGGCACCGGCGACCGGTGGCAATAGACCGAATTATTTGAAGGCA
>CAZRWX010000023.1:0-23727 GCA_964603925.1 uncultured Bifidobacteriales bacterium | reverse complement strand
AGAATCGTTCGAAATGACACGTTTTGCCTTCCCTAGATACCTGAGTAGTTACTAAAAAAGGCGGATTCCCTGCATATATTTCAGCCTGAAGTTCAAACCCGGAGGCACATTATACAGAAATTTATAACGGCTTTTATTCCTTTAATATTAGCAGGCTTTATTTGCACACCCGGCCAGTCTCAGCCAACCTTTCAAACTAGAATAGACTCTATTGTATCAGCCATGAGTCTGGAGCAAAAAATAGGGCAGATGATTCTTGTTTATCATTCCCCATATGAATTTATTGCCAAATATCATATTGGGGGGGTTCTCATCATGTCTAATATGTTAAAAGAAAAACATAATCTGCCTGAGGAACTGGACTCTATTCAGTTAAAATTACCAGTGGGGTTATTTGTTTCCATAGATCAGGAAGGCGGTTTAGTTAACCGCCTTAATAATATTCCTCAGTGGAAACATACTCTTTCAGCATTGGAGCTTTCCAAACTGCCTCTGGACTCCATCACTAATTATGCATCTCAAATGGCCCAACAATTAAAAAGCCTTAATATAAACGTAAACCTGGCCCCGGTAGTAGATCCATCTCATAACTATATGGGTGATATTACATACATGGAGACAAAACACAGGGCTTTTGGCCGTAGGGCACAAGATATTCTCCCCCCTGCATCCGCTTTTGTGGCTGGTATGAAAAAGCATGGTATACTTTGCATTGCAAAACACTTTCCCGGCTATGATGCCAATGCCAATAGCGACTTTCATATCACAATAAGTGATGCGGACTCCATTTCAATTATGGGATATATGCAGTCTTTTAAACAACTTAATGGCCAGGTTCGCGGTCTCATGATGTCCAGTATACAATTCACCAGCATTTGCCGGGAGCCCTCGGTTCTTTGCCCCAAAATTGTATCCTGGGCCCGGGCGATGGATTCAACCAAACTCATTATTACAGATGACTTATGGGGGACAGCGCTCCGCGGCTATATCACTCCCGGGCAGGAGATTCACCCGGTTAATTATCCTGACAAACATTTTATCAAGCTGGTAGAATCAGCCTTCTGGGCCGGTAACGATATTCTAATGATTACGTTCCCTAAAAAAGTAGCGTTGATTCAATACACACTAAAAAAGGCCGCTGCCCATGATGCCCGGGCCAGGGAGATGATTGACACATCGGTTAAAAGAATATTAGCCGTAAAAGCCTACCTGGGGCTGCGGCCTTTTAATACCTTTGCCCAATAGGCCCATATACCACCGTTTTTAAGCTCTTTAACTTTGTCCGCAAACCGGGGTTTTACATGCCCGATGCTAAGCCATTCGTGGTCTTTAAACCGCAGCATGGGCCTGCCACTTTCATAAAACCAGTCCGGCACCCAGCCGACATCTTCTTTTTGGAACATGGCTTTGGAAAAGCCATTTGTTACGACCAGTTGATTCATGTTTATTTAAGCCACCCCAACCCATCAAGTTTGTTAAAAATATTACTGGCAAAGATAAGCTCACCCCGGGGATTAATATGCAGGCGGTCCAGCTCTGATACCAGCTCACCTACCGGATATTGTTCCCAGGCTTTATTCATGGGAATGGAAAGATCCAGTAAGGGAATACTCATATTGTCTGCTACCTCCCCTATCAATTCATTATTATTGTCGGCCCCAACCCACGCCTCACCCGGATTAGATTTATTAACCAGGAGATGATATTTCATCATTAAAGTCTTTATACCGTCGGCCTTAAGCTGCGATAATATGCTCTCCAGATTAGCCTGAGTATTAGACTGTGGCACCTGCTGCATGGCATCGTTTGCGCCAGCCATAAGAATCACAATTTGGGGAGATTCTTTTAATACATCCTCACTCAGTCTTGACAACATCCCGGCTGTATTGTCACCGCCGATGCCTTTATTCAATACCTGTACATTTTCGAACCCCAGACGCGCCTGTAACATCAACTCCAGAATGTGAGAGAATTTAAGATGATGTGCCAAATTTGACGGCCCCGTAATACTGTCACCTAAGCAAATGACCTTAAGCATGGAATTCTCCTTTTTATCTTTAATAAATTCAGCAGCCGGGAATATGACAGGCTTCTGGGCGATCTAAACTGCCATAAACTCGCTGGCCTTATTTTTATCCAGGGCTGCCATCTCAAGGTTGAAGATCCTGTCATGCAGAGTTCCATTCCAAAAATTGTTATCGGGCACAGGAGCAAACATAATGCATTCAGGCCGCGATGAGCGCCCCGACAGCCTGGTAATAATGGATGACAACCTGGTGGAGCCTGTAACAGCTGGTATTGCAGCCGCAGGTATTAAAACGCCTGAAGACCTGGATATTATCGCCCATTGCAAATACCCACATTTGCCGGCCAGCGCCGTTAATGTTACCTGGGCGGGCTACAACATCAGGGCTGTAATAAATGACTGCGCCAACCTGATTTCAAATTATAAACCCGGACAAACCCTGCCCGATCATGTAGACATACCAGTAAAGTTTTTAAGTGAGCTGGAGAGTTTGAGCACAGAACAAGCTTAAGCTGCACCCAATTTATACCAAAGAAGCTTTAAGGGATAACGGAGACTGACTGCGTTAACGGGAGTAAGTATTTACACCGGGTGGTAAATGCTAAAAATAATACCTGCCGCCAAGACCCAGGTTTGGATCTATAACCGTATTGGGAAACAAGTTTAGGATAACGGCTACCTCTATAAATACATCGGCAAATGGGAATAAATAGGAAAGACCGAAGGGTGCCCTGACACCAATATGGCCATCAGAATCTATCTTGATACGGCCGCCACCCCCGCAGTAAAAAAGAGCTTCGGGTATCTCCCAGGTAAAATGATAAAGGTAGTCCCCATGGATGTAAATTTCCTCATGGCCATTAAGAGCCCAGGCAACCGCACCATCTACAGCGCGGGCGTTATCCAGCCAATACTTAACAGTAAGCCCTGTAGGCTGACCGGCCACTATGCCAATGCCCTTATTACCCTCCAGAGCAGTGGCCTGGACCGTAAACATAATAAGCAGACAAAAACTGATCAGAATTGTTTTCATATCATCTCCCAAGGCAAAAACTAACAAAAGCCGGGCTTTAATACCCATATTTACGCCTTAATGATCTTTAATGAGGCAAACTGAATGCCCTTACTCCCAGGGTATTAAAACGCTATTTGTTTACCCTTTAAAAAGAAAGTTTTGCCCTCCATCTCTTGGGTTACTTTAAGAACGGTATCGCGGATAATAATCATGGTACCTGGATACACCTTTTTTGCGCTGATTCGGCATTGACCCTTGTAATAAATGTTTTCCAGTAGACCTTTTACATCTATTTCCATCTGTTTGGTTGAATTATTCAACTTTTGTATCATGCCAAGAGTCCTGGCCAGAAGTGTTTCCTGCTCCGGGGGTAATTTACCCAGAAACTTTTTATCCTTTTCCATAGCTGTCTTTTCACGGACAAGAAACTCCAGCTTTTTGCGATAATATTCCGTTTTAGCATTGAGAGCATCCGCCTTGCCCTGCTGACGATAATCCTTACCTACCTCCACCTTGGTAGCCATATTATGCTCATTGCCTATGGTATTAGCCTCTATGGCCACCAATGCAGCGGCATGCCCCCCAACTATACTTACAGGGTTGCCATTAACGCGCATAATATTGTGGGAATAAACATCACCATCAAACAGCTCCTTAAAAATGGTAACATCCCCCGAAGCTTTAACTTTTTGATTATGAATAAAACCCGCGTTAAAGGAGCCACCGCACTCAATAAAACCCTGCCCCTGACCTGTGAAACCCTGATGAATAAGAACATTACCCTTTGCTTTGAAATTTGAATCTTCAACACAACCATGTACTTCCACGTTGCCCTGTGAGATAATATTAAAGCCGCTTTTTACATCCCCTCCTACATTTACCGAGCCGTCAAACTCAACAGACCCGGTATTATAGTCTACATCACCAGGAATACGCAGCAGGGGGTCTACCTTAAAAAGCCCGTCAGTCTTAACCAATACACCGTCTATCTGGGATATCAGGAAACCGTCAGGAGTAGTTGCGGTATTCAGACCATTTGGCAGCCGTGCCGGGTGGCCGTCTGAGGATGGGATATTGGAACCAAAAACATCCTGCCCCGGCCTGCCGCGAGTAGGGGGAATAAGCTGGGCAATTTTTTGATTAGCTTTAACCTGAATGAAAAAATCCACTTTTTTAAAGTCAGCCTGGCCCTTATCATCCACTCCGGGCTTGAGGCCTTCCTCAACGTTAATCAGTATAGTGGTTTTGCCATCCAGACCATTGCGAGGTGGAACACCTCTTGCGATAACGTGACCGGTTATGGATTTTTTTGATTCTTTAAATTGAGCCAGGGCCTCCTGAATAGCATCCTTTTTTATACCATTAATAATTTTAAGGTTACGTATTTCCAGAATTACATCGTCTAAGTTTACCTGGGTGTTGCCATCCTGAGCTGGAGACAAGGTAAGAAGGGCTTCCAGGTTCTTTTCGGAAAATTCAATTTTTATCCCGGGTTTATCATCAAATTTGATAATGGAATAAACATTGCCATCTTTTATAAAAACACCCTCACTGCCAGCCAGGATACTCTCCCCTTCAAGTGCTAAGTTTTTTCCTAATATTTTATCGGGAGGCAGTAGTACCTCACATGGTAACGGGTTACCTAAAACATCTACCCCGTTTTCGCCGGCTTCACCTTGTTTTATAGCTCCAAGCTCAACACCGGGAAGAGGCCATTCAGCATCGGGATATTTGCTACTCATACCACTGGCCGAAAGCTCACCACTGGCTTTGAGGGCCTTTATAAATTTAATATCCTCAGGGTTATCCATTATGGAATACGTTGAGTTTATCTGTGGTTGAATTGTCTTTTTTGCCTCCTTACCTTTGGAGACAAGAGCATTTTCCAACTTACCTTTGGTTTTTAGAACCTGATAGGCCTTGGGCATAATGCCTTTAAGAATGCCCTTTACACCTTTAGCCTTAAGAGCTGCATTTACATAATTTGAGAATGAGGCTTCATCTATATCCTGTTTTAATTCGCAGGATATGAAAGCCCCCATTTTATCAGAGCTTAAACCTACTTTAATTTCCATTTTTCAGCTCCTCATCAAGAGCATCCAGAGTTTTCTTAAGAGCCTCTACTCTTTCTTCTGAATATGGTTTATGTTCGAGAAAAGAATCGATCTCGTTTAGCAAATCATTTAAATTATAGGGTTTTGTAAAAACTTTAACCGCGCCTGCTTTTATGGCTTGTTCGTGGGTTTCTTTATCCTTAATCTCAGTAGTAATAAATGTGGGAAGACTGATATTATGCTTTTTAAAAATATGTAAAAGTTGCACACCGGGTACATCTCTGATTTTAAGCTCCATAATAAGAAGGTCAGGTTTAAACTGGGCCAGCATACTGATACCCTCTTTGCCTGTACCTGCTGAGATCACCTGATACTTCTTCTTGAGACGGTGGGATAAATTCCGAACTGTGAATTCAGAATCATCAATTATAAGGATCTTTTTATCTGCCATTGTTTTAACCAATTTTGCCACTAGGACAAAACCCAGAACTAATTAAATGATTTCTTCTTTAATTTTAGTGTTAGTTACCAGCTCATTGCATTAAAAAAAGAAGAATTCTTAAATTAAAGGTATTTTACCCCCGCTTTGGGGTAACGTGCCCAACAGGGCACGCCCTCCCGTCTTCATTTCCTCTGTCAAATTGCCATTTCTGCAAACACCCCTTGTAGTTAGTAATATAAATCTTAAATCGACTTGTAAATAACCGATTGGTAGATAAGTTATTACTAAAGTGTTAAAATATTGTTTAGGGAGACAAAAACAATGAAAATTTGGTGTTCTAGCATATTTATCTGGACTATTTGCCTTTTTTTGCCATTACCAGTGCCACAGGGGGAATAAAAAGCAAATCCCAACAAATAATTAAACTAAAGGGGACACAAACCGGCAAAAGCGAGATGTTTTATAACTCCAAAGGCGCACTGTTAAAACAGCCCAAGGCCAGTGCGGTCTTGATCAGAAAGTAATAAAAAGTCTGCTAAGAAGCCGTAGAGCCTGCTATTTGGCTTTTTCTACGTAATCGCCTGTACGGGTATCAATTTTAACCTTCATACCCTGCTCCATAAACAGAGGAACGCGGATTTCTGCGCCTGTCTCCAGAGTAGCGGCCTTGGTAACATTTGTGGCTGTATCGCCTTTAACAGCTGGCTCAGTGTATGAAACCTCTAATACCATAAAGATTGGAGGAGTAATAGAAATTGGTCTAGTCCCCCAGAAAGCTACCTCACACTCTGTATTGTCTAAAAGCCATTGTTCACAGCCATCCATTATCTCTTTGGGTATTTCGATTTGATCGTAGGTTTTTGAATCCATAAAAGTAAAAACCTCACCGTCACCATACAGGTACTGCATAGTGGCAAAGGTCATATCAGCCGCTTCAACAGTCTCCCCCGATTTAAATGTACGATCTATAACGCGCCCGGTAAGAAGGTTCTTAAGCTTGACCCTGCTAAATGCCTGACCTTTGCCGGGTTTTACAAACTCATTTTCTACGATTACATAAGGTTCTTTGTCAATTAGCACTCTAAGTCTTTTTCTAAACTCATTGGTATTAACCATTCCCATAATTTCACTCTCTTTTTTTACTTTTCCAAGGATTTAAGAAGTTAAAAAATAATGGCGCAACCTACAAACCAACAGGAAAAATGGCAGACAGAGTTACGCCGGTCATTTAGCGATCTTCCCCAATTATTAAGTTATTTAGGTCTTCCTGGTCAAAACCAGGCAGATAAATTTGACCTAAACAATAATTTTTCATTTTTAGTTACCCGTTGTTTCGCCAATAAAATTGTCAAAGGGGATTGGAATGACCCACTTCTGCGTCAGGTTTTACCACTTCAAGCAGAAACAAAAAGATTCCCCGGGTTCGATAACGACGCAGTTGGTGATAAAGAAGCCATTAAATTTCCCGGGGTTCTGCAAAAGTATAGGAATAGAGTACTTGTAACACCTACCCACAATTGCCCACTCCATTGCCGTTTCTGTTTTCGACGTAATACATTTACCACCATCAAACCTTTAACCAGGCAGCAATGGCCTGTGCTTATTGCTTATTTAAATAATAATCCCCAGATAGAGGAGATTATTTTAAGCGGGGGAGAGCCTCTGTTAAAAGACAACAACTGGATTAGAGCTTTTTTGATTCTTTTGTCAAAATGTCCTCATATAAACAATATCCGCATTCACACCCGGTTACCTGTTTCACTCCCCATACGCATAAATGCAGGTTTTTGCGATATCATTAAAAAGTTCAAAAACAGCCGTCAGCAGCTCATCATGGTAATTCATACCAACCATGCTAATGAACTATGCACTCAAACATATAAAGCCATACTTAGACTGCGTAATACAGGTATCAGTATTTTCAACCAGACTGTGCTTCTAAAAGGTATAAATGACAATGCCAACACTCAGATTTCACTGAACAGAAAACTTTTAAATATGGGCGTTGTCCCCTACTATCTCCACCATCCCGACAAAGTAGCAGGTACAGAGCATTTCCATGTATCCGAGAAAAAGGGCTTGGAAATTATTAAGCAGATGGAAATAAATCTTTCCGGGTTTGGTGTGCCAAAATATGTAAAAGAAGTACCCGGGAAAAAATCAAAAATTAGAATTTTATGAATTTGGACGCATCCCATGCCCGGTATACCGAGCTATTAAGTATACCATTCACTTTACCTTTATAATAACCTAGAGCCTTAAGTTTTTTTTGTAGAGCGAATACCATTGAACCCTGTGAACCATAACATAAAAAAGGCCCGCGTACCCCGCCAAGAGCAATTACGGCCTCTTTTGCCGGCAGCAACAGAAGTGCGAACTTTTTTATTCTGCTGCTGTAAATAATTTCATGAAACTTTCGCCAATGCCCTGTATTAGGCCTGGGATTGGGATGTCTTTTACAAAAAGGCATCCCGGCCACAACCAGACACCCGGCACTGGAGAACCCGGATACTTCAGGTTTAATATTCCAGGCACAGTGTAAATTGTCATAGGGGTTGGAAAAAAATAGCGTATCATCCCTGGAATACGGGATACCACTTAGGGTGCGCCGTATAAAGCGGTAGCCTGACTGACGCAGCGCCTGATGACCGTCTAATTTACCCTCAAGATGTTCACCCTTAATAAGGTCGCGGTAAAACCCGGGCTCCAGCTGGTTGGCACCCCTGCCGCCCTTTAGGGTCGCCCTGGTTACATACCTTATATTAGGGACGGTGGAGCCGGGAGCTGCAAAAATTCTTTTTGTTTCAGTATTCCAAATACCAAGAGTACATCGCATATGCATATAATCGGTTTTTGCGAATTTAAGCTCCCATTCATATGCCTCTGATACATGAGGGTGGACAGGCATGCAGCCCCGAAAGCCAAAAAGCATAAGCTTATCACCTGGCAGGGGAAGGTTATAAATTTCAAAAAGAGAAACCAGCCTGGAATGATTTATGATTAAGCTTTTCATGATGCCTTAATTTTAACGAGACAAAGGTATCCTTAAAATAGGCTTTGATAACACCATAAGCATTAAAATCTATTTTCAATTTTAACATGAACCAGACCCTCGGAGATCCCCCTGGATAAACTCAGAGCATAAACCAGGGTCAAATACCAGTTCCGTCGTCCTAGATTTGTCCCCAACCCATAACCCAGGGCCCTGGTCCAGTAAATCAAACCGGTAGATTCTCTCTCAATCTGCCCAAACCGGTTGACCAGGGCTGGGTCGCAAAACATGAATAAATTATTATTCCTGGCAAAAAAGTAACGCCATTCCAGGTTCCCATATATGTATATATTTGTTAGCAGTTCTCTCTCACGGTAACCCCTGAGGGTGGCCGCCCCCCCCAAGCGGTAAAGGTCTCCAATATCGGCGCTGTCTGAAAGGGGCAGGTTTGTCGAGGCAAACAAACCTATATGGACGCTTAATCTATTGGTGACGGGCAGGTCAGCCTTTATTTGTCCCTCTGTTTTAATAAGGTAAATGGTGGTATCCTGACTGGTACGGCGCACACCATATACACCCGTTTCATATACTGCACCAGTAGGTGTATATTGATTATTACCAGTTAAATTAACAATAAGCCTGAGACCGACACGGTTGGATTTGGAACCTGTCGACATAAGCTCGCCCATCTCAGAAAAATAAAAAACTGAATTGGCCTGATTATGATAGCTTATTATGTATTTGGAATTAAAATCAATATCCTGAAATATGGACAGGCCCCATTCTAATTCATGGTATACACTGTCTTCCAGCCACAGGCTGAAATCACCATTTACACCCATAGGTAGATTAAGCACCCATGGTTCCTTATAAAAGAAACGCATTTCTTTCACACTTTCACGACTGGAAAGGCGAAGCTCCAAATCCCGCGCGGTACCTAAAAGATTGGTAAATTGAATTTCTATAAAACCAATCCAGCGATCAGATGCATCAATATTCTCCGAATTATAACCCATTGCAGCGCTCAATATGCTGCCTTTTACATCCTCAGCAATAAACTCAGGATACAGAATATTGAGAACACTGTCCCGTTTTAAAGTTCCCTCCAGTACCTGCTCATAATAACCAGTATGAAATAGCTTTTGCCGCGCACTAGCCAGCTTTCGCTCATTATAAACGTCTCCGATATTTATCATACTCAACCGTTGTAATACCCGGGGTAAAGTGCGGGTGCCCCCCGGCTGAATTTGACCCACTTTATATCCAGCGCCGGGTTTAATATTCAGTAAAACATCCACTGAATCCATAAAAATACCTTGCATGGAGTTACCGGAGACCGGTAATACATTCAGGCCCATTTGAACTGATGCAAAAACATAACCTGTATTAAGAAGGAAATCATCAACATCCTGTTTAATGGCGCTGATTACACCCTTAGTTGCCGCCTTTCCTTTATAGTCAAGAATATTCAAATATGGCAGAAAGTCACCAGGCGCCCCCGATACACTAATATTATTAATTAAAAAAAGGCTGCCCTTTAAAATGCCCTTTTCAGTTACCCGCGCCTGCAGGTATCCTTCCTCCATTAATTCCCGCACTTCCAGTTTATCACCGGGAGATGGAAAATAAGCACTTTGCCCGGAGTAGGCAGAAAAAAGCATGAAACACACCCACAATATCAGGGCTCGCAGCTGTTTTTCCTGTAGTATATATAGCCACATATTAAAATATTGCCTTTACTTCAGCTGTAAGTTTTTGAAAAAGCTTTTGCCTTCCGGGCTCCTTTCTTATAACATAATTACCAAAAGCATGGATATATTGACCCAGCTGATAGGATAGGGACAACTCAACCCTGTGGGTCAAACCCTTTTTATAACCATCCCATAAAAATAAAGCACCACGGTTACCCGAGCCCCACAGGTAATTAAAACCGTACTCACAATAGGCACTACCTCCTTTAACAAATTTATGTTCCAGCCTTGTTTTGGGATAGATAGAGTTTTGAGTAAAATTCCTGGAACTTTCGGCTACGCCGCGGGTTGTAGAATAGTCACCAGTCAACAGTATAGACCACAATGTGAAATGTCTTTGCAATTCAACTCCATAACCGTAAGTATCACTCATTTCCGATAAAACCAGAGTTGGAGATACCTTATTACGAAATTCAAATAACTGTCTGACAGCCCAGGACCAACGACCATTTACAGCGTGAGTAAACCTGGCATTTTCATACCATCTTAACTCTTCAAATAAAAGAGGCAGTGAGACTTTGCTGAATTGCCTTTTTACTTTAAGATAAAAGCCTTTCTGGCCCCTGGTACTACGCCATTGTAAAGAAGGTTCATATTCAGATCTGCCGCCCAGCAACTTTGATATGCTCCCATCTGTAAAAAGAGGCAGCAAACTTGAAGAAGAAGCGCTGTCCTGATGGCTAAGTGCGAAATTCATTGAAAATTTGATATCGCTTAAAACTCCTTCTAAGCCCTCTATCAACTGCCGGGGTACCAGAACCAGATTACCATTAAGCTCCAGATCCTGATAACTGATCTCCTGGCTTAATGTATCTCGTACCAGGCCAATTGGTATATAGTCACCGGTTTCATCGGCTACACATTGAAGACCCAGGCCATTAGCAACAGGCAGACTTTGACAGGAGTAGGTACCAGTTCCTTCATTCACCTTTTCAAAGCTCTGCACCAGTGGTACCTCCTCAGTTTGATTGATACGGTAATAGGTCCTGAACCTGTAACCACGGGGGTCGTTATACAAACTCTGATTCCACTCCATCAGCTTGTAATCTTTTTCCTGGAATACTGACTGAGCATCACTGCGAACATTAAAAATCTGATAGGCCAGAAAAATATCACTTTGCCAAAGGCCTAAATCAAATAGATCCAGCTTCGCAGTAAGTTCCCGAGCTCTCAGGGAATCTCCAGGGCTCTTTAAGGAATTTTCGAAAGTTGATTCCCAATCCAGAAAATTGACACTCGAAGATGCTTTGATTTTATGAAATAAAGGTTTTGTATCAACACCCAGCGTCCACTTTTTTCTTAAGCCCAAATTACCGCCGCCCAGGGCATAATTCATAATCCATTCGTCCTGGGTATAAGCCCCTTTAGGAGACACCGCACCAAGCCTGTACGCGCCCCCTACTTCAGTTTTATAATTATCATGAAGACCACGGGTATTAGACAAAATGCTGCTGGCATTTTTCTTCTCGGTAGAAATTCTCAATTGTCTTTCATTATTTCCCATATACATATACCCTTTTATACGTCTGGAGCTTGCTGTTTCTCTAAAATTACCAACCGGAATTCGCCCCCTGGTAAGACCATACTCACCCCCAAAAGTTAACTCCGTAACAGGCATAGTCTCCATTATCACATTATGAGCCCAGCAATCATTTTTAGCATAAATAGATGAGACATTCCATTTATCAGAAAATTTATACGGCTCAACAATCTGATTTAGAGGATTATAATTACGGGATTTAATTTCAGAATTTACTTTTAATACATATTTACCCCAACCACCTTTATTAAAAGCCTGGCCTAGAGTCTGTGTTCCATTATATACAAAACCACCTCCGACATTTCCATTGTCCCCCACAGTTGAATAAAGATTTTTATCCAATTGTGAAATGAATATATGAGCCATGGATTCATGGCCTTTCCATTTATCAAATTGTAATGTCATGGCATGGTGGTTGTGCTCTCGCGGCAGATTTATATATTGAGCCTTATATATTTGTTGAGAGCTATTGTTTATAGAATCAAATGTCTGAATTGTAACGGGCAGCAACGTCATGGTAATACTATCCACATAGTAAAGGTCTGTTTCCCATTGACTGCCTTGATAGGGTGTTTGTGTGGGTATTATTCGGGCCTTTTCCACACTGTCCCCAATAGAGGCCAGGTATTCTTTGTCGTCATCATTTAGGATGAACCCCTCTGGACTATCCTCATTATCTTTTTCAGTAATTGAGCGCAAAGACCATTTTACAGATCCGGAAGTATCACTTAGCTCAGCCAGATACAAAATACCCGGATAAATTCGCTGTGTATACTGAAACTCAACCGTTATGATATCTTCCCCGCTTATAATCACTGTATTGAGGAAGTCTACCCTTGCTTCACCATATTCAATCAAATAATCCCAACCCCTTTTCAGCCTGTTTCCATTCACCCATATTTTCTCAGTTCCTGCCAATACAGTAATATAAAGCTCCCCCTCCTTTCCCGTCAAAAAGTAGCCTGACTGCTTGCCATATCTGCCTGCAATTATATTACTATAAAACTGTCCCTGGGAAAGGGAAAAGGCCCCTTGAGTAATGTACTCCTTCCAGATATAACTCCCTCTGACCCCCTGAACTTGGGCTGCGGTCTGGTCTATCCCCGATTGGCCAAAATTCAGTTGATAATCACCAAGTGTATACTCAAATTGACGGCCATATATAGTAATGTAAATGTTATCAACTTCTTTTAACGTAGCAGTGTTACCTTCCGGCTGAATGGGAATCTCCTGATCAGAAAGGTACCCCTTAATAAACACATTTTGAGATACCTGCCCCTTGATGTCCAGTTGAAGAGATTGCTCCAGGTGCAAGTTTCCCCCTTCACCAACTGTAACCAATATGGATTTATTCCCGCCATAATCTACCTTATAACGCAAACTTGCGCTGTCAGCGGCAGAGTTCCTGTAAACCTGGTTATGCTCCGACACGTTGAGGGTATCATCACCCAGCAAGGGTATATCTTCTGGTTTTTTAACCCTCCAGGCAAAGTCCGGCAACAGTGCCATTTCAAATCCCGTATAACAGATTGTGTCCCCTTTGACAGGAAGAAAGGACAAATCAATACGGGAAGAATCATAGGTATAAATAAAATCCCTGCCCTCTACAAGCTCACGGCCGTTTACCAGAACACCTACAGTATGATATTTATTTGGGATGCCAACAATTAGACGGCCAATCAACTCAATATTATCCAGGCAATGTTTGGTGGCAATACTCCCTGCAATAGACTGCGCTGTTGAAAATGAATACAAGCTTAGTAGTATGACTGCTGTAAGCCATACGTGAATTTTGATTGCAAAATTTAAAAGATTAAGCAAATTAAAGAACCAGGTGGAGGATGCATGGTAAAAGAGGTGACCGGCTCCCGCTGCGGTATAAGCTTATAGCCTTTTAGCGGGTACATTCATAAAGAGACGCCTTACGTTTGTTAAAGCAGAAACACAGGGGCCCAAAACTGAATTTAACAATTGAGCCATCTTTATTAAGGCAGAGTCGCTCGTCTGTTGAAGAAACACCGTAACCATTGCCACACAACGCCCCATATTGTTGAAGATTATATTGTTGGATAGGAAGGAAATCGTGGTTAAATAATTGAACATTCTTAGATGAAATACAAAAAAAAGCACCATTGGTATTGTCTTTAGCTATTGCCAGCCAGCGCCATGCGAAACACCCGTAATACTTCATATTTAAATTTGACCGCATCTGCAGCAAGAGCCCCCCGGAAGACTCTATAAAGCGCATACCCACCCATTCATTAATATTTATAAACACAAGCCGCTGTTCGGCTGTATAAAACATTTTAAAATCAGATAAATTGTAATTTTTAAATATTGCCGGCAGCTCAATACTGGATATTGTTTGTAAGCCTGAATCCAGCTGCCATATTCTGTCACCGCCGATGTCCAGCACCAGGAAATTTTTATTCTGACCCAATGTTACCTGCTGAGCCATAAAGTCTGCGGAAGGTTTGAGAAGAACAAACCAGCCTTTTTCAGAGCTGCCTGTCTCAACGGGCTCCTTTAAGGCTTTTTCATCGAGAATTTTGCATCTCCACCGGGCAAACTGAAAGAGATAAAGCTGCCCGCCCTTTAATATAACCTCATCAGCAGAATACGATTTAGTACTGCCCTGAGTTAAGACAGAGGAAACCAAACCAATAATTAAAAGCAAACAGAGCAAATTATCTTTTATTCAGCTGAGAGATGATTCCATCTACACTATTTTTAAAAGAATTGTCCTCTTCCATGGCCCGCTCTATTGTTTTAACAGCATGAACAACAGTACTGTGGTCCCTGTCCCCAAACCTTTTACCAATAGTTTTCAATGATGCAGAGGTAAGCTCCTTCATAAGAAACATGGCAACCTGCCTGGCCTGAGCCACCTCCTTAGTACCCCTTCCCCTCTCCAGTATTTTATTTACTTCCACTGTAAAATACTGGGACACAATATCGGTTATGTCATCGGCCCCAATGGTACGTGACCGCCTGGATGGAGCTGTGCGAGCTACGATTTCCCTGGCAAGATCCAGAGTTATATCTGATTTTTTAAGTGATGACTGCATTAACAACTGGCGGATGGCCCCCTCCAGCTGACGAACATTATCCTCTATGGACTCTGCTAAAAAAGATAAAATCTCCTGAGAGATAAATAGATTTAGTTTTTGGGCTTTATGCTGTAGAATTGCCTCTCTAGTCTCCCTGTCCGGTGGCTGTACATCAACAAAAAGCCCCCATTGGAAACGACTGATCAGCCTGTCCTCAAGACCTTCCAGCTTATTAGGCGGGCTGTCACTGGTTAGGACTATTTGCTTATGTAATTGATGTAGAGCGTTAAATATATGAAAAAATTCTTCTTGAGTTCTGTCCTTACCTCTTAAAAACTGAACATCATCCATTAAAAGTAAGTCCACCTCGTTACGGTAATAGTTTGACAGCTCGGTAATTTTATTATGCTGGATAGACTCTACAAACTCACGATAAAACATTTCTGACGTTACATACCGCACAACCTTACCTGCACCACTTGAAGCAATATAATTGCCGATAGCCTGCAGCAAATGGGTTTTACCCAGCCCCACACCTCCATAAATAAGCAGAGGATTAAATTTGGTGCCGCCCAAATCTTTGGCTACTGCCATTGAAGCAGAAAATGCAAACTGGGAATTACTACCTACAACAAATTCATCAAATGTATAAGCGGGATTAATTTGCATGGTAGGTATGGAGCTGAAAGGAAATGCAGGAGATGCCAGCTGAGCCTGATTAATAGAAGGACGTTCAAACTTAATTGTTATCTCCCGGCCATTGGCCTCACAATAAGAGAGTTCGATTAAACCCCGGTATGCCTTGGATAACTGGTCAAAATCTATTTGAACAGGGACAGACAAGGTAATCTCGAAATCCATAATACTAAGAGGCTTAAGGGGCTTAATAAAACGTTCAAAAACATCTTGAGAAAGCTTGGACTTGAGGGCCGTCAAGCAAAGGCTCCAGGTTCTTTGTAATACTGAATTGTCCATAGTAGAGAAGGAAAAATATAGCTAATCTGTTACCTGTAATATCAAACTAATGCCTTAAGCATTAAAAATTACTGAGATATCCATACACGCACCTATATTTATTAAAATTTGGCAATTTTATATTACTGATTTTAAAATTAAGCGAATTGCTCTGACATTTTCTAAATTTCCTCATAAGGCATTAACAAAAATAAATAACACAGGTAAATCAAGTATATGGGATCTGCGGGGATTTCAGGCATTCTATCCTTACTGGCATACATCCTGCTTTGGTATTGGTGTTTATATGCTGCCTATCCCCTTTCTCTGGATAAGAAAATCAAAAAAGGCAAGTCCTGGCTTTATATTCCTGCAAAATGGAGAGATAAACGTAAGCTCTTAGTCATACTTCTAACCCCATTTTTCTTGATTTTACCCATATTGCTTTCAACACAGTCTCTGAGTTTGGCTGCTGGCAATACCAGTTTATTTTTTATTTCAGGTTCAGCCTTTATATCTTCCCTTCTGGTTATGACTCTTTTTTCCTACCTGGTTAATATCCATTTCCGGCAGCAGCAGGATTTCTACTTTTATATCAAAGACCAAATAAGCTTTAAATCTGAGCTGGATGGTAAAAAACTCTCCAATATGGAAATAAACAACCTGGCATCCTTCCAGCATCAGAAATTTCTTCAAAAAGCTGATAAAGAAGGTATGTTGTTAATGGCTCTAAAAAAGCAGACTCAGCTGGCTAAAAAACAGGCACATAACCGAAGCCGCAAAACCTCGGCAAAATCCTGAAATGAAAAATTCCAGTCCGAAAAGCAGTTCTGACCATTCAGCACCTGCCTTTTTGAATAACAAAACCTGCAATGTCAATTTATATTGGAAAAACCAAATAGAGTCTGGTACTTTAAAAGACCCTCACAGTTATCTTCATTTTGCTCTTCAGAAAGTCTCCCGAACTTTTGCATTAAATATTGAGGTTTTGCCGGCAAAACTGAAATCTCAAGTATTAACGGCATATTTATTTTGTAGAATGGCAGATACGATTGAAGATGATAAGCACCTTACTCCCCAGGTTAAAGTAAAGCTGTTAAATGAATTTCAGAATATCTTTCCATTAGGGGCTGATTGGCCTAAAGCTATAAACACCTTTAAAGCAATTCTTCCCGAACATTGGTCCAGTTCAGATTCATGGGATCAATTTATCACTTTTCATTGTTACTGGGTTTTTAAAGTTTTCAGCTATTTTCCGGATAAATCTTCCCAGGCAGTTTCTAAATGGGTAAAAGAGATGTGTCATGGGATGTGTCAATATATAGAGCGCCGGGCAACCCAGGCCAATTCAGAACCATTTATTACCACTATCCCCGACTTGGACAACTATTGTTATTATGTCGCAGGCACAGTCGGGCATCTCCTTTGTGATTTATTCCAGATTCACACCAGATTAATTAACACTAAAAAGAAAAATCAATTAGAGAGCTACTCAGTATCCTTTGGGCTGGGGCTTCAGTACACTAATATTTTAAAAGACATATGCGCCGATGCCAAGCGAGAGGTATTATTCATTCCCGACTCCATTTTAAAGCAAAATAATATCACAGCCAAAACCATAACATCTCCCGAAAACCGGGAGAGCGCAAAAAGGGCAGTTAATATATTGGCCAGAAAAGCTGTATCTCATTTGGTGGATGCACTGAAATACACATGCCTTCTGCCCAGGCTTGAACCAAGACTGCGATTATTCTGCTTATGGCCCCTGTTTATGGCCGCTGATACTTTAATACTGCTTGGTCAATCACACAATTACCCATGTTCGGGGCAGGGTGTTAAAATTAAACGTGCGCAAGTTAAAAAGATCATACTGCAAACCAGTATATTTTGCACATCCAATTTTTTAATTAAAAGAATGTTTAAAAAGCGAATGGCTCAATTGGAGAGCTTATTTTGATTAGCAGAAGGTCATAAGGCCCTAACATGAAAAGGCTAGTTACTCTTTAATCACATGTTTAATATAAACGAAGCCTGGATCTATTCCGAAAACCAGAATGAGTGCCGGCTGGACAAGTATTTAGTATCAAAAATACCGGGGCAATCACGGTCCCAAATTCAGCACTGGCTTAAACAGGGTTGTTTTAGGGTTAACAATAAAATCGCCAGTAAAAACTTAACTTTAAAATCAAACGATATAATATCAATTATTAAACTGCCGGCCATAGAATCAACCCTGTTAAAAGCGCAGAATATTCCCCTGGATATCGTATACCAGGATAGTGACATTGCCGTTATTAATAAGGCAAAAAATATGATTGTTCACCCTGGCAACGGCAATCCGGACAATACTATGGCAAATGCCATTCTTTATCATTTTAAAGACATCGATAATCCTGACCAGGGTCAGCGGCCAGGTATAGTCCACAGACTGGACAAGGATACAACCGGCTTGTTAGTCATTGCTAAAAACGATTTTGCTCTCCAGGCACTTACTCAAAATCTAAAAAACAGGATGGTCAAGAGAACATACCACGCCATGGCATGGCAGCAATGTCCTGATACCAGCGGAGAAATTGACGCCCCGGTGGGCAGACATACCCATGACAGGGTTAAAATGTGTGTAACCCCCAACGGGCGTCCGGCCCTTACCAAATATCAGGTTATCGCTCATTATGAATTCGCCACTCTTTTTCAACTGAATTTAGTCTCCGGCAGGACCCATCAAATTCGCGTACATCTGTCCCATATTGGCCATCCCATAGTAGGGGATTCAGCCTACGGGGGGCATAAATTTCAATTGCCGCCTGTACAAACCCATTACAGGCCGGCAGCCCAAAAGTTATTATCTTATTTTACTTCTCAGGCTCTTCACGCAAAGTCCTTATGTTTTCATCACCCACGCACTGGGGAGTTTCTAGAATTTGAAACACCACTTCCTCCTGAATTTCAGGAGGCCTTAAACTTTATGCAGAGATATAAAATTACCAGCCAAAACATATTATAAGGAGCATTATGAAAATAAAGGATATTCCTGATATTGATTTCGAAAAGTACCTTAATCAGGGGCATGCATCCTATGAAAAGAAGGTCGGCCATTGGTGGCGGGGTCAGGCTGGTAATAGGGCCCACCAATCCGCTTACAAGCACATCAGCAAATATATATCCACTACCATCAGCAAATTTGATATTAAACCCAAATTCTTACTCGACTATGCCTGTGGAGACGGGTCCTTCATGCTGCAACTGGCCCAGCAACTCCCGCAGTCTAAGTTTGTAGGGTTAGACGGGTCTTCCCTTATGCTCAATAACATCATAAAAAGCGCTGATGATAAAGGCATAGCGGCAAAAATTGTTAAAAGTTCTGAATGTTTTACTAATAAGGCGTCTCAAATCAGCCTGGTTAAAACTGTATTACCAAATTTTAATTTGGAGACTAATAAGGCTGATGTAATAGTCTTTTTATTCCCAAATTTAACCTGTTCTGACAGGGAAAGGCGTAAATATGAAAAAAATGGGTATAAGAATTCCAGAGATAGGGCCATCGCTGAAATGCTGGCGCGCTTCAGGGAGATGGATCCTGAAGATGAAGTAGCCCAGGTGGACTATGATGAATGCCTGGACGAGCTCATGACAGCCAGAGTAATAAGTAATAACCTTCATTCACTAGTCAAAAAAGGCGGCCTGTTGTACAGGGTAGACTACGCAAATGCACCAAGAGAGGAACTCTCCCAATTGACCCAATGGCGGTCTTTATTTACAGAATGCGCGTTGGAAGAATCTATCAAGGGTAAAAAATCTACGGTTTGTTTCAAATATCTCGAAAGTGAATACAGGCGTTCTCAAGTTATTTTAGATGTATTCCATCAAACCGGTGATGAGTCGGACAGGACAGGGGGGTACTTCTGCTCAATATTTCAAGCTGTATAATGTCTGATGAGCGTCTGTTTAAGGGCGCTGAAACGAGAATTTGGGATTCCAGCAGCGCGCGTTTACTCTTAAACAGACGCTCATCGGGCATTAAGTGGCTTTCTTAGTCTTTTTTTGTGAAGTGCGAGTGGGAAAGCTGAAAGTAATTTTGCCGTTCTTGGAAAGGGAGAGATAAGCGTCAAAATTCCGTTTTGTACGCGAAGACTGAAACCCCTTAATTAAGGACGTTGGTTCGCCAATCAGCATTTTTAGAAAATTTTCCCTGGTAATTTCCTTCCCTAGAATAATTTTATTTATTTTCAACCCGCTCTTGCTGCCTTTATCATAGGCAGACTCCGAAAAATAGCTAAATTCACCTTCATAAACTTTGGTCTTATCAACAGGTGACTCCCCAACAATCTCCAGTTTACTAAAATCAGGTTTATCTTCAGTATTATCCTGAAATACAAAGGCTACTTTATTTTCTGGTGTCAATGTAATCATTGCTGAAAAAGGTTTGCCTGCTTTGCTGAGAAAGCCAGTTAAAGGTCCGATTTTCTTCTCTTTTAACAAAGTATGTATTTCGTCATGACTCATAAGACGGCCGCCCAGGAACCTCCTAATGCGCACATCCTGATTCTCAGATTGGAAATGGGTTATGGTTTCATAAATAGTCTGCCCGTCAATGGGAGATTTAAAAACAGCCTTTTTAAACGCATCAGCATTTTCATCAAAACCTTTAACTTTTTTAACAGTATTCATGGTCAACTGACGTATAGCTTTCATAAATTCTTCCCGGCTGAATCTCCCTTTGGATATTTCTTCCAGATTATATTCCCATTCACCAGTTAACTCCGGGGAGGTAAGCTCTTCTATATCCATAGCATTTAAAGTTTGCAACAGTTCCGCAGACTTTGCTGTGGGAACAAGATCTTTGCTTTGGCGAACTATGTATCTATCATTAATTAAACCCTCAATAATAGTAGATCTTGTGGCAGCTGTTCCCAGCCCCCTCTCTTTCATTGCCTCCCGGAGCTCTTCATCTTCAATCAACTTACCAGCGCTCTCCATAACAGATAATAAAGTAGCCTCTGTAAAACGTGGCTGCGGTTTTGTGTCCTGCTCCTGAATTTCCATGGAAATTGCCTGAACTTTTGAGTTTTCTTCCAGAGGAGGAATTGTTAATTCTTCTTGAGCACCTATACCATATATCTGGCGCCATCCGGGATCTTTTAAAATCTTACCTTCAGTTTTAAAGTGTTCCTTTTCAACAACAGATATACGGAATGTATTTAAATACCTGGCAGGAGGATAAAAAACAGCCAGGAATCTTTGGGTAATCATGTTGTATATCTTCTGCTCACGATCGTTTAATTTTCCTGTAGTTATGTGAGTGGGAATAATTGCGTGGTGATCCGTAACTTTTTCATTATTAAAAATTCGTTTATCCAATCTAAGCCACTTATTATCCAGGGACTTTTTTGCAAATTCTCCAAAAGTACCTTCACCTAATGCTTTTGTTACTTTCTTGACAATATTAAGATAATTTTCTGGTAGACAGCGGCTGTCCGTACGCGGATAAGTTACCATCTTTTTGCGATCGTAAAGTGATTGAATAATTTCTAATGTGCCCTTGGCTGAATACCCATACCTGTTATTAGCCTCCCTCTGCAAGGTAGTAAGGTCATATAAAGGAGGTGAACTTTGGCTGACGGGCTTTGTCTGCTCCGATACTTTTGCGTTTTTACCCTCGCAGGAGCCTTTAATTTGCTCAGCCTTGGCAATATCCCAAAGCCTGTCCGCTTTATCTAAGGATTTTTCTGAGGTTTTTGCAAAATCCGGATTAAACCACTTGCCGATATATTCAGACCCATTATTGCTAAATGCAGCGAATATCTCCCAATATTTCTGAGAGATAAAACTCCTCCGTTCATTTTCCCGATTCATTATGATAGATAAAGTTGGAGTTTGAACCCTGCCACATGGGGTCAAATGAAACCCACCACCTTTTGATTTAAAACCGGTTAAAGCACGAGACCCGTTTATGCCGATGAGCCAATCAGCCTCTGATCTGCAAATAGCCGCGGCCTCCAGCGGTTTCATCTCTTCGTCCGTTCTTAATTGACGAAAGCCCTCTAATATGGACTCTTTTGTCATGCTTTGCAGCCAAAGACGACTTAATTTCTTCTTAATGCCCCTTTTACCCTGAACGTATTGCAGGATATACCTGAAGATAAGCTCCCCCTCACGCCCGGCATCACAAGCGTTAATTATTTCACAAATATCACGCCTTCTGCTGAGTTTACTTAAGATATTTAATTGGGATTTTGAGGGTTCCAAAGCTTTAAGGGGAAATTCATCAGGAATAATAGGGAGTAAATCCAGTGACCAAGTTTTATGCCGTTGGTCAATTTCTGGTGGGGTGCATATGGTAACAAGGTGCCCCACAGCAAAACTGACAACATAATCCTGACCTTCATAATATGACTTGTTATTCTTAAACCGGCCAGGTAATGCATTGACAAGATCAGCTGCAACACTTGGTTTTTCGGCGATTACCAACCGTTTAAGCTTTTCTGTATTTTCTTCTGTATTATCAATTTGTGTTATTTTACTCAATTAAGTCCAACCCTTGTGGTTTTTTGGATTTGCAAATTTATTTGTGGTAATTATAATCATTTTTTAAGCGGGGGCAAGTTTTGATGAGAGAAGTAATTTTAGAAAATGTCCTAACAGGCTCAAATTAAGCAAAAACTACGGCATTATATTTACAAAAAAATATCCACTAAAGAGAAATACAATAAACAATTGACCTTGATTGGTCATGAATTTTAACCAAAAAAGCTAAGTGCGGGGGCCTAATCCTCTAGAAGAAATGATTTAGCGTTATTATAATCTGTAAATATATGGCCTTGCATTACACGAGCCAACCCAATTACCTCAAAAAAACTTAATAATTCGTTTACAGGTTGTTGGCAAAATAAAGCCACCATTTTAAAAGCTTTATCGTCGTTGCATTTTCGCCAGAATTCTGCAATACATCCCAACCCCTCTGAACTAATGTATTGACAGTTATTAAAGTTGACTAAAATTTTACCGGCCACACCCTTAAAGAAGCTGGAAGTAAGTTTGTGGAAATCCTGTGCTTCGTTCCGTAGAAATACCTTATCATTAATTAATATCTCTAAATAACCCTCTTGCTGAATTGCACTAAGCTTTGGTCCAGGGGTAATCTCCGAATTTTCAGCTGAGCTATTATTGGTCATATACTACCATAATCAAGCGTACTTCTCCTCACCTAACCTTAATTGCTGATAAAACTCTGAAGAGCTTTTAGAATCTATAAGGGATTTGCGGATCTCCGCATCAGCCATTATCCTGGAGATAGTTGATAGAGCCCTGATATGGGGACCTGTAGTATTAGTAGGAGACACTATTAAGAAAAGTAAATAAACAGGCTCTTTGTCTATAGCAGAAAAATCTATACCCTGCTTAACAGTACAGGCTACAATACACATTTTTTCTACAAAGTTTACCTTTGCATGGGGAACTGCCAGACCGCAACCTATGCCAGTAGACATCTTCTTTTCTCTGTTTAATACGGCATCTAATACACCATCATGTGATGTAATGGAATATACTTCGCATAATTTATCAACCATCAGTTCAATGATTCTCTGCTTTGTAAATTCCTGGGAACCTATAATTATGCTGTCTTCGCTAAATCGTTCGGTTATTCGCATTTATTTTCTTTCGGAATGAAGAAGTAACGTTAAATTTAAAATTCTGCGCCTAAAGACCAATAGTCCCTTTGATTTTTTTTATGATTTCCTATGCCATCAATAGCCCAGGATCTGGTCCATCTCAAGACAAAAATGCCTAAATTAAGCCGCATTCCATAACCCATACCCCATCCTTGAGAGTTAATAAACTCACTTCCGGTGGTCCAGGCAGCGCCATAATCAGAGAAAATCACACCTGTAACATACCTTATACT
>CAZRWX010000022.1:20199-23946 GCA_964603925.1 uncultured Bifidobacteriales bacterium | reverse complement strand
GCTTGAGAACTGGATTTCTGTGGTCCCCTGGTCCTCATATCACCGTTTTGCGTAGAATAAACTAAATCATCATTTTTCATTGTTAACCTGACTGCAACTTATTATGGGTTATGCTTTTTTTAAATCTAATAATTTCAATTATTAACCTGAAAAATAGCCGCCATATTGCGTGGTAAAAATGTTAAAAGGAAAATGGAAGACCCGTTTTACATGTATTAGCTATTTTAATAGAAAATTGTTAACCGATGGGTACCTATGAAGAACCTTATGAGGTGTAAGGATTGCGGCTTTATTATTGAGGCTCATAAGCTTGGCAGCTTCTGCCCGGCCTGCGGCATTTATGCTAAGAGGTTTGAACCCTATAATGACAAGGTATCGCCTGGCAGGCGTAAGATACTGGATCTATACCTTCATCCCATCACTATTCATTTTCCACAGACATTCTCTGTTCTCATCAGCTTCTTGTATGTATTGACCTATTTCTTACCAGCTGCCGCCCGCACCCAGGCCATAATCTCCGCTGGTGTATTAAGTCTTTTTTTGCCCCCGGCTGTATTAGGGGGCTTTATCACCGGCCTTATAGACGGCAAAATGCGTTTCAAGAAATTTTCCCCTTCACACCTTAAGCGTAAAGTAATAGTCGGCCTGGTTTTCTTAGCCATAGCACCCGTGCCCGCCTTCACAGCTTTTTGTGTAAATGATGAGGGTAAAATAATTGTCTACGGCCTTATCTCAGGGCTGGCCTGTGTAGTATGCAGCGTTATCCTGGGTAAGACCGGTGAGCGGCTGATGTATGCGCTTTTACCGGGGACCGTGAAGGTGTTCGGCAGGAGGATGTAGTAGAGTTGTGGAGTTTACATTTAGTAAAAAGTAAAAAGTGACAAGCAAAAAGACATTTAGCAGCAGATTAAGCTGCTTATCGCTTTTCACTTTTTACTTTTCGCGCAGAACAAAGCCCAGCGCCAACTAAACTAAGGTACCAGCGCTTTGGCGTCTGTGAAACGGGTTACATATTTGAGCGCGTCCTGCTCTTGTGAAGAATAATTATAATCCTCGGCTTTTTTAATGATTTCATCAACTGCGCTTACCCGCTCAGAAGAAAGCGGGTGGGTGGACGTGGCCTCTACCACAGGCTCCAGGTAACCGAAATTTTCGTCCATGCGGGAGAAGAAATCTGCAATACCACGGGGGTGGCGGCCAGAGAGAAAAAGATAGTCTGTGCCCCTGGCATCGGCCTCATATTCGAAATCTCTGCTGACATACTGAGCCGCCAGGAACCCGAAGGAGCCCAGAACCAGCTCCGTGAGCGCGCCGGCCTCTTTGCCTGCAATAGCATTGAGTATGGTGCCCACCATAGCCTGCTTGGTGGCAGTACGGCGGTAGTGGTGCAGGGTGACGTGGGCAATTTCGTGACCTATAACACCGGCAAGCTCAGATTCGCTCAGCATCTCTTTTACTATACCGGTATATATATATACATATCCCCCCGGCACGGCAAAAGCATTGGCAACATCTTTGTCTATTATGGTAAATGTAAACTCGTAATCGGGCATATCTTTGGAGGGTATTGAGTTCATTACCGATTGAAATACGCTATCCAGATATGCTTTAAGATTTTGTTTTTGAATATTGGTGCCTGGATTTAATATTGGGTACTCCAGCTTTTTGTCCGCGTCATTTTTGAGCTGGAAATGAAACTCCGCTCCCAGTTCAGCTTCGTCTTTGTCGGAGATGAGGACGGCGCCAACCACACCGCTGGGGGAGCATTCCGAACAGGTGGAGATAAATACCGGAAGCGTGAGCACCAACAGAAACCGGATAGTTTTTATGGAAATTGACATAATGTGCCTTTCGTAATTTTTAAACCTAGCAATTGGACTCCCCCATGCAAAGCATGTTAATTGGGCCTATTTTTGGCGACATTGTTCTTTAAAAGTACGAAAAACAGGGTGATATGAATACACAGGCTCAAAGGAACCCAGAAACTTGTAATCCAAATTTCGGGGAATTGGCTGAAATAGCTGATTACCTCAATCTGGTCTGTATTCTCAGCTCCATTTAACAGGCTGCTTTGGAGGGTGTAATTTAAATTCCAGGCAGACATAAAGCCCAAAACGTTCCAACCGATGGCTATATATTGAGCCGATCTAGCGCCTCTGCTCAGTAATATGCCCAAAGGCAGCGCGCTAACCCCGATAAGGGTCTCCATAAAACCGTAATGAAGGACAAAGACCCGGGGTAGCATACCAGCATTAAAGAGTAGGAAGTAATGAACGCCCAAACACCTGAATACCGACCAGGTTACCCATTCGTGGACCTGTATCTTTATCAGGCCTTTTTGGGCTGCCAGTATTATATAGGGAGTGATAAAAACCCAGGGAGCCTGGGTGAGAAGGACAAATATCAGCGGGGAGCCAAATATGTGAAGCTTCCAGAAACCAGTGAATAAAAAAGCATTACTCCCAAGAAACCATACCGGAAAAACCCATTTAAAACCTTTAAGAGATTTGGGGACAGCGGCCAGCCCTACAAAGGAACATATATATAAGATGAGATGAGTGAAGTGTGATGCGGGCAAGAGAGGCTCAGAGTTAAAGAAATTAGCGAGGAATTTTTTGTAATAGTCTGCGGAAATTTAAATTACTTACGGTACCAGAATCCGAAGAAACTGCCTAGAATACCACCCAGGATATGGGCAAATTGAGAAATGTTGTCGTTTCTGACAGCATCGCCGATCTCCCGGGTTAAAAAAATAAGGATGATTAAAATAAATGTAAGGGGAATGTCCATGCCCTTAAAATTGGTAAACGAGCTTAAGATAATGAACATGAACACAATGCCGCTGGCACCCATAAGACCGGTGGGAAACAGCGTTACATTAAGTATACCTGTGATAAGGGCTGTGAACACAATCATGGTCAAAAGTCGTGAAGAGCCATACTTTTCTTCCAGAATGGGACCCAGAAGCAAAATAAAGGCAAAATTACCCATAAGGTGGGACCAGGATTGGTGGCCCACCACGTGAGATAGAAGCTGCCAGTAGGCCAGGGGGCTAGCAAAATTCATGGTGGGGTATACGGCGAAAAACTTACTGGAAAGTCCGCCGCCGGTAAGATCGTTTAAAAACATAATGCCAGTGCAGAGAATGGCATAGGTAAGGATAACGGGAGAATTATAGCGGATTTTCACAAACCCAAAGATAAATAATTGCTTAATTCTAAGGTAATTTACTGAATATCGTTAATTTCGATGTTTTCAACCTTTAGCTTGAAACATTTTGGGCTTTTCTTTTGACCAAAGTTGGATGTCCCAGCGCTCCATACCTTACTCTATTATTGTTTTCGATGGCGATTGCGTACTTTGCCGGGCGGCCGTGGGTTTTATAGTTAAAAGAGCTAAGGTTAATAAATTCCGCTTTTCTACCAGGCAGCAGTTATGTAAAAACGTCTATGAAGGTAAAAAATGTACAGGGTTGCCGGAGACCCTTCTGCTGATTGAAAACGACAAAGTTTATGTTCGTTCTACTGCCGCTCTGCGTATTGCCAGGGGTTTAAGGTTTCCCTGGTTTCTTCTTTACTTATTTGTGGTGTTTCCCAGGTTTGTCAGGGATGCAGGTTATGATTTCATTTCCAGAAACCGCAAACTATGGGTAAAGGGGGCGTCTAACTGTAAGGTGGCCGGGCCTGTATGGCACAGTCATGTACATAGGGGGATGGCGGTTGGTGATTCCCGGGGGCAGTTTGAGGA
>CAZRWX010000022.1:0-20099 GCA_964603925.1 uncultured Bifidobacteriales bacterium | reverse complement strand
AACTCTTAACTTGCTGTTTACCGTGGTTGCCGGCGGAGAGCGCCACCTTGCCTGAAATTTCGGGGAGATACCCCTGCACGTTTTTTGAATTGCGCGGAAAAATAAAGAGGGTCTTCATACCCTAGCACAGCGGCGATCTCTTTTATTGCCATGTTAGTTGTATATAGCAGGTGCCGTGCCCAGGCGAACTTTTCCTTTAAAAAGTACTCAACAGGGGAGCTGTTTAAGTGAGCTTTAAACAACCGTGAAAGGTGTGTGGGGCCCAGGCCGGACTGTTTGCACAACTCATTTATGCTTAAGTATTTGTTCAAATTAACGCTGATGAAATCCAGCGTTTTTTGTAAAGGCTCCGGGTAGCGCGGCATCACACTTTTACTTAACTCCAGTAATAGCTGGTAGCTGAGTATAGATGCCTGGAAATGGACGCCGGGTTTCATATCCATAAGCGCCATATTTATGGCCTTCATTATTTTGGCAATACGCAATGGTTGAATGGGTCGCACTACATCCAGACCCCACAGGCCCATGGAGCGCAGAAGGGAACCAAGACTGGGGCCTGTCAGAGTTAGATGGCGTTTGTGAAGAAACTTGCCGGGCAGAGGTTCATAGCGATGGTTCACGCCCAGGCGGAGAATATATACTTCTCCGGGGTTAACAATATTGCGCTTACCATCTTGAAAAAAATGGGCCTTGCCGCAGGTAACCTGCTCTATGCCGAAAATATCTGAAGCCTTGCGTTCTTCGCACCTTGGCCAGCGCCAGATAGACCAGCCGCTGCTAACTACATTTACAGGTGCGGAAAAATGCTCTGGCGGTTCACCCAGGTATCCCGTGGACCAATCACCGTTATTTGATAAAATAATTGGCATAATGTCCGATGAGCGTAACCCGCATACAGGGATCGCACTCCATCGGGTTGTTAGAATAGTACTTCGCACCTATTCTAAAGCAGTTTGTTAAAATTTTAAACATTTTTTACTTCTAATGGCAATATATCACATATAAATCATATTAATATATCATTTTCAATAAAAAATAACGTCATATATTTGTGATATCACATTTACAAAGAGGTGCCAAATGGGAAAGATGACGTTTATGGGAGCAGGGAGCACAGTATTTGTCAGGAATATTTGCAAAGACATGATGCTTACACCATGTTTAAGGGATTGGGAAGTTGCCCTATATGATATTGACGCTGAGCGGTTGGGAGACTCTCAGAAGATTCTGGAGCAAATGAATAATCAATTTAATGAAGGGCAAATGAGTTTCAAGCCCTTTCTGGGAGTTGAGAACCGTCGGGAGGCATTAAAAGGGGCGGATTTTGTAGTAAATGCCATCCAGGTGGGTGGTTATAAGCCCTCCACAGTCATAGATTTTGAAATACCTAAAAAATACGGCCTAAAGCAGACCATAGCAGACACTCTTGGTATTGGGGGTATTTTCAGGGGGCTTCGGACCATACCCGTTATGCTGGATTTTGCCAGGGATATGGAAGATGTCTGCCCCAACGCCTGGTTGTTAAATTATACCAATCCCATGTCCATATTAACGGGCGCCATGCTCAGGGCCACTAATGTCAAAATCGTTGGCTTGTGTCACTCTGTCCAGGTTTGCGCCCAGGGTTTAGTTGATTCTGTGGGTATGAAGGATGATGTAAAAAATCTAATCTGGCAGATAGCGGGTATTAATCATCAAGGCTGGCTTCTGGAAATCAGAGACGGGGCCAAAGATCTTTACCCCGAAATTAAGCGGCGCGCACTAGAGAAGAACCTTGAAGCCCGCTTGAGCAAGGATAAAGACAAAAAGCATGGTGATATGGTGCGCTTTGAGATAATGAATCAATTTGGCTATTACCTAACTGAATCCAGCGAACATAGTTCTGAGTATATGCCTTACTGGATCAAAAAACAATATCCGGGTCTTATAGATGAGTTTAATATTCCCATTGATGAGTACATTACCCGCTGTATATCTCAAATTGAAGGCTGGAAGAAAGAGCGGGCAGAGCTTTTGGAGAATAAGGACACTAAGCGTCCCGAAAGAACACATGAATACGGTTCCCGTATAATGGCGTCTATGGTGGAAAATAAGCCCTTAACAATTGGCGGCAATGTTTTGAATACCGGTTTAATTCCTAACCTCCCGGCTAAGGCATGTGTAGAGGTTCCCTGTCTTGTGGACAGTAACGGTGTACAGGGCTGTTATGTAGGTGATTTACCCGAACAGTGCGCGGCCCTTAACCGGACCAATATTAATCCCCAGCTTTTAACCATTGAGGCCGCATTAGAAAAGAAGCGCGATGCCATTTACCATGCCGCCATGCTGGATCCCCATACTTCAGCAGAGCTTACTCTGGATGAAATCCGGAGCATGTGCGATGAATTGATTGAGGCCCACGGGGATTATCTGCCTAAATACAAATAATTCAATCCGTAGATGCGCGATTAATCGTGTACCTGCGGAATCGCCCCTACCCGTGGGTTGGGGGCCCATTCAGTGTCATTTGGGCATTTACCTTGAATTTTTTTTCCTTATTATTATTATAACCCCTGTTTGCTACTGATATACGGCATCCGGGCCGTTTACGCGTACAATTTTAATTAGGATTATTATACAAACCGGTTTTAGCCGGCGATGTTTACCGGAGTCAAAATTAAATTCCTTGTAGGACCAGTTCATAAATTGGCCCTACAAGGTAGATGAAGAAAGAGGATTTTAAAATGGGCATCTCCAAGGTTAGAAATATCGGAATAGCCGCACATATAGATGCGGGTAAGACCACTGCTACTGAGCGTATTCTTTTTTATACGGGCATCACACGCAAAATGGGTGAGGTACATGATGGTGCTGCCACCATGGACTTCATGAAACAGGAGCAGGAGCGTGGTATTACTATTGCCTCCGCTGCCATCAGTTGCAAGTGGGACGATCATAAAATCAACATTATCGACACCCCCGGGCATGTAGATTTTACCATTGAGGTTGAACGTTCCATGCGTGTACTCGACGGCATAGTGGCTGTATTTTGCGCGGTTGGCGGTGTTGAGGCTCAAAGCGAGACCGTGTGGGGTCAGGCAGACAATTATAAAGTGCCCCGGTTTGCTTTTATTAATAAAATGGATCGGACCGGTGCGGACTTCTTCGAAGTTGTATCACAGTTGGCCAGCGTTCTGGATGCCCGTCCGGTTGCTTATCAACTTCCCATAGGTTCAGAGGAGAGTCTTACCGGGGTTGTTGATCTTATCAAAATGAAAGCTTATCTATTCCCAAAGGGTGAGGTCCAAGAGGTTGAAATACCTGAAAATCTTAAAACCCTGGCCAATGAGTATCATCTTAAGATTATCGAAACACTGGCAGAGTATAACGACGAAATAGCTGAATTATACCTGGAGGAAAAACCTGTATCGGAGGATTTAGTACGTCAGGCTACCCGGAACAGCGTTATTCGTAACTTATTTACTCCGGTTTTCTGCGGTTCCGCTTATAAAAATGTAGGTATTCAGCCGCTTTTAGATGCTGTAGTGGCCTATATGCCCAGCCCTCTTGATAAGGGCAGTATTACAGGCATAGATGTTGATGATGCGGAAAAAATCCATACCCGTCACCCTACGGTAAAAGACCCTTTCTGTGCTCTGGCATTTAAAATTGTCACAGACCCTTTTGTAGGTCAGCAGACATTTATCCGCACCTATTCGGGCACATTAAAAGCCGGTGACATGATTTTGAATGCAACTACTGGTAAAAAGGAGCGTGCCGGCCGTATTCTGAGAATCAAGGCTAAAGACAGGGAAGACCTGCAGGAGGTCGGCCCTGGGGATATCGTCGCCCTTATTGGCATGAAAGAGACTTTCACCGGCCATACTATTTGTCAACCGGACTCACCCCTTCTTTTAGAAACAGTCCGTATTCCTGAGCCTGTAATCAGTATTAAAGTAGATACCCCCAGCCGCGCGGAGAATGAGAAACTGCATCAGTCACTTCGCAAAATGGCTCAGGAAGATCCTTCCTTTGTTGTTAGAATGGTAGAACGCACAAATGAAACAGTTATCGCCGGTATGGGCGAGCTTCATCTGGAAATTATTTTAGACCGCCTCAAAACTGATTTTAATGTAAGCACGGTATCGGGCAAACCCTCTGTAGAGTATAAGGAGACTATTTCCGCTTCCTGTCGTCATAATTATAAACATGTCAAGCAGACTGGCGGTAAAGGTCAATATGCTCATATAATCTTCCAGATAGACCCTAACCCGGGTAAGGGGTTTGAGTTTGTAAATGAGATTGTGGGCGGGTCCATACCCTCCGAATACATACCTGCCATTAAAAAAGGCGTCATGGATGTGTTGGAAAATGGTGTTTTGGCAGATTTCAGAGTAGTGGACGTTAAGTTTGTACTTATGGACGGTACTTTCCACGCTGTGGATAGTTCGGAGAACGCTTTTCGCCAATGCGCGCGTACAGGTTTTAAAGAGGCTTTTAAGAAGGCTATTCCTCAGTTATTAGAGCCCATAATGAAGGTCGATGTTGCAACTCCAGATGATTTCATTGGAGACATAGTAGGTGATATTGCCAGGCGTCGCGGTAAAGTGGGTGATATGCGTCGTTTCCGTAAGGGCTCTCAAAAAATTGAGGCAGAGGCTCCATTAATGGAGATGTTCGGTTATGCCACTACTGTTCGCTCTCTCTCCTCCGGCCGTGCCAACTACTCTATGGAAATGAAGTGCTTTTCGCCCTTACCTGAGGCCATGATGGAATCTGTGCTTAAAGAAGCCCATGAACGTATGGGAAAATAAGCTCGAGTTGCGGAACTGTCATTTAGTAAAAAGTTAAAAGTGAAAAGAGGTATAGCAGCAGGTTAAGCTGCTTATCGCTTTTCACTTTTCACCCAGGCCGGTTTCACAGCTCTGCGACTAGCTGTTCACTCTCCCAATTCCAATCATCACTGACTATATTTTCACAGCATAGGAGGCGATATGACAACGGAACAGCAACTTCCAGGTTTAGAATTTTACCCCAGCTCATCAGAGGTTGATGAATGGGTAGACACTCTCTGGGAGAGCGCCAGCCATATGCCCTGTCAGACAGAGATTATGGCACGGGATTTTAATCAACATCATCTTGATGTCCGTAATTCCACTGACCCGTGTTATGTAAAATTTTCACCGGAAAAAGGAGATGTTTTCTGGGGGTACTGGCAGCCCGTTAACAGGGGGCCGGCTCCTCTTCTTATTCATACCCCGGGTTATGGTGCCGAGATGACCCAGCACCCCATGATGGTTCAGCAAGGGTACAATGTTCTACATATATGTCCGCTGGGCTATTGCACACCTGGCGGTTTTGATGGTTCCAAAAAGGTGAATGACAACTGGCCGGTGCTGCCTGATACTGTAACCAGCAAGGGTAAACATGGTTACATAGACTGGCTATCGAATTGTATACAGGCCATTGAGTGGGCTCTGGGGCAGGATATTGTGCTGAAAGACAGGCTTTCATTTTTTGGCACCAGTCAGGGTGGTGGTGGCAGTCTGCTACTGGCTTCTATATATAAAGACAAAGGTGCGCGCTGTGTGGGGGCGGATGTACCATTTCTTACCAATTTTCCCCTGAATTTTGCCAATGATAATCCCTGGGCTTATAGCATGGAAATTAATCTTCTTAAGAAAATGGATAATGCTGAGGCTGGCTGGCGGGCGCTTGGTTTTATAGACACTATCTCCCATGCTCATCGTCTGCTTCAGCCCACTCTTTTAGTTTCGGGCAGGGAGGACCCTGTCTGTCCCGAGGCGAGTATCCATTCTCTTTTTGATAAACTGCCGGGCACGCGCCTGTTCTGCGACCTTCAAGGCCAGGAGCATGGTTATACCCGGCCTTTTGGTGATCTTATGTTGGCCTGGTTTCGGTTATATGCATGAATGGTTGGTGTCAGAATACGCTTTAGCGTATTCTTAACTTTTGAAAGCTGCGCTTTAAGGCCTCGGTCGTCACTCCGGCCTGCGAGCCGGAGTCCACGACTTAATGATGTCTCATAAATGGCGGGATGGACTCCGGCTCGCAGGCCGGAGTGACACGCAAAGCCATTATAAAGCTAACTGCTGAATGCTATATTTAATAAAACCCGATTAGATAACTTTTAAAACTCACAGGGGCACCGATGCAGGAACTAATTCTAGTCAGTACCAGTTGCCGGGAGGAGCTGGTGGATATCACACCTCAGGTGCAAAAACTTGTTTCGGAGTCCGGCGTTAAATGCGGCACCTGTAATGTATATGCTCAGGGGGCTACATCCGCTATCATGATCCAGGAAAACTGGGATGATTCCGTACAAACTGACGTTCTCACTTTACTGGGTAAGCTTATACCTCACGGTGTATGGCGTCACGATGCACAGGATGAAAATGGTGACAGCCACTTGAAAGCCGGTATAGTGGGTGCCAGTGAGACAGTGCCCATTGTAAACGGCAAGTTGGGATTATCGCAATGGCAGAATATTTTCCTTTGTGATTTTGACGGACCCCGCAGCGGCCGGAAAATAATGGTTACGGTGTGTGAGTCTGCGTCTGTGTAGTTACCCTATAGGCGGTTTTTACGAAAGCTTGTGGGTGATTGCCCGTAACGGGAGTGAAACGTCCTGCTGAAATACAGAGCGTCATTAAAACCGGCAGTATAGGCAATGGACTGTATATCTTCGTCTGTTTCCTGAAGCATCTTCCTTGCCTTCTCCAGACGAAGATGATTGATTAGCTGGGCTGGCGGTGTGGGAAACTGGCGGTTCCAATGTCTGCGAAAACTTGCCAGTGAAAATCCTGACTGGCTGGCAAGAGCCGCTAAGTCAAGGGTCTGGGTGAAATGCTCCCGGATATAGCGTTCTGCCTCTTGAATTTTCCTGGAGGCGGGATCAAGGTTTGTAACCTTATAGCCCCACAGACTTTCCAGGATCATCATCTCAGCTAAGCGGTCTAAAATGTCCGCTGTGCCGGGTATACCGGGAAATTCATTATGGCCGTAAATTTTCTCCGCCAGGGGTATAACTGCGGCCTCACCGTTCATGGGCCATAAATACTGGCCAGCTTTAAGCCCCCATCTGTTAAGAAGAACTTCTGCTGGAGTATTGTAAGTAAAATACACCTCCTGCCAGGATTCATAAGGGCCATAATGGTAGGGTGTGTGCGCCACTTCCAGAATAACGCATGGAGCTATTACATCAAAATGCATTTCACCCGCTTGCAGGTAGCCATTACCTTTGAATATGAAAGAAAAATTGGTGGTATTAAACTTTGTGTGAACATGATCTGTTTTATTACCCAGAAACCCGACATTATGAAGAGGCGGTATTCCCTGGGTATGACGAGGGTAGTCCTTTAAATAATAGCAGATGTTTTTTTTGTCCATATCTTTGATTTAAATTTACATATAATGATTGATGTCAGGTGTTTATATTTAAATAAAGATCAGTAAAAAACAAGTAATTTGTTTATAAAACGGGGTTATTTTTGGAAACGAAAAAAGCACTTATGGTCTGGGGAGGCTGGGATGGTCATGAACCAAAACAATGTGTAGATATTTTTTGTCTATATCTGGAGTCTAAGGGCTTTTCTGTTCAGGTTAGCGATAATATGGATGTCTATCGGAATAAAGAAGAAATGTTGTCTTTAGATCTTATAGTTCAAGTACGCACTATGGATACAATATCCGGGGATCAGGAAAAGGGTTTGATGGAAGCTGTAAAGAGCGGTGTGGGGCTTGCCGGGTGGCATGGCGGGCTTGCTGATGCCTTCCGTAATAATGTCGACTATCAATATATGGTGGGCGGTCAATGGGTGCAGCATCCAGGCGGTGTTATAGATTATACAGTAAATGTTACCGACAGTCAGGACCCGGTTATGGAGGGCATTAAAGATTTTAAAATGCATTCAGAGCAATATTATATGCATACAGATCCAGGTAATAAGGTGCTGGCCACTACTACCTTTCAGGGGGAGTACGATGAGTGGATTAAGGGTGTAGTCATGCCCTGTGTCTGGAAGCGTAACTACGGTAAAGCCAGGGTATTTTACAGCAGTTTAGGTCATGTGGCAGCAGACTTCGATGTGCCCGAGGCAAAAACTATTATGGAACGCGGCCTTCTATGGGCGGCACGGTAATATAGGGCCCTACCAAAATACAACAAATCAGGAGACAATAATGAAAATCAGTGTACAACTATATAGCGTTCGTGATCTTATGGGAAAGGACTTTGCCGGTACGGTGAAGGCTATTGCTGATATGGGTTTTACAAATGTGGAGCCTGCAGGTTTTAAAGGCTCCAGTTGTAAAGAGGCTGCCGGGCTTTTTAAAAGCCTTGGTATTTCTGTGCCCAGTATGCATGCTGGTCTGCCCCTTGGCAAGGACAAAAACCAGATATTGGATGAGGCTGCCCAATTAGGGTGTCGGCGTATTATTACCGGCAAAGGGCCCGATGACTTTAAAACTCCCGACTCTATTAAGAAGGTTTGTGAGATCTTTAATGAAGCCTCTGTAAATGCTAAGGATGCAGGTATGGAACTGGGTTATCATAACCACTGGTGGGAGTATCAGGATGTAAATGGCAAACCCGCCTACAAATACATGCTGGAGAATCTTAATGAGAATGTGTTCTTACAGGTGGACACATACTGGGTTAAAGTTGGCGGGCAGGATCCTGCCGCAGTTCTGCGGGAGCTTGGAAGCCGGGTGCCTTTAATTCATCTTAAGGATGGGCCCGGGGTTAAAGGTGTACCTAATGTGGCCTTAGGGGAGGGGGTAATGGATTTTTCATCTATCATGAGGGCCTCATCGGCAGAGGTTGGTATTATTGAGTTTGACAGCTGTAGTGGTGATATACTCCAAGCTGTGGAGAAGAGTTTTAGGCTCCTCAGCAGAATCTCTCAAATTCCATTATAGAAAAAGTCATTGATATGCTTACTTTTAGAAATATACGGTTGTTTAAATTCAATTTATTGGGTAAATTGACTCATAGATTCTGCTATAGAAACGAGTTTTAATTACGTGCAGATTTTTCATCTTTCTCTGGAGGCAACATGATTATAGGTGTTATTGGCTGCGGTGCGATTAGTGGAGCTTATTTTGACGGAGCTAAAAATGTATCCTGGATTACCATTAAAGCCTGTGCGGATATTAATATGGCTGCGGCCAAAGTCTGCGCTGAAAAATATGGCTGTCTGGCTGTGAGTGTTGATGAACTCCTTGCAGACCAGGAAATTGAGCTGGTCTTAAACTTAACCATACCTAAAGCCCATCTGCAAGTGGGTCTCAGCATTCTAAATGCCGGCAAACATGTTTATTCTGAAAAGCCTCTAGGCGTAGACTGTCAGGAGGGTCAGCAGCTTCTGGATGCGGCAGCTGCCAGGAGTTTAAGAGTTGGCTGTGCACCTGATACTTTTTTGGGCGCCGGAGTGCAGACTTCGCGCTCTCTTATAGAGGAGGGCGTCATTGGTACGCCTACAGCGGGTACCGCCTTTCTGGCCGGCCCAGGTCACGAAAGCTGGCACCCAAACCCCTTTTTCTATTATGAAAAGGGAGGCGGGCCTATGATGGATATGGGGCCTTATTATATCACCGCTCTGGTTAACATGCTGGGAGCGGCTAAGAATGTGGCCGCTTTTGCCAAGAGAACATATACTGAACGTGAGGCTACTTGCGAAGCTGTTAAAGGTGCTAAAATCTCTGTTGAAACAGACACTCATCTCACAGGTGTTATTGAATTTGAGAGCGGTGCACTTATAACCATGATAATGAGTTTTGATGTGAAAGCACATACCCTTCCATGTATCGAAATCTATGGCACTAATGGCAGTATTAAGGTGCCAGATCCCAATTTTTTCAGCGGCGAGGTTAAGGTATCAAATTCAGGAGAATGGGAAATAAAAACCAGACCCTTTGCAGATAATGCGCGCTTTATTGGAGTAGTTGATATGGTAGGGGCTATTAAGAAAAACAGGCCCCATAGAGCCAGCGGGCAATTGGCTTATCATGTTCTGGAAATTATGGAGGCTTTTACCCGCTCTGCCAGGGAAGGTGTGCATATACCAATCCAAAGTAAGGCGCACAAACCCGCACCCATGCCCTCAGGCCTGGGTGAATGGGAAGTAGAAAACCATCCTGGTTAGCCACCTGCAGCTTGATTGTTATATCATAAAGATGGTGGTAGATTACTAAAGAAGAAAAGGACAGACAATGAAGAAAAAAATTAAAATAGGCCTTATTGGCTGCGGCAATATTTGTGACGCGTATTTTAAAAATGCCAAAAGGTTCTCAGGTATTGAGATTACAGCCTGCGCCGATCTTGATATGGCCAGGGCCAGGGCCAAAGGTAAAGAGCACGGTGCCAAAGCCATGACTGTAAAAGCCCTTCTGGCTTCAAAAAATATAGACATGGTGTGTAATTTAACTATCCCCGCGGTTCATGCTGAGGTCAATATGCAGGCCCTTAACGCCGGCAAACATGTTTATACCGAAAAACCCTTTGCCGTTACTCGTCAGGAGTCTGAGCAGGTTGTTGCTCTGGCCGCAAAAAAGGGTCTTCTGGCTGGTAGCGCGCCCGACACCTTCCTGGGGGCCGGTTTACAAACCTGTCGTAAGCTGGTGGACGAGGGTTGGGTAGGTCAGGTAGTAGGTGGTGCCGCTCATATGATTTCACCAGGACCGGATACCTGGCATCCCAATCCAGATTTTTTTTATAAGAAAGGTGCTGGTCCTCTTATGGATATGGGTCCCTATTATATCACTGCGCTGGTGAATATCCTGGGCCCTGTAAAAGCTCTCACCGCCATGGTTAAAATCACCCAAAAGGAGAGGCATATTAATGAAGGCGGCAATGCCGGTAAGGTTATCAAGGTAGAAGTTCCCACATATAGTACAGCTATTCTGGAGTTTAAGTCCGGTGCCTTATTCAATCTCATTACAACCTTTGATTGTCATGGTGGCTGCAGTCAGGCTCCATTGGAGTTTTTTGGCACCGGGGGCACCATGCAGTTACCCGACCCCAATTCTTTTGGCGGGCCTGTAAAGGTACGCACACCCCATTCTGATGGCTGGAAGGAGATGCCTTTATCCCACTGTTATGCAGATAACAGCCGTAGCCTGGGCATGGCGGATATGGCTTCAGCCATTGCCACTGGGCGTGCTCATCGGGCCAGTGACAGCCTTGCCAACCATGTGCTGGATATCATGCTTTCCATTGAAGACGCTTCAGTAAGTGGTAAGCGGGTGCAGTTAAAAAGTACTTGCGCAAGACCCGCCGCTCTGCCCATGGGTTTGGGTGAAGGCCAGCTGGATTAAGCTAACCAAGCAGATATAAATATGGCAATATTGTAAAGGCCAGTACAGCATATGTACGGGTACTTTTTCGTGGGAGTAAAAACTCCATACTCAATACTGTGATAAGAATGAAGGCGGGGAGACCCACAAAAGCCAGGCGGCTTTCCGCCTGATGGTAAAGCATATTAAAACGCAGGTAACCTGCAAGGGCCAGCAGGGCGCACAGGGCCGCTGTCTGATATCTGATATCTCTTAAAAAACTGCCATATTTTTTTGCCGCCAGCCAGAGAGCGCCGCCCAGGCATAAAGCTGTAAAAAAGAGATCGATTACTTTGGGTATTATGGGCAAATTTAATTCCAAATTAAATGGGAACCAGTAGCTCATTATGCTGTAGGAAATAAACCTGTACCAGTAGTAGCTGTTAAAATCCATAAGAGCCTCCACTGGTTCTCCGCTGCCCACATGCAGGGCCAGAGCGCTGCCGTAAATTATATAATTACGGATGTACCATGGGGAAATTGCCAAAAGGGATGACCCAAGAATAACACCGGCGGTGACTATGGGCTTGTATGATCTGTATTTAATAAAGTAAATAACAGGCTCCAGAAACATCAGGGGTAAAAGGGCAAGAAATGAAGTTTTACAGTAAAGGCCAGTGGCAATAAACAGCCCCGTCATCAGGTGGTGCCTAAGATTGCGCTCCGGCCAGGTTTTTGACATAAGCAGGTAGAGGAACCCCCCTGCCAGGAGCCAGCTCAGAGAATCGTTGCTGGCCAGGCTGGAAAACCTGACATGAGCAGGCATCAGGCTTAAATATAATGCAGCAAGGGTGCCTGCATGGGTGCTGAAACAGGCGCCGATAAGATACAGCACATAAATGGTTAAAGTACCCCATAATGCCGACATAATCCTGGGAGTGTAGTATGTAAACGGGTAGATTTTATTGCCCGCTTTTGCAGCTTGGGGCAGGAGGGCGCTGCCAAGCGCATACAGTGGTTGACATAGAAGATAATAAAGTGGGGGCTGGTAATACTCCACATCATTGTATATAAGCCAGTCCTTATCCTGCACCGACCGGGTTTGAACTGCTAAGGCATGGTTATGATAGATATAGTCCACATTATTTATGTGAGAGAGCTCGTCGTTAAAGCCCTTGATGTTAAGATTGATTTCTGTATCGGTGAAGGGGGTAACAAACACAAAGAACAGCCTGAGTAAAAGGCCGGTCAGGATGATGTATATCAGGTACCTAGGCATACTAACTATGGCGAAGCCCCCCGCCCCCCTGTGGGGGTGTAATATAACAGTCAGCAGTCAATAAACATTCAGCCATCGTGCAACCCGGGACTATTTTTTAGCACCCCCTCAGGGGGGCGGGGGGCGTTCACAGGGGATAGGGGTACATTCATAATTTATACGCTCTCCACCTCGGCTGCCATGGAGCCCATGCTGTGTGGAAGGCGGTGATCGGGGCCGTAGTGGGCTATTTTAGACTGAACCAGAGCGCAGTCGCTGTGGCTGCCGTAATGTACGATAGTGCGGCCGCTTAAGTCTACCTCTACCGCACAGCGGAAGGCCTGCTCCCGGGAAAGCCTGCTGGTAGATGTCAGCATTTCCACCACATAGTCGTAGGTATGGGCTTCATCGTTATAGAGCACCACCTTGTGGTTCCTTTGGGAGCGGGTGAAGGTTTCTTCTGAAGTCTTCCCGCTGTCATGCTGGTTTTGATTAATTTCCGTCATTAGTTGTAGTGGAGACTTTGTCCCAGAACCAGGACCAGGCCGCCCTTTGTTCATCCGCCGCAAAACCGGGTCCGCCGCCGAACATCTGTTGAAAGTACTCGTTAATGGTGGCAATGGCCTGCCGCAGGAAAAAGGGCCGGCGGGACTGAACAAAGACAAGATCGTCCAGCACCTTGCGGGGAAGATAAATGCTTAAGGGGTTGTAATAATTCAGCTCGCCGTCGGCCAGGGTAGTACTCATGTAGCGTTCAAAGAATGAGTCTACCAGAATGCGGTTTTCCTCATCATGCTCACCCATAAGCTTCTGAAAAAGCTGCTGACCCTGACCGGAGGATTTAAGCATCTGAAGAAATAAACCCATCATGGAATCGTCCAGGTTGGCGGCCAATTCCAACAGTTCACGACTTGGTATTTGGGCAAGGTCTTTTATGTTTTCGAAATTACGGAATTCTGAAAGGTTCGACAGGTAATTGAGAAATATTTTTTGATACTTTTCTTGTTTCATAATAAACCTGAGAGAGCGCTCACATGGGCCTCTACTGCCTTTGCTAACCCTATTACATTGTAACCTCCTTCCAGGAAGGTGACAAGGCGATTTTTGCTGTGGGTGGCTGCAATACTCATTACCATACGTGTGAGAACCGCAAAACATTTGTCCGTAATCTGGAATGAACCCAGGGGGTCCTGTTCACGGCTGTCAAAACCCGCAGATACCATTACAAGCTCAGGTTTATATTTTTGGGCCGCCGGCAGCAGAATATCTTCAAAAGCGCGGGTAATATCCTCATCGCCAGCACCCCGGTTTAAGGGTACATTAATATTATAACCCAGACCCTTACCCTCTCCTTTGCGTGAGGGGTCACCTGTGCCGGGGTAGGCAAGCCATTCATGGGTAGAAAAGAAAAGCACCCCCGGGTCGTCGTAAAAGGCCCATTCGGTTCCGTTACCATGATGATAGTCCCAGTCAATAATAAGTATACGCTGATATCCGAACTGGGCTCTGGCGTAATGAGCGGCGATAGCTATGTTATTATAAAAACAGAAGCCCTCGCCCTGGCCGGATCCATCGTAGTTGCCTCCATTATTATGACTGTGATGTCCCGGGGGTCTAAGGGCGCAGAAAGCGTTTTTAAGCCGCCCCTCGCAAACCTCTTTTACCGCGCCCAGGCTTTGGGCAACCGCTCTGCGCGCTATGCTGCCGGTTTTGGTCAGAGCATTAACCGACTTTAAATGACCTGGAGAGTGAACTTTTAATATGTGGGCCTCCTCCTCTTTTATGGGAGATACCTGTTTCAGGTTGTTCCACAGTCCGGAATTTTTCAGTCTTTTTTTAATTTGCACCAGCCGTTCAGGGGACTCAGGATGCCCGGAATCCAGAATATGATTGAGGTAAACGTCATCGTAAGCCAGGCCTGTGTTCATAAGCGCCTCCTTATTGGGATTGCTGGTGTTTGGCTGGTTATTCGCCAGACAGGAAAGCACAGGAGCAGTAAGGGCGCCTGCCAGTCCTACCCCTAACCGGTTTATAAAGTTCCTTCGTGAAAAATGTAGCTTGGGATTCAGCATACTCTAATAATAGCACAAAAGTGGGCGCAGGCATTTAAAATGGATTGGTGACTGTTAATTTAAAATGTAAACGTGAGTGTGCTTGCCGAATACGCAATGCTAAAGCAGGCTTCCAAAGTCCAGGGTTCACATATTTATCAAAGGAATCGGGCCTTATTTTGCTAAATTAAGGCTTAATAATTTAAGAGGTAATTATGGCAGATTTATTAGCAAATATCAAGGAAACTACTCAGTTTCTGCAATCTCAAACCAGCATTAAGCCGCAAATCGGCATTATTTTAGGCACAGGGCTGGGTGCTCTGGTTAATTCCATAGACGTGGAAAAAGAAATCCCCTATGAAGATGTCCCCAATTTTGTACAGTCCACAGTGGAGTTCCATTCGGGCAAACTTATTTTTGGTACTCTTTCGGGTAAAAGCGTTGTCGCCATGCAGGGGCGTTTTCATTTTTATGAGGGCTATTCCATGGAGCAAATCACCTTCCCGGTTCGGGTGATGAAGGCTCTTGGGGTCGAGTTAATGATTGTGTCTAATGCCTGCGGCGGTCTAAATCCTCAGTTCGGACGCGGTGATATTATGGCTATTACAGACCATATCAATTTATTAGGCCAAAATCCCCTAATCGGCAAAAATTATAATGAGTTAGGACCTCGTTTTCCGGATATGTGCGAACCTTATACCAGGGAGTATATCGATCTGCTCACATCCACTGCCCTTAAGCATAAAATACCTCTGCAAAAAGGTGTATATGCATGTATGAGTGGTCCCTCTTTAGAGACTGCGGCCGAATATCGTATGCTGCGTATTATAGGCGCGGATGTTATTGGTATGTCTACAGTACCAGAGGTAATTGCGGCCGTGCACACTGGGCTTAAGGTATTGGGCTTAAGCGTAATTACAGATTTGTGCCTGCCCGACAACCTGCGGCCTGTGGATATCCAGGAGATTATTAAAATTGCCGGTAGTGCCGAACCCCGGTTAATCAAACTTATAGCTGAATTTGTAAAAGGATTATAAGATTATGTTTCGAGAACTCGATAAATCCCAGACCTTTCCCCAGATAGAAGAGCGTATACTTAAGTTGTGGGACAAAGACCAGGCTTTTGAAAAATCTATTCAGGCCGCCAGCAAAACTAAAAGGTTTAATTTTTATGATGGCCCTCCATTTGCCACCGGGCTTCCCCACTATGGTCATCTGCTGGCAGGTACTATAAAAGACATAGTTCCCCGTTACTGGGCCATGAAGGGCTACAGGGTTGAGCGCCGCTTTGGCTGGGACTGCCATGGTCTGCCCATAGAGAGTCTTATCCAGGGGGAGCTGGGCCTTAAGGGTGTTCAGGATATCAAAGACTATGGTATTGGCAAATTCAATGAGGCCTGCCGCTCCAGCGTACTTAAATACACCAGTGAGTGGGAGGTAACTGTCCGCAAGATGGGCCGCTGGGTAGATTTTAAAAACGATTATAAAACTATGGATATCTCCTTTATGGAGAGTGTGTGGTGGGTGTTTAAGCAGTGTTTCGAAAAGGGCCTTATCTATCAGGGGTACCGCATTCAGCCTTACAGCCCCGCTCTGGCCACACCCTTGTCCAACTTTGAAACCAATCAGGGCTACAGGGACAGGCAGGACCCTTCGGTTACTCTAACTATGCCTTTTGAGGGGGGGGATACCGCTCTACTGGTGTGGACAACCACCCCCTGGACCTTACCCAGCAACCTGGCTGTGGCCATGGGTGCGGACATCGACTATGTACTGGTGGCCAAAGACGGCGGTAAGTACTGGGTGGCTGAGGGCTGCAAGCACAAATATTTTTCTGATGATGACAAAATCCTGGAGACAAAAAAGGGCAGAATGTTTGATGGCGCCAAATACCAGCCGCTTTTAACATTTGCCCCAAAACTTTCCGAAAAGCAATACTCTATTTTGATGGCGGATTTCGTCTCTACAGAAGAGGGCACAGGCGCTGTACATATTGCACCCTCTTTTGGTGAAGATGATTTTGAGATTGGCCGCCGGGAGGGTCTGGGGCTCTTTGACCCTCTGGATGAACAGGGTTGCTTTACCAGCATGGTACCGGAGTGGCAGGGTACAGGTGCAAAAGACGCTGATAAAGCCATCATGCGCTACCTCAAAGATAAGGGCCGTGTATTCAAACAGGGCACCATTGTCCACAGCTATCCTCATTGTTACCGTACAGATGTCCCTCTATTATACCGGGCACTTAAAACCTGGTTTCTAAGTATGGACAAAGAAATTACCTCCGTTGAGGGTGAAACCAAAACTCTTAAAGATTGGATGATTCACTGCAATCAACAGATTAACTGGGTCCCCCAACATATTAAAAATGGCCGGTTTGGTAACTGGCTTGAGGGTGCGCGGGACTGGAACTTAAGCCGCAATCGTTTCTGGGGTACTCCTATCCCCATTTGGGTCGCCGATGACGGTGATATCATTTGCGTGGGCGGGGCTTCTGAGTTAGAGGCTCTCACCGGCCAAAAAGTGGATGACCTGCATAAGCATCTGGTAGACAACCTGGTTATTAGGACCAATGACAAAAAAACCTTTGCCGCCGAAGGCAAAGAATATACTCGTACCCCTGAGGTACTGGACTGCTGGTTTGAGTCCGGGTCCATGCCTTATGCGCAAAACCACTTCCCCTTTGATAATCCTGAGGGGTTTTCAAACATATTCCCGGCAGATTTTATAGCCGAGGGGCTCGATCAAACCCGTGGCTGGTTCTACACACTCACAGTTCTGGGTGCTGCGCTTTTTCAAAAACCCGCATTTAAAAATGTGATTATCAACGGTATTATTCTAGCCGAAAATGGGCAGAAAATGTCCAAACGCCTTAAGAATTATCCCAATCCAAATGAGCTTATCGATTCTCAGTCCGCAGACGCTGTACGGTTATTTATGATAAATTCTGCAGCTGTTAAGGCCGGCGATCTAAAATTCAGTGAGAGCGGGGTTAAGGATATGGTCCGCTCTATTCTGCTTCCCCTGTGGAATTCCATCAGCCTGTTTGTTACTTATGCTAATGCAGATTCCTCCAAGGGTCAGCTGGCATGGAGTCCAGGCGAATTTCTGGCTTCAGAAAATGAACTGGATCAGTGGATACTTTCCGATCTGCAGGTCTTATTGCGCCACATTCAGGAGGAGATGGAGGGCTTTCGTCTTTACAATGTAGTGCCTGGTGTAATCCGTTTTATTGATGACCTTACCAACTGGTATATTCGCCGTTCCCGCCGCCGTTTCTGGAAGTCAGAGAACGACGGCGATAAAAATGCCGCATATTCCACCCTCTACAAGGTGCTAGTAGATTTTTCCAAGGTTCTGGCGCCCATTCTGCCTTTTTTAGCTGAGGAAATCTATCAAATACTGGTAAGGGAGACCTTACCAGGTGCTCCTGAATCGGTACATTTATGCGCATTCCCCATGGCGGATAAGTCTCTGGAGAACCCTGAGTTGGTAGAACAAATGAACCTGGCCCGTGAAGCGGTATCTTTGGGGCGTGTACTTAGAGCTCAAAACAAGATAAACAACCGCCAACCTTTGTTACAGCTCAGTATCGCTATTACAAATAAGGACCAAAAATCGGCTCTGGAGAGTTTTGCTGAGCTTATTAAAGACGAAATAAATGTTAAAAACGTTGTTTTTTCCACTGATGAGGCAGATTTGGTCACTTATACAGCCAAGGCTAATTTTAAAACTTTAGGCAAACGGCTGGGTAAGGCTATGAAGTCTGTGGCTCAGAAGGTGGGGGCCCTTTCTCATGATCAAGTCAAATCCATTTTGCAGGGCGTTCCCATGGATCTGGACGAAATCATCCTGGGGACCGAGGACATTATTGTAATCCGTGAAGTTAAAGAGGGCATGGTGGTTGAGGCCAGTGACACCATGACTGTAGCTCTGGATACCAAAATAACTCCTGAGCTCCTGGAAGAGGGGCTTGCGCGTAACTGTATCAATAAAATACAGTCTCAGCGTAAGGAGTCAGGTTTTAACGTAACCGACCATATCCGCTTAAAGGTGAATACCACCTCAAAACTATTGGAAAGCGCTATCCGTAATAATCTGGCCTACATTCAGTCTGAGGTTTTGGCTAGTAGCGTAATATTTGAAGAAAATTCAGTAGACTCAGACAATTTTGTAGAGTATAATGGGGAAATAGTTAGTTTTCAGGTGGGAGTATCTATATAGAGCCTGAAAAACCCGATGATTTGAAAGGATATCTGATTATGGCAAAGATGAAGAAAAAAGATTTAGAATTTTTTGAAAATCTCTTAAAATCCAAAAAAGAGACTCTGCTAAAGGAGCTGGGTTATTATGAGGATAACAACATGAAGGTTTCAGCCCGTGATAGTTCGGGTGATCTTTCCGGTGTTTCATATCATCTTGCAGATCAGGCCACGGACTCTCAAGAGCAGGAGCAGGCTTTCCGCCTGGCCAGCCGCGAGAGCAAATATCTTAATTATCTGGAAGAGGCCCTGCAAAAAATAAAGGTCGGCACTTATGGCTCCTGCGTAGCGTGCGAAAAGCTAATTCCCCGCCCACGGCTGGAGGCTGTCCCTACAGCCAAAATGTGTATCGAGTGTAAAATAGCTAAGGAGAAGGCTAAATAAAGGCTTCCAATCCAGGCCGGCATGGGGGTTTCTCTTTCCGGTTTAGGCAGTTTTTGATTTCACATTCATTCAGGGAGCAGGTATGTCTTTCAAATCTCTTCTTTTCATTATGGCCGCATTTTCACTGGCTGTTTCTTTCGAAACCCCTTTCACCCCCTACCGGGACGGCTTCACCTCCGTCATAGACGGTGCCATGGGCCGGACCAAATACCTGGAGGTCAAAGCCGGGGAAAAGAAGGCCTGGGTGGACCATGTGCTGGAAAACATCATTGTAGAGGGTCTGGTAGGCGCCCGGCTCACCATTTATATCCAGGCGGTAAGGTACGGTGGCACTCTCAAGGTCTACCCGGCCCGGGCACTCAATCACTTCGAGAACCAGATGCCCTATGAGGCCCTTATCACTATGTCTCTTATCCCGGTGGGTTCCATTCAAATTGACCAGAGCCAGTTGGTAGAATCCATGGTCTCCATCTCATTGGATTCCGCCTTCCTTGCAGGCATCGAGTCTTATGCCGGTCTTATACTGGCCGGAGATAACGGTTTAGACATCGAGATAGGTTCCCTGGAGGGGTCACGGGGCTCCATCCTATATCTGGAATACACCATAACTAATGGCGAACGGGATCAAATCGCCGCCCACACCTACAATAAGCTGGTCGCCAACCCCGGTCCTTTTAAGGGGGAGCCGGGGGCACAAGGGCCTCAGGGCTTACAAGGCCCAAAAGGAGAACAGGGCAATCCAGGCCTAGCCGGTGTTGACGGTAGAGATGGTGCCACCACTCAGGAAATCAAATCAGCCCTTCTTACTGATAGTGCTTTTTTAGCAAGTACCAAAGGTGCTAAAGGGGATGCTTTTAAGGTGGACACCATTGG
>CAZRWX010000021.1:2612-25725 GCA_964603925.1 uncultured Bifidobacteriales bacterium | reverse complement strand
AATACAAATATAACTGGAGGGTCCATAGGCAGCTTGCGGGCCTTATGTGGTTTGATGCCCACAATCCAATTTTTGCCAGATTTATGTATAAGGTGCTCGGTTTCTAAAGCTTTTAGTACGCCCACAGCCGAATTTGGGGATATGTGAAATTCATTTATAAAAAATTGTTGTTTTGGCAGAGGCTGGCCAATGCGGTAAACGCCGGTTTCAATATTATGAATCAGATATTTTTCCATGGCTGCTCCTGGTGCGTGCCCTTTTGCATCAGTATCATGCTGCGGGATATCCGGGGCTTCCTTTTCTTGAAAATCAGAGCCTTTTAGATGTATGGGCTGCCCGCGGCGGAACTCCAGCAGGCCCTCATCACGAAGATGCCGTAAAGCTTTGAGTGCTGTAACATGGGAACAATTAAATTTAGACGCCCACCCCTGTGCCCCGGGTAAAGTAGCCATTTCAGGATGCAGGGAGATATAGCTTCGTATGTTTTGGGCGATTTGTTGCTCTAATGGCTGTTTAATATGCTTCGATTTTAGTTTATTCATTTTACTAATATAATATCTAAATATTATAAAACTGTGGAAAATTATGGTATCTAAGATATATTCTTAGACAACAGATTAAGTAAAAACGCTGCTATTTTGATCATTTGCTTTTGAGTGTACTGTATATACATAGTGCCCATAAAATTCAGTGTTCAGTTTGACAGTGTTTAAGGAACATATGCGACCCGGACCCATGCTGAATTATTTCAGTTTATATAAACAATTTAAGCCACAGCTGGCGGCTATTTTCGTGCTCTATGTTATTAAGCACGGGGCCTTCATGACCTATCCGCTCATTATAAAATTTGTCATTGACGATTTTATTCCGGATGGTGATGTATTCATGTTATTCATGTGTATCCCCCTGGTGGCTGTGCTTGGTCTTATCAATGTTAGTTGTCATACGCCCTTTGCCGTACTTACCTCATTTATCATTAAATCCACTTCCATGATCCTGCGAAGCCGCATTGTCCACAAACTGCAGATTTTTTCTTTGAGTTTTTTGAATAAATCAGAAACAGGCAGGTACTATTCCAAGATAATGCTGGATGTTACCAAGTGCGAAACCTTTGCAAGGATGTTTATAAACAATGTGGTAGGGGCCGCGTTTTCCCTGATTTATGTCCTTGTTATTCTGGCTTATATAAATGTAAAGTTGCTGGGTGTCTATCTTCTAACATTCCCCATTTACATACTAATCCACCGTGGTTTCAGGGGCCGGTTTCGCAAGTATCAGCATGAGGCCCGCATGGCGGATGAGAATTTAAGCCAGTCTGTGGGGCACTTTATCCAAACTTACCTGTTGACCAAGATACATGGCGAAGAAGATTATGAGCGCAATCTGGTGAACGTGAAAGGCCGTGATATTGTTGAAAAATATAAGCCAATAAGTAAGAGTATTGCCATGTTTGGGGTATTGCTAGCCTCCTCAAGCCAGTTGTTCCAAGTTTCTATCCTTGCTTTTTGCGGGTTGGCCGTTATTAAAGGTCAAATGTCCATTGGGGATCTGGTAGTATTTTTTCAGTATACAAATCATATGATGAACGCAATGAATCAATTGCTGGAAATGTTCCCCCAGTTCACAGAATTCCGTGAATCTATCACATCCATTCATGAAGTACTGGAATCCTCAGAGATCGAAGACAATCAGGGGAAAATTATCCCCAGAGAGCTGAAGGGAAGAGTAACTTTTAATAATGTTGTCTTTGCTTATGAGCCCGGTAAGCCCGCTTTAAGGGGGATCAATATAGACATACAATCGGGCCAGACTATTGCGCTCGTGGGTCCGTCTGGTTCTGGTAAAACCACTTTTGTTAATATGGTTCTGGGCCTTATTAGGGCTGAAGAGGGTCAGGTGCTTATTGACGGCAGGGATGCCAATGACCTTGATATGAAAGCTGTGCGTCAGAAGGTAGGGGTGGTTACTCAAGACCCCATATTATTTAAGGCCTCCATAGCCGATAACATCGCCCATGCCAGGGGCCGCATAACCAGAGATTCAATTATAGAAGCCGCTAAAAGAGCCAATGCCCATGAGTTTATCATGAAGACATCTAATCAATATGACTCTATTGTAGGGGAACGGGGGGCCACACTTTCCGGGGGGCAAAAGCAGCGTATTGCCATTGCGCGGGCCATTCTGCGGCGACCGGGTATCCTGGTATTGGATGAAGCAACATCCGCTCTGGATTCTGTATCAGAACGGGAGGTGCAAAAGGGTATTGAGTCTGTACTGGGTAATCAAACCACCATTACCATCGCTCACAGGTTGTCTACCATTAAACACGCTGACACTATCCTGGTATTCCGTGAAGGCCGCATTGTAGAAAAGGGTAATCATCAGCAACTGCTGCAGAACAAAGGCACCTATGCGGAACTTTATTCCGCCCAGAATATTATGGAATCATCTGAATACCTGGTGTTTGATAAAGAGTAGTCTTGGTATACACCACCCAATGGTTGGCAGGGTTCATGAACCCTGCCAACCATTGGGTGGTAACCGGGGTATTAACCCTGCATTGGGTGGTATGCGGGGTCTATTTGGACACCATTCTCTTAGCCTTTAGCACCCAATCGGTGTCAATTTCAATACCCCAGCCGGGGCCTTGTGGTGCTGGTATCTGCCCATCTTCTACAACTAGATGGGGTTTGTAGAAATCCTGGGCCCAGGCGCTGTCCTCTATGGAAAGCTCCAGGTAGGGGCCGGAGTTGGGGATAGCGCACATTACATGCTGGGTAAAAATTGTTACCAGGCTGCGGTTAGCTGAATGAGGTGTGCAGGATAAGCCTGTTTTTTTGGCCATGGCGGCAACCTGTAGAGTGCGGTGGATGCCACCCATATAGCAGATGTCGGGTTGTACAACATCTACAGCCTCCATGGCTATCATACGCCTCCACTGTGCCAGGTCTACATCCTGCTCTCCGCCTGTTACATCAATACCCAGGGCTTTGGTTACCTGTGCTGTCCATTCCAACTCCCAGTAGGGACAGGGTTCCTCGTAATGGCATACTCCGTTGTCCTGCAGGAACTTGCCAACCTCAATGGCCTTTTTGGGTGTGTAACAGCTGTTGGCGTCTGCCAGCAGTTTTGCCAGTGGTACAGCCTTGCGGACTGCGGGTACAATGGCCTCTGTTCGGCCCTCCCATTCATCCTGGTCGTGGCCGCAGCATTTACCGATACGGATTTTAAAGGCCTTAAAGCCAAAATCATCCTGTAGACGTTTGAGGCGTTCGGCTTCATCCTGGGGTGTAATATCACGCCGCATACTGGAGCCGTAAACGGCAAGAGGTTTGGGAGTGCCGCCTAAAAGTTCGCATACGCTTTTACCGGCTATTTTGCCCTGCAAGTCCCACATAGCTGTTTCTACACCGCATAAAGCACGGCTTACATAAGACCAGGGGTACTTCATATTGGCGTCAATGCAGTTTGCTGCTAAAGTGGGTATATCTGAAACAGATTTGCCCAGAGCCAGAGGTGCAACCTGCCTGTGGAGGACTGCGGCTGTAATATCGGCATTCAAAGGGGCCGTTTGCCCCCAGCCCTGGGAGCCATCATTGGCAGTTACCAGAACAAGGCAAATTTCCTGCGTGTGGAAAGTTTCGATTTTTTTGATTAATGGTTGATTCACAGGCTGTGTAATTGTTCCATCCTAGAGATGTACGATATTAACTTTGTAAAGTTTAAAGGCTTTGTCAGATGTTACTACGGTGAGGTCCTCCTGTATGGCTTGCGCAATGATAAGCCTGTCGAAAGGGTCTTTATGATGCCATGGCAGGATAATTGTATGGTTCAGATGTTTTTTTTGAATATCGAGCCATTTAATGCCGCTATAGGAAAGTTCTCTTTCCATCATTTGCTGCCAGTTATGGTCCAGTTTTAGCTTACCAATAGAGAATTTAATACATATTTCCCAGTAACTGGCAGCGCTGAAGAACAACTTGTTGTCAGTGTTTTCAATCTCCCTTTGAGCAAGAGGAGAAAAATTGCTACTGCCCTGTGTGAACCACAGGAATGCCTGGGTGTCGAACAGGATATTCATGGCATATAGGAAGAAAAGTCTTCTAATGGATCGTTAAAATCCGGGGCCATATATTTAATCATGCCTTTAGCACCCCCAAACCTTCGTTTAATTTTAGCTTTTGGCATGACAGAAAGGCGAACCATGGGATTATGGCCATTGGCGATTATAATATCTTCACCAGCAAGAGCCTCTTTGATCAGCCGGCTTAAATGAGTTTTTGCTTCATGGATAGTAACCTGCTTCATAATTATATTATAACTTAGTTCCTTGACTTAGTCAAGTTACGGGTTTTTATTCCGCCCAAATACCTTAGCGCTGTTTTCATGGTTTTAAATCTGCACCTCACCGGCCTTTTTCGCTGAGGACAGGTATATGGAGCTCCTGGGCCACGCGCAGGCCATGTAAGTCTACATCCGCGTTATACTGCTTAATGAGCCACAAGGGTATATCGAAGCGCTCATTGCATAAGGCCCAGATATTGTCACCTTTTTGTACCCGGTATATAATGATTGTATCCAGCTTCCAGGCGGCGAAGAAATTCTCTATAATCTCCTTATGGTATTCATAACGTTTTTCTTCAAAAACTTCTTTGGTTATGCCGTGAAGGGGTATTATAATCTCCTGGCCTGCATGTATGGACCGCTTATAGCTGAAGCTGTTTATTCGTCGTACTTTAAAAGTGGGGATATCCAGCCATTCAGCATAATGGCCCAAGGTCTCACCCACCTGCACTTTGATCCTGCCTACGCCTTTTTTCTGGTTTGAGGAAACACCCTTAATTATGAGATTACCCGTAATCATGTTGGGATCAATGGCCCCATCGGGTATTTTTAGCTCAGCGGGGGTGTTCAGTATGGCTGCTACGGCTTTAATTGTATCCTCTTTAACAGCAGGTGCGCTGTCAAGCCTGGTAATAATTGGCGGGAGAAGGAACTCATTTAGTATCAGAGCCTGAGTGTCTACAATGGGTTGTGCAATAACTGGTTTATCTGCTTTTATGGGGAGTTTAAGGTTCTGACCCACATAAATAGTAGCTCGGTGGTTCAGGTTATTGGCAATAATAAGATCTTTGATGCTGACTTTGTGGCGTTGGGCTATTCTGCCCACGGTTTCCCCCTTGCCTACCTGGTGAAAGCGGCTGGGGTTTTGTTTTGGCTTGTAAAAGTCCTGTGGTACGCTAGCCAGGGCCAGCGAGGCCTGCTCTTGAGTGTGAGGGGGAATATATACTACACAGCCTTTGGGAAGGTACTTTTGTCCTTTGTAAATAGGAGGGCGCCAGGAGGGGTTGAATTCTGTAAGTATGCTGTCGCTTATACCCAGTAAACCCGAAAGTTTTGACCACTCTGTAAAACCGCCCAGTTTTATCTCACTGCGGACAAAAGGCTCAAGTGGTACTATGTCCGTGAAGTACTCCTTGTAGTTTTTAGCCATATTACGGGCGGCCAGGAATTCTGCGTAAAAATTACGGGAGGCAAATTTGAAACTGCGATGTTCATATTCCTGGTATATTTTATCAAAGGTGCCCTTTGACTTCTTGGCCCGCTCCATGCCGTGCGCTCCGTGATTATAGGCGGTAATGGCCAACGGCCAGCTCTGTAGTTTGCCGTAATTACTTTTAAGAAGCCTAGCGGCAGCGCGTGTTGATACATAAGGGTCCCGCCGCTCATCTATTACATAGTCCACCTGCATATATATCCTGCCTGTGGAATGCATGAACTGCCACATGCCCGCTGCCCCTACTTTGCTGTAGGCACGGAAATTAAACGCTGATTCTACATGAGGCAGGTATATCAGATCCTCGGGTACACCCTCCTCTTTAAAGATTTCTTTCATCCTGCTGAGGAAAGCGGTTGAGCGTATTATGCCTTGAATAAATTTGTCTCTTAACCCAACCTGACAGCGGATATTGTCTGCGGCTGTCAGGTAATCCTCTCTGGTTGCTGATGGTCCGAATAAGGCAGCAACCTGTAACTCCTCATCACTCATGGAGTAGGATGTATCTGTCAAATTAAGGAGAATATTGCGATAACGGTTTTTAGCCTCTTTAATGCGGAGATTGTTTATTTTGCCGGCACCCTTCTCACGGTTGTCTTTTAAATCTATAAACCCGTATATGCGGGTTAAATCGTTTTCATCGTGGATAAGGCCGCTGGTGGAGGCGTATTTAACAAAAATATTTTCCCAAAAAGTAATATTTGGTTTAATACAGTCGAAAACTGGGAACTCGTCAGCCCCTATCGCTTTTGATAATGTCAACAGTAATAACACCAGACTTCCTGATTGGAAGAAAATTGACCTGTAAAATACCCTCATTAAAACCTGTCCCCTCTATACTCATTATAGGCACAACCAGATAAGGCCGCAAGCGATCTGATAATAATATAAAAGGTATATCGTTCAGGTAATGATTTTTAGTAAATCTTCGAAAATAATTTGTGCGTAAATATGATTACCCTTAAGGGTAAGGTGAACGCCGTCCTCTATGACGAATTCTTTTTTATTATTTTCTCATCATAAAAAAGTCTGGGATTGCAGTTTCCAGGCCCAATATCGTTAAAGGGGGAAAACTCAGATGGAAAAAAAGAAAATTGGTATCATAGGTCTTAATTTTGGCAGTCATGTTCTCAAGGGCTTTAAAAATGGTCAAGTTGGTGAGTATTTTGAGCTGGACGCAGTCTGCGATAGGGACGAGCCAAAATGTAAACAGTATGCTAAGGAATATGGTGTTAAGGCTTATACAAATCTGAGCGAGCTTTTGGCTGATGATGATATTCCCGTTGTTGGTCTTTTTACCGGACCTAAAGGCCGGGCAGATCTACTTTCTACCATTATCCGAGCGGGTAAAGATGTCATGACAACCAAGCCCTTTGAGCTGGATGCTGATGCCGGTCTTAAGGTGCTCAAAGAGGCCAAGGAGCTGGGTCGTGTTATTCATCTTAATTCTCCTTCACCATTGCCCACCGGCGAAATTATTCAGATTGAGGAGTGGGTTTCTAAATACAATCTGGGCCGCCCCATTGCCGCTCGGCGCGATGACTGGGCCAGTTACCGGGAAACTGCCACCGGCACCTGGCAGGACGATCCGGATTCCTGCCCTGTAGCTCCTATCTTTCGCCTTGGTATTTATGTAATTAACGACTTTGTCCGTTTATTCGGTGAGGCAGATGAGGTCCAGGTAACTCATTCAAGTATTTTTACAGGGCGTCCCACGCCGGACAACGCTCAGCTCAGTATCAAATTTAAAAGCGGCGCCATTGCCAATATCTTCTGTAGTTTCTGTATTAATGATGGTATGTTCTATACCCAGCCCATGATACTTAACTATGAAAACGGCACTATTTTCAAAAACACACAAACCTTTCCCTATGCTGAGGGCATGAAAAATCTCAAGATGAGCATTGCAGCTGCTTCAGGTAAAGGGGAGTCGGTTCTGGACTCTGCCGAACCTGGTTCAAAATCCGGTGATTATATGTGGGATGTTTTCTATCGTGCAATTAATGGTGAAAAAATGGAAGGTGAAATTGAGCCCGAAATGGTGGTGGCCGGTATCCGCATAATCGAGGCCATGCACAGGGCGGAGAAGAGCGGTAAGACCGAGAAGGTACTTTAATACTCACAACTCACAACTCACCACTCACAACTCACCACTCACCACTAGCCACCAACAGCTCTCTGGCTTTGGCCATCTTTTGCCGCATTAAAAATTCGTATGGTGAATGGGAGCCAAATCTCTTAAAAAGTCGGCAGAGATAAGCTGAATTTACATGTACATCCCTGGCGATATCCTCCAGGGTAAAGTGTCTCAGATAATGCTTTTGTATATGGGCTTTTACCCTAGTGTAGGTAGAGTGAGCTTTGTCTGAGGCATCACTGGCAGGGGCTTCAAGACCATTAGCCAGCATGATAATTAGAGAAAGAAGATGGTGGCATATATCCCCCGACTCTTTGCTGTCCCCCTGGCCATGGGTGAGCATCATCTGGAATAAATCCGTACCTTCGCGGAGTACGGCATGTAGTTCAGGACGAGCCTGATCCTGATTTTAACAACTGGACAGAGCAACAGTTGATTCCCTATTTGGACACCGTGGTGGAGGCTTTCGGCCTATCCCGGGTAATGTATGGGTCGGACTGGCCCGTGTGTACGGCCGCTTGCGGGTATGGCAGGTGGTTTGATATTATAAACCGATATACGTCATCGCTCACGGCATCAGAGAAGGTTTCTATTATGGGTGGTACTACGGTAAAGGTATATGGGTTGAAGGTTTAGCTGACAGAAACTCAGGTAGAAAAAAGAAGAAATTCAAAATCCTAAATCCTAAACAAATCCAAAAGAGGACAGAATAAATGCACAAATTAAAAATCATACTTCAAGTTCTTTCTGGATCTGACTTTTGTTTTGAATTTTGATATTTATTTTTTGTCTTTATTGTTTGGGAATTAGAATTTGGGATTTTGATTTTATGTTATAGATACAGATTGGAGGTAGTACATTGAAATCATTAACCATTACACAGCCGGGGCAGGTACAGTTACAGGATGTTACTCATCCAGGGGGGCCCGGGGCGGGGGACGTGCTGCTTAAAATTATCAAAGTGGGGCTGCGTGGTTCCGATCTCTCCACTTTTCGCGGCGCTAATCCATTGGTCTTGGAGCAATTTCCGGCTGCGCTACACAGGGAACCAAAGTTCTTGCCGTGGACATAGACGATAAAAGACTGGATATCCGCGGTTTGCGTAACGCCACAAAACAAAATTTTGATCAGGTTATTGCCATGCTCCAGGCGATTTTATTAAAATATTGGTTAATGTGTAAGGTCAGCTCAGCAATGAGGTTTATTACAGATAGGGCTTCATTACTTTTTTAAAGGGTGTAAGACCGCCAGTTATACAGCGCTCAATGGCCTCGTTAAGCTGCAGAGAATTATAATTGTATGAGGAAGACCATACAATTATACCAGTGGCGGCATCCTTAAGCTGCATATTTAGGCTGACAACGGCATCATAGGTTTTAATCTTTTTTGTCCTGGTAACACTGCCTAAATCTTTAACTGTTTCCTCTTTTACAGTTTTGCGTTTTAGCTTTTGCCTGTGAGGTTGATTTAGGCCATGTTTTAAGCGTACGCCCTCCACAGGTACAAACTCTGTTTCTGTTGTTATTACTGTACTGCCCTTATTTTCGATTTCGATAGGTATCAGCATTGTCCGTTTGCTCTGATATTGTGTAATAGTACATGTAAGCGTGGCATCATAGTGATTTTGGACTAGAGTATCTGAGACCTTGCTTGTATTGGTGCTTCTGTCCATTACATTAAGCCCCATTTTAATTAGCTCGTGGGTAAGAACTTTATTTACTGTTACCCCGGACACAGAGTTACCTGGGAAATTATCAACATTTTCTACCATTACGGTATGAATGTTGGAAAAGTTATAGCCTGGTTTAGTAACCGGGCGGCTGCAGCTTGATATCAATGTAACGCCAGCGCAAATAATTGAATTGATGAAAAGATTAGTCATTTTCAAGATATTTGATGTGGCTTTTGGCTTCATTAATTAGACTTGAATCCCTGGCGTGCTGCAGGCATTGACGCCAGTAGCTGAGAGCTTTGGTATTGGCCTTTAGCTTCTCCTGGATTTGACCAGCAATACGAAGATAGGAAACCTCATTCTTTTTGAGTTTAATGGCCTGGGATATGTAAACGGCGGCCTCTTTGTAGCGGCCTTTTTGAATTTGTATTTGTGTCATGACAAAATGGCCAGAATGGCTGTTGGCGTGTGACTCCAGGAATATATTGAGGGCGCCCTCAGCCTCTTGTAATTTGCTCTGGTTAACCAGCTCGATAATGGCTGGAAGCCCTGTATTACAATACGTGTAGCCGGTAACCAAAAAAAATATGATTAAAAAAAACTTCATACTAATACCCCCTGGTTAACAGATTACAAAAACCTGAAATCACCGACCATAACAATATATCTGATGTTTTGACGAATCGTCAAATTAGTGGAAATGTTAACGCCCTGGTATATATTTTTGTAAAGGAGGCTGGGAAAATCTGGTTCTCCAGGGGGCTTGTCAGCACGCGGGTGCCGGGTCATTTCCACTGCGCTAAGGTTATAAATTATGAAGTTTCCTCTTATTGTTGTTTTATGGGGTTATCTAGTAACAGCTGTCTGCCATGCTGGCGAGATAAATATGCTTTCCGAAGCGGAGCAATTCAAAGTACTTGCTTCTAAACCGGATCGGGTAGAGTTACTGCGTTTCCTTCGAGATTTCGAGCATTCACCGCATAATTCTAAGGTGCTGTCCCTGCTGGAACCTCTCCTTTATCAACAAGCTCTGCTCTCTTATTCCAAGGCTGCATGTAATCTTTATTTAAACAAATTCCCTGCAACTTCAGTCAATGGCATGCGGGTGTCCGCTGTCCTCAATTCCTTAAATTCAACTGCAATGTCTGTAGAAACAGTTACGGTTGTAAGAGCACCGGCTACAAACCTGACTCGAATGGCGCAGGACCAGGCCTCGCTTAACCATCTGGTTGATTTAGGTATCCTGGGATATTAATTGGTTTCCCTGTAAGGTCTAATGTTTACGGGCGAGGTAGAGACCTTCCCAATCCGGTGATAATATAATCTGTATGCGGCGGTATTTCGGCGTATACTTTTTTATTTTCCAGGCCATCCAGCTCCATTTCTTTCAAGCTTTGAGATAAAACCTTTACCGATACCCTCTCCAGACGCTTTTTTAACTCGCCAAAACGCAGTACTTCATCATTTAGCAGGTGGTAGAGTATAATGCATTTCCACTTACCTTTGATTACATTCAGGGTAACATCTCCCTGCCATGTATATTTTTTAATAATCCTGCTCATTATATTGCTTTAAAAAAAATTCCGCCGGTGCATATTGCAGGCGGAATTGGGACTAATGAGATATGAGTTTTTAATTCACTTCAATATTCCGTGCTTTTGCCTTTTCGCTTTTTTGGATAATGATGGTAAGTATGCCATCTTTAAAGGCAGAACTGATTGATTCCTTGTCCACGCCATCGGTTAAACGCAGTTTGCGATCAAACTTTCCGTGAGGGCTTTCTGCGTAATCTTCCGGTGAACCTTCTTTATGTTTATTTCCAAATATATGCAAGATGTCGCCCTCCAGCTCAATGTGGATATCCTCCTTGTTTAAACCTGGCAGCTCAAATCGCATGGTGAATTTATCTTTATCCTCCGAAACATTGAGTGGAGGACGAAAACAACAGGATTGTTTTGATTTATTGTGAATGTCCGCAGATGTATGGCAGCCGCAGCTCATGGTAACCTCCTTTTTTAATTAATTTAAACTCTGCTGAGGAATTCTTCCCAGTTGCGGGAAGTTTCCAGGGCAATCCTCAGGTTTAAAATATCATCATTACTTATGATGGAATCTCTTACAGGCCTTTTGCTGAGTTTAACCGGGTGACCTGTATAAGTGCTTTCTTTAGCTTCGGTTAGCTCCTCTGTTATAGTAGCTGTGGCAGTCTGCATGAATTGCTCCTTTAGTTAATGATTTGTGATTATAATTATTAGTCAGCAATTATGGGGCCATGTTGCATTCATTATCCATATCAGCCATTTTTCCCTGAATAACCTCCAAGTTACTATATCACCGGGCGGTAGATGTGTTTCAGATGTGAATAGCAGGGATTATGGGCTATTTCAAAATGGAGCAAATACTGACAAACGCTGTGCTTAAATATTAAGCAGTAACCCCATAGCCCCCTTCTCGAGGCCGGAGATTTCTTTGAATAACCCGGAAAGTTTTGTGAGAAGTGAAAAATCCTGACATTTACCTGCTTTTTTAATTAGCAGGGCTGATTGTGTCCATAAGGAGGCGCTCTCACTAAACAGGCTTTGAGCCGTCTTGATATTTTTTTTGCCGGTAATATCGAAAGCTTCTGCAAGGAAATCCCGGTAATAATTGCGAAATAAGGCACCGCCAGTACCACCGTATTCCATTAAATCGGCAGTAAGGGTTAAGTGATATTTTGGATTATTGCTGATATCAAACCATTTGAGAACTTCTCGGGACATTTTAAGAATACCCTTATAGCCGATATTCTGTATTGGGGGATTTAAGAAATCTTTAGCGTTGGCCCGAATGGATTTGAGAATTAATGGTTGAAGACTTGGCAGCGGTTTGGTTTTCCCTATAGAAAATGACAAGTTTGAGGATGACATTGGGCCCCTGGCATTGCGGGCGAGCTCCAGACTTTTTAAAGGTATTTTATGAGTTGTACCTTGTAGCCTGGTATCGACTACATAAGCCGATGTGGCATCGTACCCATACATGGCTACGTAGTGAGCGGCAAAGTGGATTTTTGATTTGAAATAATCCAGATAGTAACAGTCTAGCTTAAGACCCACGGGCTGACCGGAATCTATGGTGGCTCTTGCATACGCCCAGGCCTTTTTTATAGATGATGTTTGAAAAGTATTAAGCTTAAGCTCCAGGTTATTGCAGAGTATTTGAGTGAGAGCATCCTGCTTAATACGGCCGCCAATAAAAGGGAAGTCCATTATTTTCATATTCCAGTAAATAAACCCCAACCCCTGTGCTAATCCAAAAACCATGGGTTCAGAAAGATTAATTTGCTGGTGATACAGGAGGTTGCACATGGCAGTAACCTCGCAATTATGACCGTTATACGGCTTAAAATCCTTAATTATCATATTATTAAGAATGTAAAAATTAAGCTTAGCGGTTTGTGGATTTTTGCATAATCAGGCATGTTTAACCAATGCCTTTAAAACAGTCAGTATGATCCAATGGATGCTTAATATCACAAATTCTGTTATCCTTTATCTAAGATTTATATTTAGGAGTATTTCATGAGTTCAGGTATAAAAATTTCCCAGGATAATAATAACCAAAAGGGCAATGTTAAAAATTACGGTGCTTGTCATTTGCTTGATAGTATTGGCAATACACCCCTAATTGAGCTAAGGCGCATTCGCCCCAAATCAGGTGCCAGGATTCTCGTAAAACTTGAGGGCAGTAATCCGGGGGGCTCGGTTAAAGATCGTCCCGCTCTTTTTATGGTACAAAAAGCTGAAGAAGAGGGGGCCCTCAATGGCGGCAGGGTAATACTGGAGCCTACATCGGGTAATACAGGCATAGGTTTAGCCATGGTTGGCGCCTGCCTGGGGCATCGTGTTAAACTTACACTCCCCGAATGTGTAAGTGTGGAACGTAGGCAAACTCTTATGGCATACGGCGCGGAGCTGGTGCTGACACCGGCAGCGGAGCGTACGGACGGCGCTATAAGGGAGGCCCACAGGATTATGGAAAATAACCCCGACCGTTATTACATGCCTAATCAGTTTGAAAATAAATACAATTGGCAGAGCCATTATGAGACTACAGCCCCGGAAATCTGGTCCCAAACTAATGGTGAAGTAACAGCGTTTGTTGCTGGTATGGGTACTACAGGTACTTTAATGGGAGTGGCAAGAAGACTTAAAGAATATAATTCCAGAATAAATATAATAGGGGCTGAGCCCATTGAGGGTCATGCAATCCAGGGGCTTAAAAACATGAATGAGGCTATTGTTCCAGGTATATACCAACGGGATAAACTGGATAGTATTATAACAGTTGAAGACCGCCCAGCCTATGCCATGACTAATCGTTTAGCTTTAGAAGAGGGGCTCTTTGTGGGGATGAGCAGCGGGGCTGCGGTTGTGGCTGCCCTTCAGGCGGCAGCCGATCTTTCCTCATCGGATACAGTGGTGGCACTATTGCCGGACCGTGGGGACAGATACCTCTCCACTAACCTGTTTAAGAGTATCTGTGCGGAATGCCCGCCTTAAACAGGCATGATATTTGCTCAAAACATCAATTCAAGTGGACGTTCTGGTATATTACAGGCTGTTTTTCAGCTGGTAAATGTCAATGAACAATAAGCTGGGCCTGTTTATTACAGATGATCTTAGCGGTGAATGTATTCTGCTACATTCATTAAATTGGATATATCAGGTACTGGCTATGTAATCCCCTGATATCTATATTGCAGATATTATAAATCAATTACTTTACAATAATTAGCCGGATGCAGCTATGGAAATCCTAAAGCTTGAAAATATCAGTAGAAGCTATCAAAAGGGCAATAAACAGGTAAATGCTCTCAAGGGTGTTGACTTAAGTATTAATAAGGGTGAGTTCCTTACAATTGTAGGGCCTTCGGGCAGCGGCAAAACCACTCTGCTTAATATTATCGGATGTCTGGACACCCCCAGTTCGGGTACAGTGGTTTATAATGGTCAGGAGTTAGGGCAGATGAATGAGGCGGCTTTGTCCGATTACCGTAAAACGAATATCGCCTTTATTTTTCAATCCTACAACTTAATTCCTGTCCTTACAGTCAGGGAAAATGTAGAGCTGCCTCTGGTTATTGAAAAACAGTTAATTAAAGAGGATATGGCCAAAAAAGCCCTGGCTATTATTGAAATTGTAGGTCTAAAGGGCATGGCAGATCGCCGTCCAGCGGAGCTTTCCGGCGGGCAGGAGCAGCGGGTGGCTATTGCCCGGGCATTGGTAAAATCACCTCTGGTTGTTCTTGCTGATGAACCCACAGCTAATCTCGACAGTACCACCGCCCAGGACATCATGAGTGTTATGGAAACTCTTAATCATGAACAGGGTATGACATTTATCTTCAGTACTCACGATAAAATGGTGGAGGACCGGGCCCACAGAGTAATTAACTTAAAAGACGGGCGTATAGAGTCTGATCAGCGCAAGGATTCGCTGTGAGTACCATCATTAAAATAGCGCTTCGCAATGTGTTCCGTTATAAGCGGCGAACTCTATTGTCAGCGCTTACCATCGCGTTTGGCTTATTCATTTACATATTAATGGACTCCGTTATGACTGGTATGGACAGGCTGGCTATAGACAATTTAATTAAGCTTTCCAGTGCGGCCATTAAGGTACACACAATGCAGTATCAGGAGGAAAAAAAGTCTCTTCCATTGGATTTTGGGATTAAGGACTTTGATACTATTGCGTCTCATCTAAAAAGGGACCCAAATGTTAAAGGCGTTACCCCCCGTACATCGTTCCTTGCCCAGCTATCCAACTATGAAAGAACCATCCCCGTTATGGGTACTATTATAGCCCCTGGCAGCGATACTTCTGTTTTTACTCTTTATCATCATATAAAAGGTGAATATCTGACAACTCCGGGTTTAAACAGCATCCTCATTGGCAAAGACCTGGCCCGGGAAATGGGAGTGGGTGTGGGGGATGGTATCATTCTTTATGCCCTCACTCGCTACAATAGCCGTAATGCTGATGAATTTATTGTTACAGGTATCATTCATACTACAGATCCTGCCATAAACAAGAGCAGTGTAATTATTACTTATGATGCCGCAAATCAATTCCTGGATCTGGAGGGTCTAATCACGGAGGTGGATGTGGGGATGTACCGGCGTACGAATTTTGGCCGTTTTATAAAAGAAGTTGATGGGGCTAAAGGGGCCATATATACACAATTCGGCAGAGAATTATATCATGTTGAAACCTTTAAAGAAGCCGCAGCTTCTTTTCTTGAAATGATGAAGCAGAAAAAAGCCTTCGGAGTTATATTCATGATTGTGATTCTCTTAATTGCCTCTGTGGGTATTTTTAATACTGTCCTTATGAGTGTTTATGAAAGGGTACGGGAGGTGGGTGTATTAAGGGCTCATGGTATGAAGCCTGGAGACGTTACCTTCATGTTCCTTATGGAGGGCGTTATCACCGGGCTGTTGGGTAGCGTTCTGGGTGTCCTTTTCGGCGTACTGGCAAATATATTTCTGGTTACAGTGGGTTATCCTATCGATAAAATGGTGGGTGATATAGATACCAGCGGGTTCCCGGTTTGGGGCACTATTTATGGGGAATGGAACCCTCAGACCTTTCTGTTTGTATTCGTGTTTGGGGTAATAGTGTCAGCGGTGGCAAGCGTGATTCCAGCCCGGAAGGCCGCAAAGATAGAAGTCACAGAGGCTTTAAGGTTTGTATAAGGGTCCTTTATGAATTATCTGGTAAAACTCGCATTGAGAAATATCGGCCGTAATCGGCGGCGTTCTATACTGGCCGTTATCTCCGTATCGCTTTCAATTATGTTTATAATTTTTCTGCAGGCGTTTATAAATGGTTTGCAGGGCTCCATGGTCAAAAATTACACCAAGAATGAGACCGGCCATGTACGTATCGCCTCCCGGGATTTCGAGGAAAACCGGCGCTTCCTGCCTGTTACCAAAAATGTAAAAAACCCGGCCGGGCTTATTAACGATATTAAATCTAATCCATCTATATCAGCTCAAATAGATATCGTGACCCAGCGGGTGCAATTCGGTGCTGTTCTCAGTCACAAAGGCAGAAGTAAGCCGGCAGCTGCATTGGCCGGTGACCCGGCAGTAGAAAAAGACCTGTTAATGCTGCAGAACTCTATTCTTCCTGGTGGTCGTTATCTGGAAAATAACCGGGAGATGATAATGGGGGTCAGGTTGGCGGCCGCTCTTGGGTACAAGGTTGGCGATACCGTAAAGGTGGTAACACAAGGCAGTGATTTCGCTCTGCATATGCGTAAATTTATTATTACAGGTCTTTTTAAGACAGGGCTGCTTATGCTTGACGATGTTATATTTCAAATACCATTAGCAGATGCTCAAAAACTTTTACGCATGGGGCACGCCGTCCAGCAAATAGTAATCATGCTTAAAGATTATAATAAGGCCCCTCAGGCAGCCTCTATTATCAGGGGTATGGTCAGGGACACCAATATAGTGGTCACGCCCTGGACCCAAATAGGCGACTACTATAATTTGATCAAAATGCAAAAGTCTATTTATGGCTGGATGTATGCCATTATTGCTTTTCTGGGTGCTGTAATCATTTCCAATATAATGATGATGGTGGTTCTGGAGCGCCGCAAAGAAATTGGCATTATGAAATCCATGGGTGTGTCCAGGCGGGAGCTCCTGATATTATTCAGCCTTGAGGGCTTGATGCTTGGTGTGTTGGGCAGCCTTATGGGAGCGTTGTTGGGTACGGGCTTAAATACTGTTCTAAGGTATACTGGTATGGATTTAACAAATATGATGAAAGATTTTAAATTCCCTATAGATAACGTAATATATGTGGAGATAAGTCTTGCGTCAGTTTTTAGCATCTTTATGCTGGGTACATCAATTGCCGCGTTAATGTCGGTTTTCCCATCACAAAAGGCAGCTAAAATGGATGTTGTAGAGGCAATCAAGAGCGTGTAGCAATACAAAAACAAATCACCTGATATGTCCATCGCATTCTATACTACTAAAGGAGAACTTATGATTAAACTATTAGTTTTTACAGCAATACTGGTAGTTACCACCGCCGCTGGTCCTCTCACAGGTCCGCAAATTATTGCAAAGATGGACGCTAACCGCGATCATAAAACTATCTCTTATGAAGGTGTAATGACAATACAGGTTGGGGATGAAATCCGCGTAAAGAATATGAAGTCTCGCGGTATCTCCGGCAAAGATGGCGACAAAGCTATTGTTGAGTTTACCAATCCCGAAGATGAGGGTACAAAGTATTTGTTTATGGGCGGTAATCTGTGGATATACTTCCCCGATGAGGACGATGTGGTTAAAATATCCGGTCACATGCTTAAAGAGGGTATGATGGGCAGTGATGTCTCTTATGAGGATGCTTTAGAATCGGATAAACTGGCTAATAAATATGAAATAAAAATTTCTGGGGAGGATACGATTCAAGGGCAATTGTGCTATGTTATCGACCTTAATGCTCTGGTTAAAAATGTGCCTTACTATCGCCGGATTATGTGGGTGGACAAGGTAACATTTACTCAGTGGAAGGAGGAAATGTACGCCAAAAGCGGCAAACTACTCAAGGTAAGCAGTACTATAGAGGTCGAAAAAGTCGGGGAGCGTTACATGGCGTCTAAAGTGGAAATTTTCAACAAATTGCGGCGTAACAGTAAAACAATATTTACAATGAAAAAATTAGAGTTGGATGTATCAGTTGATAATAAAGAATTCAGCATGAGATATCTGAGAAGATAAAATGAAGATGTCCCTGCGATTTAAACTCGGGCCTAACCAAATATTTTTGGGATTTTGGGTTTTGGTCTTCATTACACTTTTCCCCTTTGTCTCTTATGGTAAATCCGGTCTTCAATTCAATGGCTCCATGTATTCAGATCTTGGCTGGTCACACTATTATAAATCCAGCACCTCTGACAGTGTCAGTTTTTGCGGGGTAAGTGTTCTTGGTGTGGGTTTTAAAAACTCCAACCGCAAATACGCCAAGGTCGAGGGTATCCTGGACATACTTCTGCCTCATGGGCATTATGCAAAATCATGGTCTCAGGGTATGTCTTCTTTTCTGGCACCCATGGCAGACTCCCTTATAGGTTCGCCTCTTCTTCCCTTTATTATGGATCTGCGCAAATTATATGTATCCATGTATCTTCCCTGGGCAGATATTACTCTGGGCCGTCAGGTTGTTAATTTCGGTAAGGGTGTTTTGTTTTCTCCTGTAGATGTATTTTCCTCGGTTGAACTTGCCGATCTTAATTACCGGCGCCGGGGTGCCGATATTATAAGCGCCAGGTTTCCGCTGGGCAATCTTTCGGGTTTGGATGTTATAGCTCAACTGCCCCAAGGGGCGGGGGCCCATTCAAACGCTCTCAGGGCGTTTACTACTAAATGGGACTTTGATCTTGCCGCTGTCGGTATTTACCGTCATGGGGCTGCTGGTGATACTGTCGGGGACAAGGTTCTTGGAGGGCTGTCATTTAAAGGTGATATGAAAGCAGGCCTAACAGGGGAAACCGTTATCCATTACACCACTAAGGGCGGGAGTACCTATGGTGAGGTTATGGCTGGCGCCGATTACTCATGGGGTCAAAAATGGTTTGTGTCCGGGGAGTACCTATATAGAGACACCGGCCTTGTTCACCCCCTTTGGGGGGTGCATAATGTCTATGGCAGCATACGCTATATGATAAACGACCTTATGCATGTGTCTCTCAGTTTAATACACGTCATAAGCACTCCTTCTTCCATTGGCATGGTTCAATATTTTTATAATATTCTGCAAAATGTAAATGCCACTGTTTATTGTAGAGCCTTTGACGGGTTATCAACTCCGAATCTGGAGTATGCGGGCCGCGTAGAAGTTAAATTTTAATAATCAAATTTATCGGGAAAATTAGAGGTATTGAATATGGCAAATCTTCTGGTTCGTAATATAGATGAAAATGTTATTCACAAACTCAGGCAAAGGGCTGAGCGCCATGGGCACCCCTTACAGGAGGAGGTTAACATTATACTTAAAGCGGCCGCTTTGGAAAATTCCGGCCCGGTAATAGGCGGGGCCGATCAAGCCCAAATATCAAGTGACCCTTCAAGTTTTTGATAATTTGGCGGCCAGCATCATATCTAATTTATGAACCATTTAAAAAGAATTCTATTAGAACATCTAATGCCCATGAAACACTGGGCGGGGGAGCTTCGTAAACCAGGCGTTTGGCGTAAGGATGTTCTTGCCGGGTTGACAGTATCCCTGGTACTCATTCCCCAGTCCATGGCCTATGCTCAGCTTGCCGGGCTGCCCGTGTACTTCGGTTTATACGCGGCCTTTATCCCTGTAATAATCGGCGCTCTGTTCGGGTCATCCCGGTGGTTGTCAACCGGTCCTGCAGCCATTGTATCTATCATGACAGCGGCGGTGCTGGCTCCCTTAGCTGTTTCTGGGAGTCCGGAATATCTTGGCTTTGCTGTGATACTGGCCCTGCTTATGGGTGTTATACAATTTGTGCTGGGTATTTTTGGCATGGGTATCCTGGTAAATTTTCTTGCTCATCCTGTTATCGCGGGTTTTACCAATGCGGCGGCCATTATAATAGTCGGCTCTCAGTTGGATGAGCTTTTTGGTGTTCCCTCACCCGGTCCTGCAGGTTTTTTCCAGGGCATTTCTCAGATTAGCGCTTCTATTGCCTCTGGTATTCATGTGCCAACGGTTATTATGAGTTGTGCTTCTCTCGCTGTCCTTTTAATAATGCAGAAGTTTAATAAGCGTATACCAGGGGTGTTAATTGTGGTGACTGGGGCTACAGTAGTATCCTGGTTGTCTGGCTTTGAGAAAATGGGCGGCAGTGTAATAGGTAATATACCACAGGGACTTCCTTCCTTTAAATTACCCGTATTAAATATTAACAATATCACTCAGCTATTTTCCGGTGCTTTTGCTATTGCTCTGCTGGGTTTTTTAGAGGCCATTACAATTGCCAAATCACTGGTTATTACCAAACGCGTCAACCTGGACGCTAATCAGGAGCTGGTAGGCCAGGGTATGGCCAATATAGCGGGGAGCTTTTTTCAGGGGTACCCGGTTTCAGGCTCATTCGCCCGTTCACATCTTAATGCCAGCGCAGGTGGCGTAACCAATTTGTCTTCTATAATATCGGGAATTATCACTGGCATTGTGTTATTGTGGCTTACGCCCATATTATACCATCTACCCAAAGCTGTGCTGGCCGTTGTTATTATTACCGCCATTATCAAATTAATTAAACCTGTAGAAATTTACCAAATGGGCCGTATTTACCCCCCTGATGGCGCTATTGGGGTTATTACCTTTTTACTTACACTGGCATTTGCACCTCAAATAGATCATGGTGTGCTTATTGGTGTAGGGCTTGGCCTTATGTTGTATGTATATCGTACCATGAGTCCGCGTATTGCAATACTGGGCAGGCAGAAGGACGGTGCCTTTCACGATGCTGAACTATTTAATCTGCCCTTATGCGATGAAATCAGCCTTATCCGCTTTGATGGCTCACTGTACTTTGTAAACGCGGCTTACTTTGAGTCAAAGGTACTGGAAAGGGTAGTGCATAAACCAAAACTCAAATATGTTGTAATTGTAGGGGACGGTATAAACAATATAGATGCTTCCGGGCATGCCACTCTTAGAGAGCTAACCCGGCGTCTTAAGCGCAATGGAATGGTGGTGCTTTTTGCAGGTTTTAAAACCCAGGTTCTGGAGGTTATAAAACGCGGCTATTTCTTTCGTAAATTTCACGGCGAGGAGTTCTTTTTTGGCAACAACGACCAGTGCCTGCAATATATATGGGAGCAGTTGGGTGAAGACCACAAGCGACATTGTCCCTTATACCTTTCATCTAATGTCGAAGATTTATCTTTTAGGCCCTAAGCTGGGCAGCTTTTATTGGCTGGTAAGGACCCTTTACCGCGGCGTTTTTTGACCGCAAGCCCAGATAAAGGTAAGGCGTACTTCAGGATCAGAAATGCGGGTATAATAATCAAATATGGAATCGTCTGGTAATTTATGCCTTTTGGCTAGTGCCTCAATAGTGTATTTTCTTATGTTTTTATCGGGCAGTTTCCCAAATTTATCATGTGAGGGCTTAATCAAAGCAAGCAATGTCATAGGTGACTGTACGGGTGTTGATGGAATTGTTTACTATGGTATTGCCAGTACTAAGGGCCCTGTCATAGGCCTCCCGCAGGTCTTTGTATACTACCGGGATATGTGAACCTGGAAGGGAGTCGTGGAACTGGTTGTTGAGCACCTCTTTCCAGCCTTTATCAATTGGCAATCGGGCTTTAAGCGCCTTCTTTTCCATGCTGTTAAGGGTGCGTTCGATTGAAAACGGCTTTAAAGTCCCAGTACAAGTCATTCATCTTTTGATCCATGATAGCGAAGTGGGATGACTCAAAGTTTTTGATTTGCTGTGCCATGGGGTTTTGGTACCTTCAAAAACTGATTAAAATCAGCTAACATTTGCTAAAAGGCTGATTTAGCCTCGTTAGACGTGCTGTTTTAATGTAATTATGATCAAACTCGGTTTGATCATAATGCTTGGACTTGCCAGTATATGGAAGGGGGTTTTAGTCATACCCAGAATCATGAGGCAATGGAGAATACCACCAAAAAGGATTATGTGTCTCTAATTTTCTAAAATTTGATATGATACCAAAACTAATGTCCGGCGAAGTACAGGTGAAATGACCAGGAAATTTCAAAACAAGTACCGAATAGAATCTACCAGATTGCAAAATTGGGATTATGGATGGCCCAGGGCCTATTTTATAACTATCTGTACCAATAACAGGGAATGTTATTTTGGTAACATTGAAAACGGTGATATGAAATTGTCACAGCATGGTGATATCGCCAACGAAATGTGGTATGAGATAACCAAACATTCCAAACATATTGAATTGGGTGAATTTGTGGTTATGCCCAATCACGTACATGGTATATTAATAAAATCCCATGAAAATAAAATTGGTTTGCCGACCAGTAAATTGAACAACGCCCCAATGACCAATACCACACCCGAACATTCAAAAAACGAACCTAACGATTCCTGGTTTAATTGGAAAAATCCGGCATCAACATCCGTAAAAACCATTGGCCAACAACGATTCCAAAACCAGGGGAAAAATACGATTTCATCAATCGTTGGCGGGTATAAATCCGCGGTTACAAAACATATACATCGATTGGGGTTTGATTTCGCCTGGCAATCGCGGTTTTATGATCATATCATCCGCAATGAACATGATGTTTTTCGAATATCGGCCTACATTAAAAACAATCCGCAGCAATGGATTGACGACAGATTTAATAATTTCGAAAAAATATAACATCGGATAACCCATCGGGTGATTCGTCGTGGGGTTCATCGGGCAATCCGTTGAATGATGCGTTGGTTTTGGAATACGTATGGGTACCCATACCCCATACCCATACCCCATACCCCATACCCGTAGAGACAAGGCATGCCTTGTCTCTACGGGTATGGGGTACGGGTATGGGTACGGGTACGGGTATGGATTCCGATTCCGATTCCGATCCCAATCCCGAACAACGCCCCGAACCTGTTGGATTAAACGCGTGGTTATCAGAACAATACCTCAAACCGTAGGCGTGAGGGGCCGCCTGGTTAGGCGGCTTGCCCCATACCGGATAATTAACCTAACCAAAAACC
>CAZRWX010000021.1:0-2512 GCA_964603925.1 uncultured Bifidobacteriales bacterium | reverse complement strand
GGCCGCCTGGTTAGGCGGCTTGCCCCATACCGGATAATTAACCTAACCAAAAACCCTGTAGCATTTTCTCCAGTTCCTCATTCGAATCCACAGTCTTAAAATGGTTCCATTCGCCAGGATAAAGTTCTGTGTAACGGTAACTGGCAAAACGCTCATCAATTAAAATTACGGTACCACGATCCTCCTCCGAGCGGATTACGCGGCCGACTGCCTGCATTACACGGTTAAGGCCCGGAAGCTGATATGCGAAGGCAAAACCATTCTCCTCATTTTCTTCAAATTGCTGACGGATAAGGTCGCGCTCCAGGCAAATTTGCGGCAGGCCGACACCTACAATTACAGCGCCTATCAGTCTGTCACCCGGGAGATCGATGCCTTCTCCAAAAATACCACCCATAACGGCGAAAGCGCAGACTGGACCTCCTGCTTCCCCCCGGAATTCATCCAGAAAGCTCTCCCTGGCTGCTTCATCCATCCGCCTTTCCTGAACAATAACCCGGCCCCCGTAAAGAGAAAACGCACTCATGCCTGCCACCTGCTCCATATATGTGTAAGAGGGAAAAAAGAATATATAGTTGCCCGGGCGTGATGTATAGACTTTTTGTAAAACACTTGCCACCAGCCCGTAAGTTGACTCGCGCATGGTAAATTTTGTTGATATTCCCCTATGGACAATGAGATTGAGGTTCTCTGCGGGAAAGGGTGATGGTATAATAACGTGCAAGGCCCCATTATTACCTGCGATGACACGTTTGAAATACCCCATGGGTAATAACGTACCTGAGAAGAATATGACACTGCGGGCGCGTTTAAGCGCTTTACTTAATTGTGTGGCCGGGTCTGTGCAAAAGAGCCTGGCCAGCAGATTGGAGCCCCGGTATTTTTCAAAATATGATACATACTCCTCACCAAATAATTCTGCCACCTTGAGATAGGCCAGAGCTTCAAAATAAAAGTTTAATAAATCCTCTTTAAACGAGGCTGGTTCATTCTTTTGCAGCCAAATATCCGTCCGGCGGGTGAAGGTGCGCAAAAGGGTAATGAACCCGCCAGACAGTTCTTTTTTAACAAGGAATTTAGTCTGGTCACTGTCACATTCCTTTCTCTTTTCCAGCAGCCAGGCATTCAGCGCCTGCAGAGCCTGGGCAATACCTGGCAGGTGTGCGTGCAGACTTTTTTTTAAACCCTGTATTTTTTTTTTATAAATAGATGCCGAAAACATTTCCCTGGCTCTGTCAGGCAGGTTGTGTGATTCATCTACCAGGAATGTATATGCCCCGGAAACAGGATCAAAAAACCTTTTTAAATATACTCTGGGGTCAAATACATAGTTGTAGTCACAAATAATACAGTCGCTTATAAGGGCTGCGTCCAGAGACAACTCAAATGGGCAAAGCTCATGCATTTTTGCCAGAGCCTCTAAATTAGTACGGTCGAAATTATCAATTTTATATAGCATTGGAAAAATAGCTGCAACCTTATCGTAATACCCCCTGGCATAAGAACATTTATCCGGATCACATCCCGCTCCAGGTTTAAAGCAAACCTTATCCTTAGCTGTAAGAGTAACGCTTTTTAACAGCAGGCCTTTTTGCCGTAAAATATTCAAGGCCTTCTCGGCCGCTGTTCTTCCAATGGTTTTAGCGGTAAGGTAAAAGACTTTGTCCATATGACCCTCTCCCAGGGCTTTTAACGCAGGGAATAATATGGCCATAGTTTTACCTGTACCTGTCGGTGCCTGGGCAAAAAGATGCTTTTCATGAATAATTGCTCTATAAGATGCAACGGCCAGATCTCGTTGTCCGGCCCTGTATTCCATAAAAGGGAACTTCAGTGATTTTATAGATTCATTGCGTGAAGCCTGCCAGCGGGCGGCGGCTTCCATCCACCCTGTGTAGATATCTACAACTTTATGAAAGGCGGACTCAAGGGATGCGTATGAGTGAATTTCTTTAAGCTTCAGGGTGGCTTTTGTATTAAGCTGGTAATATGTGAGCTGAATAGTGACAGCTTCCAGTTTATTTTGATGGGCGTATATAAAAGCGTAACATCTGGCCTGGGACCAGTGTACGGCGGGCTGATATTTTTTCAGATGCTCCAAGGCTTTTTCTGTGGTTTTTATTTCCTCTATTATTACAGGATCTTCGGCTGTAAATATCCCGTCTATACGCCCTGTGAGAGTGAGACGAATAGTGTCCGTTTCTACTTCATGAGAAATGGGAACCTCTGCCTTATAGCCCTGGGGCCTGTCCTGCTGGAGCAACTGATGACCCTGGGTACCCTGCTGGAGCCTGGATGCCCCCGAAGAACCGGGTTTAATGTCCCCCTGCATTTCTACCAGCTGAACAAGGGAACTGACGGAAATTTTTATATGATTTTTGGATGGCATATAACTTTAAAGGTAAAAAAACGCTTACCGCAGTTGTTGCCTTATTGCAACCACGGATTAATAAGGGTTATAATGTCTGATGAGCATTCTCACAAAGTTGGGATATGCTCCATCAGTTTATTA
>CAZRWX010000020.1:0-26150 GCA_964603925.1 uncultured Bifidobacteriales bacterium | reverse complement strand
TATCAAGCAATATTTATTTCATTTATAATATTTATTGAATTTATATTTTCAGCTTCTGCTTGAAAGTTTAAAATTATACGATGATTAAGTGTGGGGTAAAGTAAATTTTTTACGTCTGATTCGGTGGGTGTGGGTCTACCATCCAGCAAAGCCTTGGCTTTAGCTGCTAATAACAAGTAATTGGCTGCACGAGGCCCAGCCCCCCATTGAACATAATTGTTCACCATTTCATTTGAGTTTTTTGAGGAAGGCCTGGTACTTCTGACTAAGGAGGCTACAAATTCGTAAATATGATCTGAAACTGTCATATCTAGAACAGCCTTCTGCAATTCCATGATTTCGTTTTTTGTGATTACCGGCTTAATTTTGTCTAATACTCTGGAAGTATGTTTTTTTATAATCTGCACTTCCTCTTCTAAATTTGGGTAATTTACATCAATAGAAAATAAAAACCTGTCCATTTGGGCTTCTGGCAAAGGATAAGTGCCCTCTTGTTCAATAGGGTTTTGGGTTGCCATTACCATGAATGGTTCATCTAATTTTTGAGTACGGCCAAAGACAGTAACAGTTTGCTCCTGCATGGCCTGTAGTAATGCAGATTGAGTTTTGGGTGGTGTTCGGTTTATTTCATCACCGAGTAATATATGAGTAAAAATAGGGCCTTTATGAAAAACAAGCTCACGAACCCCTGTACTTTTATTTTCTTGTAAAATTTCTGTGCCAATAATGTCAGAGGGCATAAGATCGGGTGTAAACTGAACACGATTGAAAGATAAGTCAAGAGCTTGTGAAAAACAATTAACCAATGTTGTTTTGGCAAGGCCGGGAACCCCAACAAGAAGAACATGGCCGCGGCATAATAAAGAAATGAAGAGAAGTTTTATTGTGTCTGACTGACCAACAACTATCTTGGATATTTCTTTGCTTAGATTATCATAATAATAAGGGGCTTTTTCTATTTGTGCAATATCCATATAGTTTATTTTAATTTGTTTAAAACATTTAACCTTGCCCTGGCCCTTTTAAGAGAGCGCCTGGCGCGAGTTGTATCTAATGTGTCTTTTGATTTAAGCCTTTCTTTAGCTTTATTAAGGGCTTTATCAGCTCTTTCTTTATCTATATCTTTTAAAGCTTCTGCAGTATCTGCTAAAATTATGCCTTTATTGTTTTGAAATTCAAAAAAACCATAATCCACAAAAAAGTATGCATAATTACCATTAATTTTAATGGTAAGCGTGCCCGGTGTTACACTGGTTATTATGGGTGCATGTCTTTTTAATACACCCATAAGACCATACGCACCCGGTAGTTGTATATATTCTACATCACCTCGAAAGACGGTTTTTTCCGGAGTAATAATTGTAAAATTCATATGTTTAAACTAAGGTTTCGGCTTTTATAACTGCCTCTTCTATAGTGCCAACCATATAAAAAGCATTTTCGGGCAAATTGTCGTGTTTACCTTCTAATATTTCTTTAAAACCCTTTATTGTGTCTTGTAGATCCACAAATTTACCCGGAAAACCTGTAAAAACTTCTGCTACAAAAAATGGTTGAGAAAGAAATTTCTGGATTCTCCTGGCCCGGTGGACGGTAAGACGATCTTCTTTAGATAATTCATCCATACCTAATATGGCAATAATATCCTGCAGGTCTTTGTAGCGCTGCAATATAGTTTGAACCTGACGTGCTATGTTATAGTGCTCAATGCCTATAATAGCCGGATCCAGTATTCTTGAAGAGGATGTGAGCGGATCAACAGCAGGGTAAATACCCTGTTCTACAATTGCCCTGGATAACTCTGTAGTGGCATCAAGATGTGCGAAAGCGGTGGCAGGTGCCGGGTCGGTATAATCGTCAGCTGGTACATATATTGCCTGTATAGAAGTAATTGAACCAGATGCTGTAGACGTTATCCTTTCTTGAAGTTCACCCATGTCTGTACCAAGAGTGGGTTGATAACCCACAGCAGAAGGGATACGCCCTAAAAGAGCTGAAACCTCTGAACCGGCTTGCGTAAAGCGAAAAATATTATCAATAAAAAGAAGAACATCCTGATTTTTATCATCCCGGAAGTATTCTGCCTGAGTTAACGCGGTAAGAGCTACTCTGGCACGGGCTCCGGGGGGTTCATTCATTTGCCCGAAAACAAGGGATGTTTTGTCCAGGACACCGGATTCTTTCATTTCACCCCAAAGAGAAGTGCCCTCACGTGTACGTTCGCCAACACCAGCAAAAACCGAATATCCGCCATGAAATTTGGCAATATTATTAATAAGCTCCATTATAATGACTGTTTTACCAACACCCGCACCCCCAAATAAGCCGATTTTACCACCTTTGGCATAAGGAGCTAATAAATCAACAACTTTTATACCTGTTATAAAAGGGATGGATTCTGTGCTTTGTTCTGTAAACTTGGGTGGCAGTTTATGAATAGCATCTTTACGTTCAAAATCAATAGGGCCCTTTTCGTCAATAGGCTCACCAACAACATTGAGTATACGACCAAGCACATTTTCACCCACAGGTACGCTGATGGGTTGATGAGTATTTACGCATTTAGTTCTGCGAATAAGACCCTCTGTTGAATCCATGGCTATTGTACGTACTTCGTTTTCTCCCAGATGTGCGGAGACCTCCAAAACCAGATTATTTTCTCTTGCGTTTATAGATGCATTAGTTGTTGTAATAGCGTCATATATATTTGGTAAATTACCGTTTTCAAAAACCACATCTACAACAGGCCCCAGGACCTGGCTAATATACCCATAAGAATCATCCATATACTACTCCTAGTTCAATTACTCAGAGATTCAGCGCCGGAGACAATTTCTGTGAGCTCTGTGGTAATTGCGGCCTGACGAACCCTGTTCATTTTAATAGTTAATGTTGAAATTAAATCATTGGCATTATTGGTGGCACTCTCCATTGCCGTCATCCTGGCGGCATGCTCTCCCGCTATGCTGTCTAAAATGCATTGATAAAATTTTAAATGGATAAATTTAGGGAGTAAGTGCTCCATGATAACCCTGGATTCGGGTTCAAAAATGTAATCCATTGGTTTAAACACATTGCTTGAAATAATAGACTCTTTATCAAAAGGGACCAGCTTAATAATGGAAGGAGTCTGGGTCATTGTTGAAACAAAACGATTATAAAAAACATAGGCGCTGTCTATGTTGCCATCAAGAAAAGCTTTGATAACATGCTGCGAAAAGGACTGACACTTTTTAAGACTTGGTTTATGTAAAAGATCAGAATAGTTTTTTTTTACCTCTATATTGTTTTTGTTAAAAAAACCGAAAGCTTTTTTACCACTGACGCATATTGAATGGTCTTTTGGCAGCAGAGATATTTCTTTATTATAAAATTTAAAAAGACTGTTATTAAAACCGCCGCATAAACCCTTTTCCGAGCTGATAAGGATAATTAAAGATTTATTATTTTCTCTCTCATTAAATAAATTATGGTCCGCTTTCCCCTGAGATAAAATTAATCTGTTTACCATTTCATTCATGCTGTCAGCATAAGGCTGAACCATTAAGGAGGCATCTTTTGCTCTTTTCAACTTAGCGGCAGATACCATCTTCATTGCCGAAGTTATTTTCCTGGTGTTTTTTAAAGACCCAATTCTCAGGCGCAATTCTTTAATATTCGGCATAATCTTTAATTGGTAGAATATTGTTTTTTAAAATCCTCAAAAAACTGTTTAATTTTTTCCTCCAGGCCTTCGTCCAGTTCCTGTTTATCCTCTATTTCGTTCATTAGATCATTACCTTTAATACCCGCAAAATCCAGTAGAGAAGCCTCATAACCCTCAATGTCTTTAATATCAAGGTTGTCAATGTAGCCGCGCATGCCCGCATATACAACAAGTATGGTCTGAGCTATGCGATAGGGGGAATACTGCTTCTGTCTTAGAATGTGAGTCATACGTTCACCACGTGCCAGCTGGTTTTGTGTTGCAGTGTCCAGATCTGACGCAAACTGAGCGAAAGCTGCCAGCTCTCTGTATTGGGCTAGAGTAATACGCAAAGGGCCGGAAACCTGTTTAGTAGCTTTAATTTGGGCATCCCCCCCAACGCGGGAAACAGACAGGCCTACATCTATAGCCGGGCGTTGTCCCGTATTAAACAAATTAGAGTCCAGATAAATCTGCCCATCGGTAATGGATATAACATTGGTTGGAATGTAGGCGGACACATCACCGGCTTGGGTCTCAATAATAGGAAGGGCTGTAAGTGAACCACCACCTTCTTTTTCTGATAACTTGGCGGCACGCTCCAGGAGCCGGGAATGAAGATAAAAAATATCCCCCGGGAAAGCCTCCCTGCCGGGGGGGCGGCGCAGCAGCAGAGACAATTGCCTGTAAGCCTGTGCCTGCTTGGTAAGGTCGTCATAAACAACCAATGCGTGCTCCCCGTTAAACATAAAATGCTCGCCTAAAGTGGCGCCCACGTAAGGGGCCAAATACTGTAAAGGAGCGGGATCCGAGGCGTTTGCCGCGACTATACAGGTATATTCCATGGCACCTGCTTCTTTAAGTTTTTTGTGAACCTGGGCCACCGTGGATTGTTTTTGGCCTATAGCCACATATATGCATTTAACATTTTTACCTTTTTGATTGATAATAGTGTCTACGGCAATGGCTGTTTTGCCTGTTTTCCTGTCCCCTATAATGAGTTCACGCTGCCCGCGGCCAATGGGAATCATGGTGTCTATAGCTTTGATGCCTGTTTCTAAAGGTTCACATACATTCTGGCGGGCAACAAGATTGGGAGCTTTGACCTCTACAGGCCTGATATGGCTGGTGTCCAATGGCTCTCCGCCATCTATGGGTTCAGCAAAACCATTAATTACCCTTCCCAGAACCGTGTCCCCTACGGGTACAGAGGCTATTGTTTTTGTAAGGCGGACAGTATCACCCTCACGTACCAACCTGCCCTCGCCAAGGATAGCCAGACCTACATTGTCTGATTCAAGGTTAAGTACCAGACCTTTTACCGGCTTAACACCTTCTATATCTACCATCTCACCGGCCATAGCTTTGGTTAACCCATATACCCTTGCTATACCGTCACCAACCTGAAGCACTGTGCCTACATCATATATATCTGTTTGAGTGTCAAACTCTTCCAGTTGTTTTTTTAAAATGGAAGAAATCTCGTCCGGCCTTATATCTATTGCCATAAAACTACCTTATACTGCCAATGATGATTTTAAACGATTGATTCTATTTTTAATATTTGCCTCTATAATAGTATCGCCAATGTGTATTTGCAGGCCGGCTATTAAGTCGGGTTTTACAATGTTTTTAATTTCTAAGGTTACACCCTCAAGATAGGTTTGAATTTTTACTTTTAGCCTGGTCTGCTGCTGTTTGGTAAGCCTTACAACGCTATATATTTTAACCTGCCGAATGTTTTTGCGGCTGTAGTACAACTCAATAAACTTGGGGGGGATAAGAGGGAGAAGGCTTATGCGCTTTTTGTTAATAAGAAAAACAAGAAACAGCATAAACAATTTGCTTACGGAAGTTTTAAAATTGGTCTCCATAAAACCGGCCCAGAATTGCGAATTGAGCCTGGGGTTGGAGATGAGGCGAGATAGTGCGGGGGTAATAATAAAAACCCTGTTTAGCAGCTGGATGTCAGCAAAGATAGATTCGAGCTGGCCCCGGGATTCAGCTATTTCAAACAAGGTTTTAACATAACGGGCAACGGCTCTATTTGTTTTCATTTTTATTTAAATTCAAGCGAATCAATCTCTTTTTCTATAAGGGCGTGGTGTTTTTCATCGTCCATGGATTGCTGGATTAACTTTTCCGCGATGTTGATGGCCAGGTTTGCGGTCTCTTTTTTTAAAGAAACTATAGCCGAGTTTTTGGCGGATTCAATCTCTTTTTTGCCGGAAGCCACAATCTTTTCCTTCTCCTCCAGAGCCTCTGTTTTGATTTTTTTGGAAAACTCATCTGCCGAGTTTTTAGCCTGCTGGATAATGGCAAAAGCCTCTGATTTTGCCTGAGTCAGCATCTCATTTTGCTCGTTGGCTATGCGCTTTGACTCATTTTGTGCTTTATTGGCCCTGTCCAGGCTGTCGCGAATGGTTTTCTCCCTCTCCTCTATGGAGGAGATAATAGGGCCCCAGGCGAACCTTTTGAGAAGCGTTAAGAGTAAAACAAAAACGATGATAGTCCATATAGCCACACCCGGGTCAAACTTGAACAACGAAGCGGCAGGGCCGCCATTGTTTTGGTGGCCCCCATGCACAACTGATGCTGTGAGTTGTTGATCTGCCTCAACAGAATGGTTTTGGCTGGAATCGACCTGGCTCATGTATAATGAATTAAATAGACTATTTAATAGCTAGAAGCAGACAAACAACGACACCAAACAAACAGACACCCTCTATAAGAGCGGCGGACACAATCATAGCTGTGCTTATATTACTGGCGGCCTCCGGTTGCCGGGATATACTCTCAACAGCCGCGCTGCCTATTTTGCCAATACCCAAAGCAGCGCCCAATGCAACTAGACCCGCACCCATACCCGCGGCAAAAAAAGCAAAAGTATTAGGCTCTATTGACATAACTCTCCTTGATTAATGGTCCTGATGGATTGACATACCTATAAATAACGTAGACAACAAAGTAAAAACATATGCCTGTAAAAAGGCAACTAAAAGCTCTATAAGATATATAAAGAGAGTGAAAATAATTGAAGCCGGGATAACGCCGGCAAGGGATGTTAGAAGCCCGAATTTTAATACAGAAATGAGGCCTAGAAGCGATAATATTATAATATGGCCAGCCGACATATTTGCAAATAGCCTGACAGCTAGAGCAAAAGCTTTGGTAAGAAGGCCAACAAGCTCTATTGGCGCCAGGATAAAGGCAATAGGCAGGGGTACACCGCTGGGTACCAGGTTAAGGAAATATTTTACAGGCCCGTTATGGGCAATACCCGCAGCGTTGAAGCTGAAAAAAGTAATAAGAGCAAATGCAGTAGTGACAAAGATATTGGATGTAGCTGTTGCCATACCCGGGATTAGGCCAAGGAGATTAAGAGAAAGAATAAAGAAAAATAATGTTAAAAAAAAGGGCAGCCAGGCGGCTGTGTCTTTTTTACCGATATTTGGTATAACAAGTTCATCCCTTATATAAATAACAAAGGCCTCAATAATATGACCAAAGATACCCACAGGTATAGAACTGCGCCGCCGACGGGCGGAGAGTAGAGTGATAGATAGTATTATAGCGGCAAAAAATAACATTAACACATGGAGGCTTATGCCCATATTAACAGGACCAACAGGAAAATTTGAAGGAAGGTGTATGGTGGCCCATGCCCACGGAAGCGGTCGCCAGACATTTGAATTGCTCATATGGTGAAAAATGAACTCACCCAAACTTTCGGCAGAAAAACTCGGTGCAATGAGTACCGTAAGAGGGGTCAGAATTTTATACAGAAGTTTCATTATAAGAGCTCAAATTACTTTATGTTTTGTTATGTAAAGAACTTCAAAAATCTGGAAAAGAAAGAAAGACAGGACTGCCGAGAGTATAATGGTAGTAATTTGATTAATATTTGCCTTAATAATAAAGGTCAATAAAACAGCCACTATAGCAATACGCATTAGCATAACAACAGAATATTTCTTTAAAAGGTTGATGCCCGGAAATATAAAAACCGAACACAGCGCTAACAAAACATTGATGGCCATAATGCTGATACAAATGAAAGAAAGGTTAAAATTAAAACTTTCCCATAATTGTGAGCATATGAAGGCTGCTAAGGATAGCAAAACATAAATAGCCCCCGTTAACCAAAATAACCTCATATTTTAACCATTATCAGCTTTATTCTTCTTGAATATGCCTGTTTTTATTACGGATGAGTAGAATAAATATCCAGTTACGACTATAGAAAGAAGTGAAAGAAACAGTACGAAATATGGTTTTGTTTGGTATTGTTTGTCCAGAAAATGACCCCCCAAAGTACCACCTGTCATAACAAGACACGATGTCCAGCCAAAATGGAGGAAAACAATGGCTTGTTTTGGAATTTTAATTTTTAGGACCTTTGTTCATTTCGCACTTGCCTTTAAAAACAGCCCCCTCTATAATAACCAGATTCTTGGTACGAAGATCACCGGTAAGGGAGGATTGACTTTCCAATACTGTTTTTTCGCTGGCGGTTAAATTACCCGAAATGGTGCCCGCTATAATTGCTGAAGATGTAACAATCTCACCATCAATCTTCCCGCTATTAGTAAGTATTAACTCTCCACCGGCCTTTACTGTACCTTTTATATAACCCTCCACCCTTATATTCTCTTGAGACGACACGTCACCCGTAATTTGTGTGCCCTTGCTTATAATTGTCATAGGGCTGTTAATTTTGCCTTGCATTCTACCCCCTAATTAGATAAAAAATTCAAAGGATCTACCTGAATATTATTGTATAAAACTTCATAATGCAAATGCGGACCCGTGCTGTTACCGGTATTCCCCAGAGTGCCAACACTCCCACCTCTTTTTACATGATCCCCCATTTTAACAAAAACTCTATTGAGGTGGCCGTATACTGTCTGATAATATATGCCGTGTTTCACCCGTACAAATTTACCTAAATCGCGGTGCCAGCCGGCCTCTGACACAATACCATCAGCTGGAGAGGCAATGATGGAATTGGGCTTGGCAATGATATCTATACCATGGTGATCGTTTATGAATGCTTTGGTGATAATGCCTCTTACAGGCCAGATAACAGGGAGATATTTTGCCGGGGGAGGGGTTTGACTACTAGTTGCATGTTGTAATGAGTCAACTGCTGAGATATATTTTTTTACAGTATGTTGAGAGAGTAGGTCTCTGTCGGAGACGTTATGATCCCCCTCTGCTGAAAGTCCGTTCACATTTATAAAGGTGTTGACGATATTACCTATAACGGCTGTTTTTTGAGAAAGATTTGTTAAAATTTGTTCCAGAGAGTCCAGTTGTTTTTGTTTTAGTAATAGGACCTTATTTTTATCTGCTAAAAAGGCGGCAGTGAAGGCTTTGGTGTTTATAGTTGCGAACTTAAATAGTGCGAATAACACACAGGCAATGAGTATTAACAGGAAATACATAAAAAACCTGATAGTGCGATAACCAACCCGCCATGTGAGTATTTTACCCGCATCATCAGGGATGATTTGAATAGTTATGGATTTATTGGGTGACATTAATCCTTAATCTTGTTGTATCCCGCTCTAATAATTTCTGAAATATGTTCCAACTCTGGCTGACTGGCATAGGAAATTTGCAGAACACCTTTTGTTTCCGTGCCTTTTATTGTGACTTTGGTCCCCAAATCTAACCTTATTTTATCCAGAAAACTGGCAAGGTTAGGGTCTAAGCTGGGTGGAGTAGGGGGTGTTTTTCGGGGTTTAATTGATTCTGCTCCCCTTACATTTATTTCTTCATTTATAATTTTTTCTGCAATTATAAGCTGCTTGTCTAGAGGATGCTGCAGCAAGGCCCTGGCATGGCCTGAAGAAAGTTTTTTATGCCTGATAAGCTCCTGAACTTGTGGGTGAAGCTTTAATAGTCTGAGAGAATTTGTTATTGAAGGCCTGCTTTTACCTAATTTATCTGATAATTCCTGGTGGGTTAAACCGCATTTGTTTATCAGCTGTTCATATGCTTGAGACTCCTCAATGGCAGATAATTGAACACGTTGAATATTCTCAATGAGAGACAATTCCATCATGTCTCTGTCAGAAACCTTTTCCCTTACCTGGGCGCGAATAGATTTTTGGCCAAGGGATTTACAGGCTAAAAACCTTCTTTCTCCTGCAATTATCTGATATTTAAGTTGATGCTTCCTGACGAGAATAGGTTGTAAAAGGCCCTTTTCAGAAATAGAGGCAGAAAGCTCTTTGATCTCTGAATCATTAATAACCTTTCGTGGTTGAAACGGATTCGGTTGAATATTTTCAATTGCAATATCATGGAGGAAGTCCCCAGTATTCTGGTTTAAGACTGTTGCGCCCATTTCCATGAAGATGGAATTAAGACCTCTTCCTAAAGCTTTTTTAGCCATTTGCCAATATCTCTTCTGCTAGTTCAAGGTAACGTTTTGCCCCAATGCTTGTTATATCATATAAAATTATAGGTTTGCCGAACGAGGGGGATTCCGATATACGAACAGATCTGGGTATTACCGTTTCAAAAACTCTTTCTGAGAAAGAAGACCGGACATCATCAACAACTTGTTTCGAAAGGTTTAAGCGGCTGTCAAACATTGTGAGGAGAGCGCCCTCTATCCTCAAGCCAGGGTTAAAATTATTTTGCACCAGTTGGATAATTTTAAGTAATTCTGCTAAACCTGTGAGAGCGTAATATTCGCATTGTATGGGTATTAATACTGAATCTGCCGCTGTTAATACATTTATTGTAAGCAGGTTTAAAGATGGTGGTGAATCTATTAAAATATAGTCGAACTCATTTCTTATACTGGAAATAAAGTTAGCTAATTTCCTCTCTTTATTATCATGGTCGTTAATTTCAAATTCTAACCCTGCAAGATCCTGCGAACTGGGAATAAGTTTTAAAAATTTAAGCTCTGTATCATGAATAAACGAAGCTGCAAGCTCAAAAGGGACAGGATTATCCTCCAGGCAAAGGGCTGAATAAATATCATTGTCTTTCTTTAAACCATAACCTAGCCCTTGAGAAGCGTTTGCCTGTGGATCTAAATCAATTAATAAAACACGCTTTTCCAGAGCCGCAATAGCTGACGCGGTATTTACACTAGTGGTGGTTTTACCAACCCCACCTTTTTGATTGCATACTGCAATTACCCTATTCACTCTCACAGAGCTTTGTTGCGGCAACTATGAAGAAATCTGTTTGACTATTGGTCAGAGTATATTGATGATTGACCACGTTTTCGTAACCGGGAGGGATGCGTGTTTCTTTAGATGCTTTAAAAGTCATAAACCTACCCCCGGGCTTTAACATTTTGTAGGCAAGGTTGGAGTCACGAAGGAATTCCCCAAATGCCCTGCAACACACAACATCCATGTGAGAAAGAAAAACATTACCAACTTTTTCTGGGAGAATATGGATATTAGAAATAGAAAGCTCCCTTATTAGTTGGTTCGCGAGACTGGTTTTTTTATGCTGGGTCTCTATTGCGAAAATATTAATTTCCGGGCAGACAATTGCTAAAGGAATGGAGGGGAGGCCGATACCAGCACCCATGTCCGCAAGTTTATTAACATTGCCTAGAAACGGCACTAACTGTATGGAGTCTACAATATGCCTGTCCCATACCAAAGCTGTATTGCTCTTGCTGACGAGATTGAGATTGGTGCTCCACTTCTGCAATATCTGTTCCAATTTACGGAGTTTGTTGGTGACACCAGGTTCCAGAGATTCGGGATTAAAAAGTAGTTCAGGCATATTTTGTGATGTAATTTAATGGGCTTTATTATATAAAATTGGTGGAAAAAAACAATGTTGATTTTAATAATTAATTCCATATGTTTCACGTGAAACATTATAATCCGGCTGAGTTTCTCAACTTATTAATGTTTCACATGAAACATTAATAAGTTGTGATGGCCTTAAAGCGCCGATGAGACCAGCCATACCAGTAATTTGGATGCTTCTGAATAATCCCCATTAAAACTTTATTATACCTGTCAGCAAGATTGTGTGTTTTGGATACGTTTGAGGAAATCTGAATGATGCGCACCTGTCCGTCAGGTTCAAGTAGAAAAACCATCCCCGGGAAAGGTTTTGCGCTTTTTAACATAATCGGGAGGGGGGTCATTCTGACTCTCATGTCGAAAAAGGTGGAGGAGAGTGTATCTTTTTTAAAATCCTGATCCCATAACAAACCCAGGACCCCCCCCTTATTTACCCACATTTTCATAAAGCTGACGGTATTTGTTTTGATTGTTCGCAGACCAATTCTTCTCCTTATCCAGTCCAAAATGGCATCCCAAAATTTGTTAGCAAGAGGTTGGGATACGCATACTAAGTTTAATCCCTGGTTTTGTAGCCAGGACCCTAGCAGTTCCCAATTATGAAAATGAGCGGAGAAAAGCAGGCCGCCATTATCTTTCATTACTTGGAACTTGGCTTTATCCTTCTCTCTGAGTCGAAATGTTTTTACAGGTATAGGGGATGTAAATAATTCAATAAGATCTGAGACCATGTTGTAGTAAAAACGAAAATATGAGAAACCGGATTCTGCTTTGCATAAATAGATATTTTTTCTTATCACACCCCTTTTCCATTGAAAAGCATATAAAGCAAAGGTGGGGATGAATGTGAAAATTTTCCCTATTATATATAGGCAGGGTTTTAATGTGTGGGTGAACACTGTAATAAATTAATTTAACTGTTAGAAAATTTAGCCCTTGAATCTTACAGGGTATGGAATTAAATTAGCCTCCCACTATTTTAAAAGAGATTTTAGTAAGATGAAAAGAACTTTTCAGCCACATAATAGAAAAAGAGCAAATAAACATGGTTTTAGAGCCAGGATGTCTACAGCTAATGGCCGTAAGGTTTTAAACCGACGGCGCGCTAAAGGCAGGGCCAGGGTTTCTGTCACCCATTAATTTCTGTTCTTCATTCATTAATCTGCAAATGAGCCTTGGCTGTGGAGCGCTCTACTAAATGAGTAAACGAGCCATGTTCAAGTTCCTTTTTAAAAATGGGCACAGATTAAAGGGTGATAGTTTTTCAATTCTTTATACCGTTTCGCCTTCTTTAGAAGGTAAAAATATGGGGTATATTGTTCGTAAGAAATCGGGGAACGCCGTATTTCGAAATCGAATTAAGCGTGTTTTAAGGAGCGTTTTCAGTAGCCATATCAAGCAGATGCCGCCAAACTTTTGGGCTGTATTTGACATCCCCCCCAAACCATTATTGCTTAGGAAGAAAGAGTTCAGGCAAAAGGCTGAAGATCTTCTTATAAACATTCTGGGCGGGCTTAATATTTAAATTTTTGCGAGGTTACGTGAAGAATAGCAGATACATAGGTTGGGTTCTTATAGCAATTATTTTCCTTATTTGGTTTCAAATCAACAATAAGCAGTTGGAAGGGCAGCGGGCGCTGCAAAAAGCCCGCAATGATTCACTTAATCTGGTAACTTATCAACGGGATACTATTGCCAGCGCTTACCAACCAGCACTCCAAGCTGAAATTAATCCAGCAACAATAAAGCCTGCTGAATCAGAAGTTCTTACAAGAGATAGTGTTATTCAAGAACAAAAAATTTCTGTTATCACAAATAAATTTATTGTCACTCTCAGCAATCGTGGGGCAAAAGTAACTTCAATAGTCCTTAAGGACTTAAAAGGCAGAAATGACAAGGAATATCCAGAATTACTTGCCAATGATACGACTGGCGCCCTTTCACTTACGATTGGGTCATTAGACCTCTCGGATATTGTTTGGGATGCTGATGCTCCCGTTCAAAATCAGTACGAACCTATTTCTTCACCTGTATCCATTAATTTTAGTACTTATCTTGCCAACGGTACAAAAATTCAACGAAATTACACTTTTTTTCCTGACAGCCAATTTTTTCATCATCAGTTTGTGCCTGAGCAACTTCCGGTTGGTTTTAGTCTAAATTGGGAATCAGGGTTACGAGAGACAGAACACCCTGTCACTGGTAAGGGTATAGGCATAAATTATAGCTTTTTTAGTGAAGTGGTAATAAATGATGGCTCCATTGTAACTCGCGACCAAATTGGCGGTAAAACTCTCAACTATAATAAAGATAGCGGCGTTTTAAACTGGATTGGTTTACGACGTAAATATGTTGCTGGCATTATTAATTTTAATCGCCAAACTCAACATTCTGCCACAGCCAAAGAAATTCCTGCAATAGCTAATTCCGGTTATATGCCAACGGCCAGTCTGGAGATCACCAAAAGTGAATTACAGGAGGGCGATCTGGATTTTGACTTCGTCATTCTGCCACTGCGTTATAAGCAATTAACAACATTTAAGCAAAATTACGAAAAAATCATTTTTTCAGGGGTTAAATGGTTCTTCCAAGCTGATGTCTGGTATTCTCACTTATGTGGGTGGGTGTTTGCTCTCCTGCAGCTATTTTATTCGCTGATACCAAATTATGGTATTGCCATTATATTATTAACCTTATTGGTAAGAACCGGGCTCTTGCCGCTTACAATAGCTCAGACGCGTTCAATGTCCAAAATGCAGGAGCATGCTCCCGCTATCAAGCAAATACGTGAAAAATTTAAATCCAATCCTCAGAAGATGAACCAGGAGGTAATGAAGTATTACAAGGATGTGGGCGTAAACCCTCTTGCCCAAATGATGGGCTGCTTTCCTCTGGTTTTGCAGATGCCGGTTTTTATATCCTTATTTCATGTTTTGGGCCGGTCGCTGGAGTTGAAAGAGGCCCCGTTCTTTGGGTGGATTACAGATCTTTCTCAGCCCGATGTAATTTTAGAGGGTTTTAAAATCCCCTTTCTTTTCCCTATGGGCCTCACAATTCTTCCCATTTTTATGGCTGCCACCATGTATTTCCAAATGAAAATGACAATCACCGACCCCAATCAAAAAGCCATGGTGGCCCTTATGCCGGGGATGATGTTTCTTTTTTGTGCGTCCTTTCCCTCTGGCTTAGTTCTATACTGGACTGTGTCTAACATTTATACCATAGTTCAAACCAGAGTATTAAAGAAGAATAATCCTCTTCCTACTGCTGTTCCAGGGGTTTTTAAGAAAAAGAAGTAACGGCTGGTTTGGCAGCGGCGTCTTTATTTCGAGGCTTTCGGGCAACATTTGTTTAAATGTTAAATATGCCATCAACCGACACAATTATTGCACTCTCTACACCCCCGGGTTATTCTGGGATAGCGGCCATACGTTTATCAGGGGGCGCTTGCCTGAATGCGGGTGGTGGTTTTTTAAAAAACATTTCAAATGTTTCGGGTCGTATGACTCATGGGCAGCTAAAAGATCCTGCCACAGGGGAGGTTGTTGATGATTTGACATTCTGCTTCCTTTCGGGCCCTGGTACTTATACTGGTGAGGACATGTTGGAGATATTCCCCCATGGCAGCCCATTACTATGCAGTAAAATAATAGATATGTTTTTAACCTGCGATGGCGTGAGGATGGCCAACCCCGGTGAGTTCACAAGAAGAGCCTTGGAAGCGGGCAAACTAGACATGATGCAGGCAGAGAGTGTGGCCCAGATAATTCATGCTAAAAGCCATGATGCATTGCGTAATTCACAAAAAATGCTTAGCGGAGAAATGCGTGAGGACTTTGACAAGATCACTAGTCTCCTCAGGGATTTGTCCTGTAATTTAGAATTGGAAGTGGATTTTGTAGAGGAAGAAATACAGCCGGATTATAAAGGCTGGGAACAAAGAATTGTTGATGCATCGGCTTTGTTAAAGAAAATATGTTTGACATGGGAGCGGGGAAAAATGCTGCGGAATGTCCCCAGAGTTGTTGTTTTTGGTGAGCCTAATGCTGGAAAGTCCAGCTTTATTAATGCGGTTCTTTCTACAGACAGGTTATTGGTTTCCCCTACTCCAGGTACCACCAGGGATTATGTCGAGGTTACTGTTAATCTCCCCGGGGGAGAGGTGCAGTTTATTGATACTGCCGGCCTGGGTGTTGCCGCTAACAGCATTGAGGAGCGCGCAATGCAAAAAACCCGTACCCTAATTGATGAAGGGGATTATAAAATACTCTTAGCTGATGGAACAACCCCTGTATCTGAGCTTGGAAACGAAAACCAGTGTGACCTAAAAATTCTTACTAAGAGCGATTTAAATGGCTTTGAAGAAAAAGATGGTTACATAAGTATTTCCAATCTTACCGGCCAGGGTATAGGGGGGGTAATTGAGCGGCTCAATAATAATCTGTTTATAAATATAACTCCTGCCATGCCTGTATTTCTTTCTACCAAAAGGCAGTATCACTGTGTTAAAAATGCCATAGAATGCCTGGAGAGAGCGCTGGTTTGTTTACAGGAAAACCCCGCGGTGGAAATCCTGGCTTTTGAAATAAGGCTTGCACACCAGGCTTTGAAGGAGTTGATTGGGGAGTATAAGGCTGATGATGTGCTCGATCAGGTTTTTTCCGATTTCTGTATCGGAAAGTAAAGGCTTCTGCCTGCATAAACAAAGTTAATGTGTGATAATTAATAATATCAATTTGCATCATTTTCGGAATTTTGAGGAGAAGTCTGTTTCTTTTACTCCGGGTTTAAATTTGATAACAGGCCCAAATGGCCGGGGCAAAACAAATTTACTGGAAGCAATTCATTTTGCCAGTCTGGGGTATTCTCATCGTACACGCAGGGACAAGGAGCTAATTAGATGGGGGAGCCTTGAGTTTATTGTTAGGGTTGAAGGTAATGTTGGAGATGAAACCGCGCATTCTCAATCTGTGCGGGTTTCTGAATCCGGGCTAAAAAAGGTAAAGGTAAATGCCACAGAGAGTTCTCTGCTTTCAGAATTAATGGGGCATTACGGTGTGGTGCTGTTTGCACCCGATGATATTGATATTATAAACAGGGGCCCAAAAATTCGCCGGCTATTTCTTGATTCGCTATTATGTCAGCTGTCGAGAGACTATATGGAGAATTTACGGAAATATAACCGGATACTTAAACAGAGAAATGCCCTTTTAAAGGATAATAAAGGCAGATTTGGGTCTACAAAAGATATTATCGATGAACAGCTTATTGCTCATGGGTGTTTTCTAGTAAATTCAAGAAGAGAATTCGCAAAAACTTTTTCAGAAACCTGTCGGTTAAGCTACAGTCGGATATCTTCTGATGAAGAGGTTCTAAAGGTGGAATATAAATCATCATTGCAGGGTGAAGGTACAGATAATCTTAAAGAAATTTTCAAGGATCTTCTGATTGGGAGTCAAGATCAGGAGCGACGGTTGCAAACCACTATGATTGGCCCTCATCGTGATAATTTGCTACTTTTACTAGGACAAAAGCCTGCTGAGGGTTATGCTTCCCAGGGGCAAAAACGTTCCATTGCCTTAAGTATTAAACTCTCTTCGGCTCATATTATTAATGCAAATTTTAAAGCTCCGCCTATATTGTTATTAGACGATGTTTTCGCTGAACTTGATGAAAAGAGAAGAATAAAATTGAGCGATATCTTAGCCAATCAATTACAGGTAATAATTACCAGCCCCAGGTTTCAGGACATTCCCTTCAAAGTCCACAATTCCATAACCATCTAAAGGTCTGCTAATAGTGAAAAATCAAAGTCAGTTCCAATCACTAGCCTCTGTAATTAATGGTGTCATGGACACTCACGCTATGGCTGGCGCTCAAGAGGAGTACGATCTTAAAGCAAACTGGCAGGTTATAATGGGAGAGAGGTTGAGTGGGGTGGTAGAGGTTCTTTCCTTTTCTGAGGGCACCCTTTATGTTAAGGCTCAGAATCCTGTCTGGAGGATGGATTTGCAATTTCAGCGTAAAAGTTTACTAACGCGCATTAACGGTTACTTAAAAAGAGATTTAGTAAAAAACATTATCATTAAATAAAGGCACATCAATGTCAAATCAGAATGAATACGACGCCAAGAGTATTAAAGTACTGGAGGGTCTGCAGGCTGTCCGCAAAAGGCCCGCCATGTATATTGGTTCAACAGACACCCGGGGTCTGCATCATCTTGTTTATGAAGTAGTAGACAATTCTATCGACGAGGCTATGGCGGGCGAGTGTGATTTAATAACTGTAATCATCACTGAGCAGGGTGGTGTTACTGTTCGTGATAACGGCCGTGGTATCCCAACGGATATGCACCCCACAGAGGGTATAGGCACCCTGGAGCTGGTAATGACAAAGCTTCATGCCGGTGGTAAGTTCGATAAAGACTCATATAAAACTTCCGCAGGTCTCCATGGTGTAGGTCTTTCTTGTGTTAATGCATTGAGTGTTAATCTGGAGGCAGAGGTCTACAGGAACGGGGAAGTATTCAGTCAGAAGTTTGAGAGAGGTGTGCCTATTGCTCCCGGTGGGATAAAGGGGCAGTGCGGTAAGAGTGAGCGCGGTACCCAGGTTACCTTCATACCAGATCCGGAAATCTTTACTGATCTGGAGTATAACTACGAAACCCTGAGCGCCAGGCTAAGGGAGCTGGCTTTTCTTTCCAAAGGGCTTACAATTACAATTGCCGACCAGAGGGGTGAGGTTAAAAAACAGGAGTTCTGCTATCCCGAGGGGCTGCCGGCTTTTGTCAAATTTATAGATCAAAACCGTAAATCCATGCAGGAAGTTCCTATTCATTTTTATAAAGAAGAGGCTAATGTACCTGTAGAAATCGCCTTTCAGTACAATGAGTCTTATATGGACAATATTTATTCATTCGTAAATAATGTAAATACCGTGGATGGTGGAACTCACGAAGCGGGGTTTAAGTCCGCGCTTACACGTTCCATCAATGCTTATGCCCGTCAAAATATGCCTAAAGGCAAGCGGGACATCACTCTTTCGGGAGAAGATGTCCGTGAGGGGCTTACGGCGGTCATATCTATTAAGCTTCAGGAGCCCCAGTTTGAGGGGCAGACCAAGCGCAAACTTGGTAATCAGGATGTTAAAGGTATTGTTGAGTCAGTGGTCAACGATCAGTTGTCTAAATTTTTCGAAGAGAACCCTGCCATCTCCAAAACTCTGATCACCAAATGCCAGAGTGCGGCAATCGCCAGGGAGGCCGCCCGTAAAGCCAAACAAATGGCCAGGCGCAAAAGTGTACTGGAAAGTGGTGGGCTTCCGGGCAAGCTTGCTGATTGTTCATTAAAAGATCCTGCATTATGTGAGTTATATATAGTTGAGGGTGATTCGGCTGGCGGCAGCGCCAAGCAAGGCAGAGATCGGAACTTCCAGGCCATACTCCCATTAAAAGGCAAAATTCTGAATGTGGAAAAGGCTCGTTTGGATAAAATCCTCGACAATGAGGAAATAGACATATTAGTTCACGCTATTGGCACCCATATTGGCCAGGACTCCTTTGATTTTAGTAAGCTGCGATACCATAAAGTTATTATAATGACAGATGCAGATGTAGATGGCTCTCATATCCAAACCCTGCTGCTAACCTTCTTTTTCCGCTATATGCGTCAGCTTATTGAAAATGGGCTCTTATATATAGCCCAGCCGCCCTTGTATAAAATAAAAAGCGGCAGCCATGAAGAGTACGCTTTCTCCGACAGGGAAAAGGACAAGAAAGTCGCTAATTTAGGCGATAAAAAGAATATTTATATACAACGCTACAAGGGTCTGGGGGAGATGAACCCCGATCAGCTGGCAGTTACAACCATGAACCCGGACTCCAGAATGTTAAAAAGAGTGGTTTTAGAGGATGCTGTTGAGGCAGATCAAATATTCTCCATCCTTATGGGGGAGGAAGTAGAGCGCAGAAGGACATTCATTGAAGATCATGCTCATTTGGTGGAAGAGCTGGATATTTAAGCTTTCCCCTTTTCTAATTGGGAGAAAACTTTTTTCATAGTAACTTTATGACTTATGCGGTGGCAGGGCCTTTGGAGGTACTTATAATACTTGCAGGCGTTATCAGTCATATTTTACAGTTTTTGCGCCAATAAGGCCATAATTATTTAAATATTAATGTAGAGAGGGCAGTATGCCAAACAGAGTTATAATAGGCTCCCAATGGGGGGATGAGGGTAAGGCTAAAATCGTAGATTATTTAACTTTAGATTCCGATATAGTCATCAGATTTCAAGGTGGCGCTAATGCCGGTCATACCGTTGAGGTAGGGGATGAGAAATTTATTTTCCATTTAATACCCTCGGGCATTATGCATCCGGATAAAACTTGCGTAATCGGTAACGGGGTGGTTTTAGATCCTAAGCAGGTAATCACCGAATTAGATGAGCTGGCAGAGAGAGGTATATCCTGTGATGGTCGCTTATTTATTTCCGACTCAGCCCATGTCGTATTTCCTTATCACATCAGGTTGGATCAACTTCAGGAGAAGGCTGCGGGCAAGCAGGCTATTGGCACAACGGGGCGTGGTATTGGCCCTGCTTATGCAGATAAAATCACCAGGTCAGGTATCCGCATGGGCGATATTCTAGACACTCAAAACTTTGAGGCTAAACTTAAAAAGGCTGTTGCGGAAAAAAATGAGCTTTTTGCCAAGATGTATGGTGGTGAGCCTTTATCAGCAGATGAAATTTTCAGTGATTATGTTGAATACGGCCAAAAACTTAAGGCTTTTGTAACGGACACTGCCGTTTACCTTCATCAGCAAGCTAAAAATGGTAAATCATTTGTATTTGAGGGTGCTCAAGGCACAATTTTGGATATCGATCATGGTACTCATCCGTATGTTACTTCGTCCAATACTGTAGCTGCCGCAGCCAGCAGTGGGTCGGGGGTGGGCCTAAAGAGTATAGATCACGTTGTGGGTGTGGTAAAAGCCTATACCACGCGCGTTGGTAATGGTCCTTTCCCAACAGAACTTCTCGATAGTGTCGGGGAAGATCTTCGGGAAATAGGAAAAGAGTTTGGGGCAACCACAGGCCGGCCCAGGCGCTGCGGCTGGTTTGATGCTGTTGTTGTTCGGAAGGCGGCCATGGTAAATGGTCTTACACATCTCGCTATTACCAAAATGGATGTTATGGATGATTTTGAAGAAATTAAGATATGCACGGGTTATGAGATAAACGGGAAGGAGACCCCATATTTCCCCACAAATATTGACAAATTAGCCTTAGCCAAGCCCATTTACGAAACACACCCAGGGTGGAAGCAGTCAACCTGTGAGGCCACTTCATGGAACCAGTTGCCAAAAAAAGCTCAAAAATACCTGGAAAGGATAGTAGAGCTTGTTGAAATACCCATAGGTATGGTTTCTGTGGGGCCCAAAAGGCATCAAACCATTCAGATTAGCTTATAAATATGCCATTTTGACTGTGGTTATTAAAAATAACAGTATTATGAAAACTTTTTTCCAAAAAAGTGTTTTTAGAAATAATATTAAAACCAATTACCTATATTAAATATCATCCTTTAAAGGAGGGAATAATTGTGAATACCCCTCAGCCGGTAAAACGAAGGCCAATAGCAAATTTCTTTGTTAAACCCAGGCTGCAAATTAAACTTACGGCCCTTTTTATTGTCGCTTCTGTTGTGGCTTCCTTTGGTTCTCTGGGCATCTTTTTTTTGGCTCTAAAAATTGATGTGGACGGTTTAGAGGGGTTTCGTACCGCCTGGTACTACCTCAAGGCTACGTATCCTGGTTTTGGCATTGCCATTATTATCTCTATAATAGTAGGCCTGATAGTGGGTGCCTGGGCCTCGCGCAAAGTGGCTTTGCCTGTATATATTGTAGAGCAGTGGTCTCAAAAAATTCGCAAGGGAGATTTACGGGGTAAGGTTGGTTTAAGAAGAACCGATCACTGGGGAGAGATGGCTGAATCATGCAATATGTTTACCCAGGAGCTTAGAGATAATCTTAATCATTTATCGAAGCTGGCTGCTTCAGATAGCACGGCTTTACCCGGTGAGACTATTAAAGTACTGAGCAAATACAAATTTTAGTTTGTCTGAAGTGTATAATATTCATAATATTTTATTTAATAAAGCACAATTGGCAATGCGGAGAAAATAATGGCTTTGGAAAAAATTGATAAACAGGAGTTGTTAAAAGGTGTGGATCTTTTTTCTGCCCTTGAGAACAGGCAGCTGGAGGTAATTGCTCAAATGGCCATTACCAAATCTTATGATAAAGACGAAACAATTATTTTAGAGGATGATGACACTAACCAATCCTTTTTTATCATTTCACGTGGTCAGGTAAAGGTATACATTACAGGTGTGGAGGGCAGGGAGGCTATCCTGGCTCTGTTAAACGAGGGGGAGTTTTTTGGGGAGATGTCACTATTAGACGGTGAGCCGCGCTCGGCCTCCGTTAAAGCCGTGGAGTCTTCTGAGTTAGTCACCATTCGCAGGGACGATTTTGTTGCCGAGTTAAAAAAGCACCCCGAATTAGCCATGACACTGCTTGTGGAAATGTCAAAAAGGCTTCGTAAAGCTAATAAACATATTTCCAGTCTGGCATTAATGACTGTATACGGGCGCGTGGCCGCAACTATACTTCAACTTATGGAGGAGAGCGGCCGCAGGACAAAAATGAGTGACGGTTCTCTGGTTACAGTTATACATAGCCGCCCCTCACAACAACAGCTGGCAGATATGTCGGGCACAACCAGGGAGACTGTGTCCCGTGTATTAAGTAATTTGCAGAAGAAGGGTTTTATCGCCATAAGCGGTAAAGATTTAATAATTCTTCAAGAGTCAGAATTAAAAATCGGTGTTGAGTGATTATATAATACATATCTGCCGCTTTCCATCAGTAGTCTGGTAAACTCATGAAAATATTGAAAGAATATTCTAAGCCCTTATATATGGCTCTTCTTTCATGGTTTATAGCGGGCCTTGTGGGGCTTCTTGTTTTTGATATGGCCATTATGCCCTTAATTGCCGGTCATTTTAAAGGCAAGGTAGAGGTTCCCGATCTCCAGGGTAAAACACCTCAGCAAGCCCGGCAGGCGCTGATAGCCAATGACCTTGAATATAAACTTGATTCAATTAGCGATTACAGCCCTAAAATTAAAGCGGGCTTAATCCTCAGCCAGAGGCCTTCAGCTTCGATCAAAGTTAAAAAGGGCAGAAGAATATGGGTTAAAATAAGTAAAGGCATGCGCAGCATAGAGGTTCCTCAACTGCGGGGGAGCTCTCTAAGGCAGGCTGAAATACTACTGCAGCAGTCAAGTTTGCGTGTGGGCAAGGTAATATATATAAAGCATTTACGTATACCTTCTGGTGTTGTATATAAAACCGAACCCCATGCTAATGTCGTGTTGGAAATTAACACACCTGTAAATATTTATGTTAGTTCCGGCTCCCTCAACAGTAATACTATTCCTTCATTTATAGAACTCAGCCTGGCCAAGGCTCTGAATTTAATTCATCAAATTAATATGGTGCCCGGTCAGGTTAAATACCAAAAAGACCCCGAAAAGCTTCCAGGGACAATTATCAGGCAGGATCCTGCCGCCGGTTCTCCTATAAAGGCGGGCGGTACCATTCAATTAATGGTTTCCACGCCATAGCGGTAATTTTGTATCATTGTAATAAGGGCCTGCCCGGTTGTACAATATAGATGACGATGCACTCATTATTCAAAATATATCCGTTTACCTGGTTGGGGTCATGGGTAGCAGCAGGCTTTATAGTCTTTGTTTGTCTGCAATTTTCCGGCTGTGCCTCCAGGGGGGGCGTATTATCATCCGATGTACCCCTGCCTCAACTGGCAGAGGATAACCGTATTTCGGTAGCGCGGGAGTTCTTTATCCGGGGGCGCTATCAAGAGCTTACGGGTAATCAGAAAATAGCTCTTGATTTTTATAAAATTGCGTATGAATACGATTCCCTCAGTCGGGAGTTATGTTTTTTCTTATGCGAGCAGTATAAAAATACCGGTGACAATAAAACAGCCTTAACCTTCGGGTTAAGGGGTTTAAATCGGATGGGTGACAGTACAATTGGCGAACTTAAGCTTGTAGGTGAAATTTATTTACGGCTTGGCGATATTCCCAATGCCATCAGCTATTACAGTCAAGCTCTGGCTCTGGATGAGTCCAGTAAGGATGTCCTCTACACTCTGGCAACTATCTATGAGCAGTCCGGTGATGTTATCAATCAGTCCAGGGTTCTATTCAAACTTGTGCCTCTGGTAGGTTACCCCGAAAGGCTGGTAGATGCTCTGGCGCGTATCTATCACAGTCTTGGGGATGTCAAAGCTATTGTAAACCTTTATAAATCTGCATGGGAGGAGACCTCCTACAGTTATTATGGTGAAAGGCTGGCGAGTATTTATGAGTCACTGGGCCTTCATCATAGTTTTCTAAAAGTATACAAGCAGCTATATTCCATGGATGTGGACAATGCATATTATAAGGATCAGCTTGCCCGTTCATATATTAAGCTGAGTTTCGCAGATTCAGCCATTGTACTATATGACGAGCTTCTTCGTGAGTATCCCGACAAAGAGGAATATTTATTCTCTTATGCCACGCTTCTTTTTGCCATGGAACGATATATAGAGGCTAAGAATTTTTTTATAAAATTGCTGGAGCTGGAACCTGAGCATTCTACTTATCATTATTACCTGGGGTCGGTGGCGGAGATGTTAAGAGATTTGGATCTGGCCGAGCTGGAATACAACAAAGCCGTAGAGCTGAATCCAAATATTTTGGAATACTGGGTTAAACTTGGCATTTTCCTCTTAAAAGATGAACGGTTTAACCTGGCTCTGCACACTTATGAGCGTATGGTTGAGCATCATCAAAAATCACCTTATGCCTGGTATTTATATGGTATTTCCTGTAATCGTCAGGCAGAAAGGCTTAAGGATGAGATGGTATTAAATACCGTTACAGATACAAATATGCTCCAGAAGATTCGTGATTTAGGTCTGCTTGCCATTGAAAATTTTAAAAAATCAGTAGAAATAAATAATAAGGATGCTAAAGTATTATTTGAACTGGGTGTTGCTCTGGAAAGGGCTGAAAAGAAAAAAGAATCTATTAATGTATTTAAATCGCTTATAAGTATTGATTCAAATAATGCCACAGCTTTAAATTATCTTGGTTATATGCTGGTGGAGGATGGGGCCGAACTACCTCTTGCTATTAAGCTTATTGACAAGGCTCTGGTTATAGACCCCAATAACGGTGCCTATCTGGATTCCAAAGGGTGGTGGTATTTTAAAAATCAGGATTATGTTAAAGCAAAGGAGTATATCGAGCTGGCATTGGCAACCGGTATACAGGATGTTACAATTCTTGAACACCTGGCTCTTATATTGGAGAATCTTGGGGATATGAAATCAGCCAGAGAGCAGTGGTCGCTAATTCTAAAGCTGGATCCTAATCATAAGTTGGCACAATCAAAGGTGAATTAAAACATAAACCTTCTTTTTCCCTGCCGCGACACTGGGTGTTACCTAAAGGGAAATGAGCAACCCTCTGCCAAATTTTATTTTTATGATCATTATAATCAATAAGCCTGACAAGGCTAAAACAGGTCTATACAACGTATTAATACTATATATTGCCTTATTTCTCTTTCTCTCTAATTGTGCGAAAACAGTGATATATTCTCAGGGTTTATCTCTCATTGATAACCAGCCACCTCAATGGGTTTCCATGTCGGATTCTCTTTTTGCTGTATTAAGGATTAAGGCGGTGGACCGGAAGGGGCAGATTGCGGCCGCTCATCTCTATTCTCTACCGGGAATTAAAAGTAAAATTGAGTTTCAAGGTCCAATGGGCTCCTATTTGGGTGGTTTTCTCTGGCTGGCTGATTCCGGGTGGTCTATTGTTATACCAGAAGAGGGTGTATATTGCCACGAGAAGGGTGATTCAATTTCTCTACCTTTTATTGGGGTCTCCAAATTTCCCCTATCCCTACTCATCACCAGCCTGCAGGGGCAGTATGTGCCGGTTTCCGGGCTGATAATGTCCGGTAGTCATAAAGACAAACCTCTGTTTTTAGACACATCCACCGGGCGTAAATACGAGTTGCAGCCCTCTACAGGCCTGGTTTTAAATGTGACTTTACCCGACAGCGGAAGAATTTTGTTTTCAGATTATAAATGGGATGACGGGAGGCCTTTAGCCGGGCAAATCGAAATGCTTGATAATAAAGGCGGCGGATTAAATATCAAGGTTAAGAAGGTAGTATTTAACCCAACCTGGAGGCGTACACCCTTTTTCCTGAAAGCGCCTCGGGGTGCTGTGGTTGCAGACTGTGAAACTCTGGGATAGTGAGAGTGTTGTTAGAACGGAAACTCACCAATTTGTGGAATTTCGTTCTAACAATCCGATGGAGCACAAACATGGGTTATGCTCATCGGGCATTATCCCCCGGGGGCTTATATTTTATGGATTATATAGCCGTGCTTCAAACTCAGTATAGTTTGTAAATTGTATTTTAAGGATTTTGCCGGTAAAGGTTTATATCAAAGTCATGTTTTCATGTAGAATACTAAGAATCAAAATTGCTTTGCTTGCATTTATTGCTGTAC
>CAZRWX010000019.1:0-26279 GCA_964603925.1 uncultured Bifidobacteriales bacterium | reverse complement strand
CATCGGTCTGTGTGAGAATGATTCCTAATCATTTTCCTTAGCTAAAGGGCCAAAGCTCATTAACCTGGAACGTAAAGCGCCTGCCTTGACGAAACCGTATGGTGAAGCCAGGTCGCTTTTCATTCTAATATCAGGGAGTAGGAAACGGGGGTAATTCGTCCTGAATACTGGGAATAGCGGGCGCCTGTCCGCTATGAGACACACCGTCTGAGCCTGAAGATATAATCATATAGGCGCTGGTACCTCCTAATATAAGCCCCGCCCCAATACCCATCAAAACCCAGTTATTAGCGCTGCCGGAGATGCCTTTTTCATTTTGAGTTTGGGAAGAATCAGAGGTGTACTCATCAGCTTCTTCCTCGGAATAATCAGCGGTCCCAATGTCGTTAATAAATATTTTGTCCTTTAAGCCTGGGTCATAAACTTCGGCGAAAATCCTGTAGTTATCTTGCCGGGTCTCCAGCACTACCTCGTTCTTAAACCCCAGCACAAATTTAAAATATGGTACTTTGTCCAGACTAAAGCCGCGTTCCTGAGTGAATGTCGTCATAAATGGAGAATTCGGTTTGCTCAGCAATGATTCTGTAATAGCATTATGCAACAGAATAATGAGCTTACGGCTGTCCTTAGATAAAAATATATGCCGCTCCGAAGGAATATCATCAAATGCCATACCTACTGCCACCCTGTTAGTCAAAGCAGTATGATAAAAGATCTTTTCCAGCTTGGAAGTAGCCATTGGGTCTTTAACCCTTATCCATGGGAATTGAATACTGATAATAGAATCACCCTGCCTCTCCATGATAAATTTAAGAGGCTTTTCCAGATAAATGTCCAGTTTTTGGGAAGGAAACGGCTCGCTGGTTACAGGGTAAAAATCCATATGAAGCATGGGACGGACTACCGTAGACAGGTTTAAGCCGCCTGACAGGCAATGAATAAGTACAATCGAGACAATGGTAAGATCCCCTTTTTCCTCACGAAGAGGTTTAATAATCGGTATTCCCGAATCAAAATGCAAGAGTATTGCAGTGTTAAGGCCATCATTTGAAAGCGAAACACTATTCAGGGTGGAAACAGGAGATATATTTTTCAAAGTTGAAGACTCTGTTCCCCCCTGCTTTGGTAAAGTTTTACCCTGGGTATTAGTGCCTGCCGCAGCAGTATCTGGTATCGGAGATTGAGAAAAAGCCAGAAACAAACCAGAAAGTATTATACCTGTGGCATTTTTTAAAAAAGAGGATTTCACTTTATGGAATTTATAATAATACTGGCATCTACAGAAATTTTACCAAATAGAACTTAAAGAAGCCAGCTAATTTACAGCTTTGGCAAATCAAGATTAAGAGGAAACCCGGCTGCGCACCTGTGCCCCCCGCCACCTTTACTCATCGCGTAATTAGCGCAATTCATAACACCCAGACCGCGAATACTGGCTCTCCTGGTATTAAAATCGACTAACAGCGCGTATTCCAGGTTATTCTGGTGAATGGCGCGGTTTAAAAGCTCGGAGCCTGAACCACTGCCATAAATTATGCCGTACTTAAAATTTTTGGAATCTGTTTTTATCTCAATAGAATCCAACAGCTGCTGAAGGCGTTTTTCCTCTTTGCGATCCTGATAATTCATAATTACCCGCTCGTCTGAAGTAGGCACCATGGTTACATTCTGTAAAAACCGTTTAACAAAAAGCTCGTCATCATAAATTTGATGTAATTTGGTGAGGAATTCCCCTTTTGGATCCTGATTTATCCATAAATCTCTATCGTTAATGGCGTTAATGAAATCGCCATAGGCCTCTAATACCGGGAAATCTTTGACATAGGATTCATAAAAAATCTTGGAACCGCACCGGTTAAGGTCGAATATACACAGAAAATTTAACCCTGTGGAAGGCCTGAGAGACTGCAGCCAGTCTTGAGATACATGATGCTCATATATCTCCAGAGAGGCACCTTTTTGATTAAGAATATCCATAACATCAAAAAGCGTTTTGCGCGAACAGCTTATATCGGCCAACATTAACCGGCCGCCAGGCTCCAGCTCATTGGCCAGCTTTGTGGTAAGCGCATCCACCTGGGAATGATCGGCAAAATGGGCCTGTACAGATGCTTGAATCTTTGTGGCTATTATGACGGATGCGGCTCCGTCAGGGCAATCTTTATGAGTAATAATGGCTGATTTCATTTTATTAATATACCAATGATGGATCGTCTTATTGTAATTTTTTTATCAGAAAGCAAAATTCCCCCGGGTCTTCCTGAATATATATTGAGCAACCGTCCATACCGCCATGCAGCTGTGTTACTGATAAGCCTTTGTGATTAACAAGATCTTTAGCATGAATACTTACAGCTTTATGGGGCGTTACTACTTCCAGATCATCACCTTGAGCAAAGCTACTTTTAACTGAAAGTATGGCTCTTTGCTCCTGTCGGTTGTAACCCCTGACGACTCCGGCGACTTTTGCTGTGGCTGAAGGTACAGCGGTAGCAGTATAATTCTGAGTTAGCTCTGAATTACCAGATAAAAAGCCCGTACTGTAACCGCGGCTGTCCAGCTTCAGTACATTTTGCATATGGAGGGGATTAACTGGTCTGCCAGCCTTCAGGTCATCCAGGGCCCCCCTGTAACTGCGTACGGCCTGACTTAAATAATAAAGAGATTTGGTCCGCCCCTCAATTTTAAAAGCGGAAACCCCCATATCTGTAAGCGCGGGTATATGCTCCATAGCGCTAATATCTCTTGAACTCATGAAATATGTGCCATACTCGTCTTCGTCTAAGGGCATTAAGCCTTTATTATTTTCCGGACTTCCGTCATCACATTGAGCAGCTCCCAGAAAAAACTCACCTGGAAAGTTTTTATAATCTTCGTCCTGAGGTTTGTTGGAAGAATACACATTATATTTAAAACGACAAGCATTTGAGCACATCCCTTGATTACTATCCCTGTATGCCATATAGTTGGATAACAAACACCTGCCGGAATGTGCCACACACACAGCTCCATGGATAAAAACCTCCAATTCCACATCTGGTACCTGTTCGCGTATTTCTTGTATCTCCCGGAGATTTAGCTCTCTGCTGAGTATAATACGCTTAACGCCTATATTCTGCCAGAACCCGGCCGTAGACCAGTTGGTGGTATTAGCCTGCACAGACAAATGTATCGTCTGTTCTGGGTAGTTTTTACGCACAAAGCTAATCATACCGGGGTCAGACATTATCAGCGCATCAGGCCCCAGTTTTATATAATCCCCTATAGACTTCTGAAAAGACTTTATTTTAGCGTTATGCGGTATGATATTGGAGGTTAAGTAAAACTTCCCCCCCTTTGCATGGGTGTAATCGACCCCCTCCTTAACCTGCTCCAGAGTCTTGAACCCGTTATCCCTGACACGCAGCGAAAACATGGGCTGACCGGCATATACAGCATCAGCGCCAAATGCCAGGGCGAATTTAAGTTTTTCCATGTCCCCGGCCGGCGCCACCAGCTCAGGGGTATAATTAGTTTTGTTGGGTGTAGGTCTCATATAACGCTCACATTTATATTGGGATTTAACATGATTGCCCTAGATAAAAGTGAGCGTAATATCAGGATTGCGCCCGTTTTGTTCATTAGGTTGAATGATACAAATTACCATTCACTGAAGGGTATTAGAAGCCAGATAACGCATAATGGCGCGAACGGAAACAACTGAATACGCATTTTTACCCTTGCTGACCAGCAAATGTCGAAATCCGCCTATTGCCAGTTTGTTAAGGGCATCACCAATACTGCTTGAGCTTTGAAGGGTTTCGGGAAATTCGGTCATAACATCCGATACCATTAATTTTTTGACATCCCTGCTCTTAAAAAGGACCTTAAGGAGGATATCTCTTTCAGATAAAATACCCACTGGCTTTACCTTGCTAATAACAGGCAGACAACCAATACTGTGCTGCTTCAACAGTTGTATAGCCTGGTATACAGTGTTGTCCGGCGCTAAACTAATTAAAGGCCCGGAACCAAATTGCTTAATTACAATCTCCAGAGTCTGACTGAGTTTTAAAAGCATGGGTTCAACCTGAAGACGGTGGGCTTCGTTACTTTGCTCTTTCATGATCACCTGTTCATCAGTTTCATTCCTGGCATTCAGAGACCTGCTAATAATTTTTTTATCCCCTACCTTTTTTTCTTTAACTTCCCAGAAATCATTGCCTCGTAAAAGCGACCGGAGTGAGCCTTTACCATTTTCTTTGATAGCGGCCTGTTTTTGAGACTCAATCTGTTCCTCATACACAGGCCTGTCTTCTACTGATCGGAATATGCCTATGGGTATGGGGAACTCCGGATTTGTCATTTGGGTAAGCAGATAGGCATAGGTTGGGTCTTTGTCTCTCTCATTGTGAATTAAGGCATCGTCAAGAGTCATGCCGCCATTACTCAGTGAAATCACCTCTGGTTTAAGACCATTAAGCCGTATGGCTTTATCCATGTTTTTGCCAAATACCAGCGGTTTACCATGCTCAAGAGTTAACAACCTGTCTTCACGTACATCGCGGCCCGCAATACCCTCCCAGGCATGGTTATTAAATATTACACAATTTTGGAAAATCTCCACAAAAGATGTGCCTTTATGACGAGCTGCGGCTGTAAAAATCTCCACCATATGCTTAGGATGGATATCTGCTGTGCGAGCTACAAAGGTAGATTCAGAAGCAAGTGCTACACAAAGGGGGTTAACCGGGTGCTCCACAGAGCCCATGGGTGTGGATTTTGTACACTTGCCCATTTCTGAGGTAGGGCTTGATTGCCCCTTGGTCAGGCCGTAAATCCTGTTATTAAACAGGAGAATGTTAATATCAGGATTACGTCTTAGAACATGCAGAAGATGATTTGTGCCTATACTCAAAGCGTCCCCGTCACCTGTCATCACCCACACAGAAAGCTCAGGGTTGGCAAGTTTTATGCCTGTAGCTACAGTGGGAGCCCTGCCGTGTATTGTATGGAAACCGTATGTATCCAGGTAATATGGGAAACGGCTGGAACAACCTATGCCGCTTACAAATACAAAATTTTCTTTGGGCAAACCCAATTCGGGCAGGGTTTTCTGCACAGCATTTAATATGGCATAGTCACCACACCCCGGGCACCATCGCACTTTTACATGGGCAATAAAATCTTTACGCGTAACTGTATTATCGGTGTTTTGATTCATGGGCATGTTACTTTTTTACAGCCTTCCATATACCCCGACGCATTTCGTCGATAGTAAAAGGTATACCTTCAACTTTAGATAAACTTTTAGCGTCAACCAGATATTTAGAGCGGATCAGAAGGGCTAAATGCCCACTATTAAGTTCGGGTATAAGAATTGTTTTAAACTTTTTAATAATAGAACCTAAATCGCCGGGCAGGGGGTTTAGATGGCGCAAATGCACATGACCTACACCCTGGTCCCAATTACCAGCGTCCTTAAGCACAAAGCGTATGGTGCCATAGGTACCACCCCAGCTTAAAACCAGGAGTTCACCCTTTTTTGCACCCTCAACAACTGTAGGAGCATAAGTTTTTGCTATTGATTCAACTTTTGCTGACCTGGCATTTACCATCTTTTGATGATTAACCGGGTCATAACTCAAATCCCCACTCTCCAGTTTTTCCAGACCCCCAATTTTATGTTCCAACCCAGGTGTACCCGGGTAAGCTAAAGTACGCGAAAATGTTAATTTGTCCCGCTTATAAGGAAGGTATGCCTGGCCTTTTTTCACTGACCTTATTTTAATAGGAGTGATATCAACCGCATTTGGAACCAACCAGGGTTCGGTGCTATTTGCTAAATAATTATCGCTCAAGATCATAACAGGGGTATTAAAAGTTAAGGCTGTACGTACCGCCTGTATGCTGATATCAAAACAATCAGATGGACTCAATGGCGCAAATACAGGAAGAGGACTTTCGCCGTTACGCCCCCACAAAGCTTGAAGCAGGTCTGCCTGCTCAGTCTTGGTAGGAAGCCCCGTACTGGGCCCTGCCCTTTGGACATTTATTACCACCAGTGGTACCTCTGACATAACAGCAAGATTAAGAAACTCTGATTTAAGACACAGGCCTGGACCGCTGGTGCCGGTAACCCCAAGCTGCCCGGCATAACTGGCGCCAATGGCAACACCTATAGCGCTGATCTCGTCCTCAGTCTGCACGGATTTTATGTTAAAATTCTTAAGAGCTGCCAGACCCTCCAATATTGATGATGCAGGTGTAATAGGATAACTTGCATAAATAAGCTCTTTGCCCGCTGCTGCTGCCGCCACTGCCAGCCCGGTAACAAAAGCCTGATTCCCGGATACTTTGCGGTAAATGCCCGGAGCTATATCAGCGGAATTAACAGTACACTTGATATCTTTATACGTTTGAGATTGCCCTAAAATAAAGCCCGAAGCTAAGGCCCCCGAATTTGCCTGAATTGTCTGGGTTTTACCAGACCATTTTTCCTCTATCCAGCTTTGGGTGTGAGTATGGGGCAGCTGGTAAATGGAATAAACAAAGCCCAGAGCGTAAAAATTTTTACACTGGCCCTTTTTTGGTTCGGGTAGGCCAATATCAGCCAGGGCCTCTTTTACATTAACAGTCATTTCGATAATAATTAAATTGTACCGTCCTTCTGCCTTTATACCAGGAAGCGGGTCATCCTCGTAACCGGCTTTATGAAGGCCTTCCCGGGTAAAAGTACTGGCATTAACCACCAGAATACCCTTGGGACGTAAATTAGGGAGGTTGGCTTTTAAGGCCGCGGGGTTAAAAGCTACAAGCGTGTTCAACCAGTCACCTGGCGTGAATATTTTCTCGCTGCCGAAATGTATTTGAAACCCGGAGACACCTGGTAAGGTACCCTGAGGAGCGCGGATCTCCGCAGGGAAATCTGGAAAAGTTACGATATTTCTGCCGGTTAAAGAACAAGTACTGGCAAATAACTCACCAATGGTCTGTATACCATCACCAGAATCCCCCGCAAACTTGATTACGGCTGTTGTTATGCTGACAGGCTTTTTGCGCAATACGGCGGCCTTCATCCGCCAGCCTTTTCGTGGGCTATAATATCCGGGTCTGGTGGTAGATTAAGAACACGTTCTGGAAGGTGCTCAGCGAGATAGTCTACTAATTTGCGTATTGATAATACACCAATAACTGAACCTTGCTGCCCTAACACTGGTAAATGACGGAAGTTTTGTGACCCAAAGGACTCTATGGCTTCGGCTATGGGAGTTTTATGTGAAAGAGTAATAGGAGCGGGCGTCATTAAGGTTTTAACAGCTGCCTCACTGTCCAGACCGGAATCGGAAAAGTGACTAATCAAATCACGTTCTGTAATAATGCCCGCCAGATTACGTTCAGAATCTACTATAAGAGCAAAACCCCTCTTTAAGCTCTGCATTTGAGCAACAACAGTCTTTAACTGTGTTTCGGGTAAAAACAACAAGGGCTCCTGGAGACGCAGATTGCCTATGGGCACCTTCCAGAAATCTTCTACACTTTTTGACATCAATAATACCGCCAGTTTTTATCAATATAAATCCCATAAAGTGTCTGCGCAATCACTTGCGTAGTCTTTGGGATATTACTTTACCCAAATTTGGCTTATGATATCCTTATCACAGTCACCTTTTAAGCATGTTTAGAATGTCAAAGGCTGGTTTAAAATATATATTAGATAAAACCTCATTACACCCCCTCAGGCGGAAAGATTGGAGTAGAATATGTTAGGTGGCCTAGGTCCTATGGAACTTGTTATCATTTTTCTTATTGTGCTTCTAATTTTTGGCGGCAAAAAAATACCCGAAATTGCCAAAGGCCTGGGCAAGGGTATCAGAGAGTTCCGCTCAGCCCAGAGTGAGACCAACAAAATCGAGGATAATGTCGATCAAAAAAGCTCTGACAAAATCGAAAATAAGACGGATAACAACAAGGTCTGAGCTATTATCAGGCAAATTATGGGCCTCAACGCTCTATGTTTAATAGTAGATGTATATGCTCTGTAGGCTCCCCCGCTCCATAAAGTTGTGAAACATTTTTTTGCAGATACCTACTGACTTTTAACCAGAAGGTACAAAAATGAAAAATTTTGATCCGCTTTTAATTCACAAGAAGTTAAGAATAATAATACCAGCCATAACCCGGATAGTGAAATTCAGAAGGTTTCTGATTTCAGGCCTTACAGGGTTGCTTTTCATATATTCCATCTCCCTTGCAGTTCCCAGTCCTTCTTTTCTCAGTTATTGGAAATCCGGTTTAGCAGAGCTATCAGTATACGAGGGCGAGACAGAGCGTTATGGGGAATTACGCCAGGCCAGAACAATAATGATTTTTGTTTATGAAGAAATTAATGAAAACACCCGGATCAAGGTTGAGTCACCTGATACACCAGCAAAATTAACAGTTCCAGTTCTCAAACTTAACCACATACAACGTTTTTCTACCGGGATATACGATTATTCTATTATGACCTCAGTATTCAGCGCTCTTGCGGGGCCTCAAGCCCAAAGGGCGTTTATTCCTAAGAAAATATCACAGACGATCCAGGACTGGTGCGGTCATGTTTATCAGCATATTCTTCCCCGGGAGAGCGCTATTGAACATACGCTGCATTCCTATTTCGAAAAAGAGGGGGATGCAATAAATGTCATACCAATAAAAGATGGCACAGACATCTATTATGAAGATAATTTCCCTATTCTTCTCAGGGAACTCGACGGTCCCATCCTTAATCAAGGGCAGTCCATTAATTTCACGCTGCTACCATCCATTTGGCATGCGAGAAAAAATCATATGCCTGTTACACTTGTTAAAGCTTCTTTAACAAAAGGTGTAGAGGTCACCACCCAAAGCCCATATGGCAAAATACTATGTGTGACATGGACACTAAGTAAACCGGCTTCAACAACCAAATATTTTATAGAAACCCGGCATCCCCACAAACTAATCAGGTGGGAGAACTCTCAGGGTGAGTGGGGCGCTCTTACAAAATCGCGCCGCGATACCTACTGGCAGCATAATGATACGAGCTCTAATTACCGCCGCCGCGAGCTTGGGTTGAGTAATTTCAACTGATACTCCCCATAGTATATTTCTAACTTTCCAGCTTAGGTTTTTAAGCCTTAAGGCCCTATTCCTTAAGGCACAATATCATAAAGAACTTTAAACAGGAGTAAGTTTATTATGATCGAGTTATTTCAACAACTGCCTTTTATTGCGCGCACTTCAATTACCCAATATTTCCATAAACAAGATGAGCCTCCCCCCTGCCCCTATACGCTTATAAACTTTAAAGCCGGCATCTTTGTTACCCTGTATACACAGCCCAAAACACTTCGCGGGTGCGTGGGTACTATAGAACCTTATTGTGAAAATGTTTGGAGGGAGACCTGGCAGAATGCCCGCAGCTCAGCCTTCTCAGATTCCCGTTTTCTCCCCCTTACCCAGAAGGAGCTGATAAACCAGATTATAGAAGTCTCCGTACTTCATCCCAGCGAAAAATTAAATCCGGATGCTGATCTTGATAGTACTCTCGATCCTGAATGTTATGGCATTATTGTAACCGCAAATTCCGGTAGGCGAGCCCTTTTACTACCGGATATTGATGGTGTCAATACCTGGCAGGAGCAGGTTCAAATATGCCGTCGCAAGGGTAATATGACTCAAGAAGAGCCGATTTCCATTGCCCGCTTTAAAGTTGATAAGCTTAAAGAACAGGCAACATTCTGATATAAAGTCTTAAAATAACAGCCTTTTGCCCAAAGGAACTTGAATTCGGGTAAAGCAGGAACAGGAGCTTGTTAAAATATCCTGCTTTTCAGGGTTCACCCATCAAATAAAATTATCTAATACCAGGAGTTTTTTTAAATTCCATCATAATGTTTTATTTAAAATCCATAGCCGCCATAATCTTATTCGGACTTTATTCTGTAATCCTGGGTGTCCGACCACGGGATGTTCCTGTTGTAAAAGTTTCCCTTGAACATCTTGGTAAATTGGCCATTTTAGAGCTTGTGGACCTTAATTATGATAAAACCGTTCCTATTATGTCCAGCAAGCTCAGGAGTGCTCTAAAAGGCATGGAGCGCTGGCAGGTTCTGAGCAAATCAGAAATGGATTCCACCCTGGCAAATTACAGTAAAAGTTCAGATGTAGCCTGTAACAACACCCAATGTAGTTTTGACCTTGGCAGCCTTATTCAATGCCAGTATTTACTTTATGGTGCAGCTACACGCATTAATACAACAGGCGTTATCACCCTTAAGTTAATGAACATCCAGGCTGCCAAAATTGTCTGGTCCCGGGTTATTACCGCCCCGTCAAAAGGCCCCTTGCTGGATACAGCATTTGCCAGTGTCGCCAGGGACCTCATGGAGACAGATATTGACATACTTAAAAAGAAAAGCAGTGGAGACTTAATCGCCCTTATAAACTTCGGTAAAGAGTCCACTGCCTCCAAAATTTTTTTTGAAAGCCTGTTGACACAGTCATACGGTAATTCCGTTTATGATATAATGAGTCCCATCGAAACCGAAGAGCTAATGACTGCCCTGGAGATAAAAAAAGAAGAACTGCAAAATTCTGATTTTGCTTTGCAGAAGGCGGGTAAACTTCTTGGCGTCAAAGCCATACTGCTTACATCATCTCATCAAGTGGGTATATTCCCAAAACGCAGCATTGCCCTTTTTGATATTGAGGAGAAGACCCTTCTTCTCCATATGCCCTCCCTGCCCAAAGCTACAATTGAAATGCTTCTTTTTCTGGAAAAGGTTTTTTTTGATGCTTTTGAAGACCTTTATAATAAGCCCATCAGCGATATCAACCCGTCTCCTTGAATTAATATACTTCTCCAAAACAGATACCCGGAACATTAAGGTTTAATTCCCGGTATTTGGCTGTGCTCCCGTTCTTATACCAGAGATGAAATCACGTTTGTGTGGCAGCAGGGCCTATCCCTTAGTTCACAAGCTGTTGTAGCATATACATCGCACAGCCATCAACACGAATTTCAGTGTAATTGGATTTCAAATAGCTTTAAAACCATACTAACAATCACCACGGCAGTTTTACCTCATAAGCCTCTCTGCCATTCTTCTCTTAAACCAGCTATTTCCGGATTCTTCAATGCATGGTCTATGGATTTTAGCAATTTATCTTTGTCTCGGGATAACGTTCCTTTTAAAACCAAATAATTGGAGGCATGATCACTGCGGAATATGGTGTTTTTTAATTCAGATAATTTAATAATACCGGCTACTTCAGTGATTAAATCACTCACCTCCATAGGCTCATAGCAGCCTTTAAATCGTTCGCTAAAATGCTGACGCCCATATGGAAAAGATAAAACCAGTATGGAGAAAAACTCCGGCTGAATACTGTTAAGAAGCCTGGCGGAATTTATGGTATGCTGTTCTGAGTATTTCTTACCACCCAAACCATTTAAAATCATTACTGATGATTTAATACCTGCCTCCTTTGCCAGAAGCAGCCCCTGCGCTATTGAATCAGACGTTTCGCCCTTACTAACCATAGCCAGTAATTCATCATCTCCGGATTCTATACCTGTATACACCAGGCCTAACCCGGCTTCCCTTAAATGCAGGAGTTCTCCAAGGCTTTTACCAGCCAGATCTCTGGGAGAAGCATATGCTGATATACGCCGTACTCGAGGGAATGCAACCTTGATAGCCTTTAAAACCCTTAAAAGCCGCCCCGTTGAAAGAGTTAGAGCATTACCGTCTGCAAGGAATATTTTATTGATTTGAGGGTTACGGCTGCCCATTGCTGATATTTCTTCTAATACATTGGCTTCTGAGCGAACTTTAAATTTTTTTGATGTATACATTTCACAAAAAGCGCATTTATTCCATGAACACCCCAGCGTAATTTGGAAAATTAATGAAAAAGCCTCAGAGGGAGGTCTGAAAAGAGGTTCGTGATATTGCATTTATTAATACTCCGAAGGTAATATCAATGATACTCATAATAGCATCAGATTTGGCAACACTTCCCTGTCTACATAAAAAGATTTAAAACAAATACGACTGAAATTCACATTGACGTATGTACTTGTGAGAAAAAATATACATGAAAATCGCCTTTTTATATGTAAAAACAGTAACTTTGCCTTTTCTTGGTGGACATACTTATCTGTTGAGTGTACTTTAATTACAAAAGGCATATTATGTTTAACACTATCCCCGGAAAAAAAGAAATTGTCTCTGAGATATTAAAAGCTTGTGTCGGAGCTCAGGGAGTTGACGAGCTGGCTACAGTGCTTCACTCCCATCTTAGTGATATACTTCCCTGCCGTAAATCAGCTATTGCCTATGCATCAGACAATAACATGGGCTATATCATAAAAATTCTGGATAATCGTGAAGATTTGACTATTCAAAGTGTTTTTATGCCTGGGAAGTCATTTAACCCCTTTTCCGGGCTGAAATCCGCAGTTTGTGTAAATGATCTCACCTCATCAGCTCATTCAAGGCTGGAAAACCCCGTATTTCAGGAATTTATGTCACGTGGTGCCAGAAGCCTTCTATACACTCCGCTTTTTAAAGAAAAAGTCTTTTTCGGCGCGCTTTTTTTGGGCTCTAATTATTCTGGAGCTTATGGTAAAGCCCATATTTCCATAGTTGAATATTTATCTCCTTTTATTGCCAGCGTTCTAAATAATCACCTTTCTATTGATTTACTCCAGAAAAAATGTATCTCCTTGGAAAAAGCCATAAGCAGGAGCTGTAATCAAAGCAAAGCTATACAAATGGATGAAAGCCAGGAACTGTGGGACAAAACCTGGAAGGACTGGGAAATTTACATACTTACCAAAACCATTTCCCAGTGTAATGGCAGAATATACGGGCCACGAGGTGCGGCCGGGGTATTAAAAATACCTCCAACTACCCTGCAGGGTAAGCTTAAAAAATTAGGACTTAATAGAAAAGGCATAACCGGACTGCGCCATGACAGAACAAAAGTAACATAAGCCTGAGCAACAATATTTTCTTCCGTAAGCCCACATTACCCAACGTGCCTGCTTCTGAGATTACAGTTTACCAGCTTCTTCTACGAGGTCAATCTGTAGTTTCATTGTTAATGACTTTTTTAGTTTCTTACGAAACCCGGCCTTAACCAGACCCAGTTCGAATATATCCTCAGGCGTAAACCCTCTGGCTTTAATCCACTGCGACCAGCAGGATACATCATCCTTAGCCAGCCGCAATGATACAAGCTCAAAATCATCTTTATATTTAACCATTACTTTAGCCCTATATTTATCATTCCAAAAATATACTACTCAAATGGCGAATACAATATTTATCTGGCCATATTACAAGGCATAAGATACAGGCATAAATATTTTGTGGTTAGAAAATTGCCGGCGGAAGAGGTTTGGCCTGTCCTGAATCCGCCGGCAGGAGCATGGGTGAATTATCTTACTAGTGTACTGTATCATAAGTTTTACCTTCCATATTGGCAATTATTTATACAAAAAGTTTCATGTTTTCTATAAAGAAAACACTGTTGTTTCTGTTTACAAAATTCCTGAAATAACAACAGCCTATCCCTGATATTATTAATAGTGCAAGTTTAAGCACCGCTGGTATATCACTATGTCTTTTTGAAGATGAAAACTGGATTTAAAAAACAGGCATACCTTTTTATAAAGCAAAAAAGCCCTCGCTTGCGCGAGGGCTTCTGGTCGGGACGACTGGATTCGAACCAACGACCACTTGAACCCCATTCAAGTACTCTACCAGACTGAGCTACGTCCCGAAAGGCCATAATTTATCAAAAAATAATTGCTTGTCAAATATGAGCTTGTAACTAAAAGGCCTTATGCGCCTGCCTTCCTCAGGTGTACGCGCGTTATCCCTGAGATTATCAGGAGGCAGGAACTTTCTTCCAGTTAAATCCAGGTAATTCTTGACTAAATTGCCAGCAAGGTACCTCGAAATTTTTCTCCGGCATAATTACCTTTAGCCACAATATTTAAACATTAGACGGAGTATTTATGATTTCAATTTCAGCGTTGGAAAAGAAAAGAAAACAATATAAACCCAAACTTCCCCCCTGCCTTCAAAAGGGCATAATGTCTGTTAATATTTCTAAGGGTAAACCCACTAATTCTGTCAGCGATCAGAAGGCCATAAAAAAGGCATTTGCAAATACCTATGGTATGCCTGTGCTTAATTTTAAGTCAGGGGTTAAAAAAGCATACACAGGTAAGAGTCTCAGTGTCGGTGTTGTTCTTTCCGGCGGGCAGGCTCCTGGCGGTCACAATGTTATTGCCGGTATATTTGACGGCATTAAAAACCTGCACCCTCAAAGCAAACTATATGGGTTTCTAGGTGGGCCCTCCGGCCTCATAGATGGCAATTATGTTTCACTTAATGCCCCCTTCATAGACAAATACCGCAATACTGGTGGTTTCGACATTATAGGGTCAGGCCGCACTAAGCTTGAGTCAGAAGAGCAGTTTCAGAGTTCTCTTGCTGTTGCCAAAAAACTTAAGCTGGACGCTATTGTTGTTATTGGTGGTGACGACTCCAACACCAATGCCGCAGTACTGGCCGAATTCATTAAAACCCAAGGCTCGGATATATCCGTAATAGGTGTTCCTAAAACAATTGATGGCGATCTTAAAAATAAGAATATCCCTACTTCTTTTGGTTTTGATACAGCTGTAAAAACCTACTCTGAACTAGTGGGCAACATAAACCGAGATTCACTATCAGCCAAAAAATACTGGCATTTCATAAAGCTTATGGGGCGTTCTGCCAGCCATATTGCGCTGGAAGTGGGGCTGCAAACACAGCCAAACCTTACCCTTATATCAGAAGAAGTAGAAGCAAAAAACATGAGCGTAATGCAGATTGTCACTCAAATCAGTGATATTGTATCTGCACGCGCAGCCAAAGGCAAAAATTATGGTGTAATTCTGGTCCCAGAGGGCTTAATCGAATTCATCCCTTCAATGAAGTCTCTAATTTCTGAGTTGAATGATAACCTTGCCAGGTATGAAAGTCAGATAAATGCAATCAATGACATGAGCAAAAAGGTGGCTAAAGTCATCACTTTGCTTAACAAATCCAATGCATCTGTCTTCAAACACTTACCAGAGCGCATCCAGCATCAGCTATTATTAGATCGTGATCCCCATGGCAACGTACAAGTTTCCAGGATCGACACTGAAATTTTGCTCATTGAGCTGGTACAGCAGGAGCTTGGCATAAGGAAGTCCCAAGGCAGCTTCAAAGGCAAATTCTCTGCCCAGCACCACTTTTTTGGCTATGAAGGGCGCTGTGCTCCCCCATCAAACTTTGATGCCGACTATACTTACAGCCTGGGTTATTCTGCTGTTACTTTAATTAAGGAAAATGCTACTGGTTATATGGCTTCCGTGTCAAATCTCTCTGCCGGTCCCAGGCAGTGGAAGGCCGGGGGTATCCCAATTACCATGCTTCTCAATATGGAAAAAAGGCATGGTGCCCAAAAGCCTGTTATTAAAAAGGCCCTGGTAGAGTTAAAGGGTGCACCTTTTATGGCATTAAAAAAGATTAGAGCAAATTGTGAAATAAATGATAACTATGTTTATCCTGGTCCCATTCAGTATTTTGGGCCCGAAGAAGTTTGCGATGCTACAACAATAACTCTAAAACTAGAAAAGTCCTGATTTTAACATTCTATCCGGTTTTATAACGGTTTTCAATGATCAATGTGGATAAAGTGTAATCTACCAACACTTTATCCACCTAAAAAAAGTCAATTTTTATTTAAAAATGTGGATAATTCAATTTTTTCAACATTTTTATGATAAAGAAAAATAAATGTTGATTACATATTGAATAAATTTATCTTATTGAAAAATTAGATATTCTTTATTATGAAATGTCCATTCTGCAATTTTGAAGAAGATAAAGTAGTCGACTCCCGCACTACCAAAGAGGGGAAGGCTATACGGCGCCGTAGAGAGTGTCTCAGCTGCGCTAAAAGGTATACCACCTATGAGTATATCGAGTCGGTTCCTCTTACTATCATTAAACAGGATGGTAAAAGAGAGCCCTACGACCGTGCCAAACTTATGACAGGCATTTATACAGCTTGTAAAAAGCGTCCTATTGTGCCTGCCAAACTTCAAGAAATTGTCGACGATATCGAAACCCAAATTTCTAAGAACAAAGGTGACGAGGTACGCAGTCAGAGTATTGGCGAGCTTGTCATGAAGGCACTACATGATATAGATGAGGTGGCCTATATGAGATTTGCGTCCGTTTATCGCAATTTCAGCCAAATTTCAGAGTTTCTTACAGAAATTAACGGTATGGGTGACACTAGTATAGGTTTAGAAAAGATAAAAACCGGCTATAAACACTAATCCACTCTCCGTTTTCAAATTTCGCAATACGTATTTTTCATACGTTAAATTAGTCTGATATCCAAATGCCCATCAGATTTTTGTTTATTTCTATTCTATTAATCAGTATTACACATGGAGCAATCTATCAGCATTCTTTTGGTGGTAAATTCAAGGGCAGAACCTTAGGTGGTGAGTTTGGCGTTGATATTTATGAGCCATATTTCTCCCTTGGTGCCGATATTCGAAAAAGATATGCAATAAAAGAGATAAAAAGGCAAGAAAGCGACCTGTACCTTCTTATGCTGAAAAACGCCTTTGTACCCGGGTATATTTCTGCTCAAATAGTTTTCTATCCGGTTTTATTGCTCACATCAGATCTAAAGGAGCGTCATCAACGTTTATTCGAAGAATTTAGTTTTAATTTTAACCAACAAAATATAAATGCCCTGGAGGTAATTTCTTCTGAATTTACCGACCCGATTGCTTATTCCCTATTTTTAGGGGAAATTATGACCTTCCGAAAGCAAATCCATAATCAGCCACCTCAAAGTGGCTACGGCTTGATGGGTTATGTACTTACCTATGGGCCCTGGTCTTCATTTAATAATAAAATTATTGAAGATAACTGGTTGGAGATTAAATGGAAAATTAGGGGCCTTAAAAAATATGAAGGAATATTAAGAACATGGAACCTTACCGCAGGTTACCATATTCACCAGAACCCCTTGTTTTTAGACGCTATCGTTCTTGAAGTGGCCAGGAGTAATAAGTCACAGGAAAAAAAGATAGATCTCATAACCAATAATGAAATAAAACTGGAAACGTCTATCGCTCCAGTATTTGATATTAGAGAAATTATTAATAAACAAACTTATGGTATAAGCCTGGGCATTTACTACCCAATAGGCAAAGGCATGTTTTTTATATTTCGTTGTGGAATAAGAAGGGAGATGATAAGGGCGCAAGGCGGCGGTCTTAACCGTAACTATGAGTATTTCCTTTTACCCTCATTTACCTTTTGAGAGCTAAACCCTACCCCCAGCAAGTGCCCCGCTAGAGCCTACCTCTGCGGGCGTCCGCAGATATACCCAATTACAGCCTACCTCTGCGGGTGTCCGCAGACATACTCAATTACAGCCTACCTCTGCGGGTGTCCGCAGATGTACCCAATTACAGCCTACCTCTGCGGGCCCCACGCAAAAGGGCCTTGATTTGTTTTTTGGAAACCTCAGGGGAAAGCTTCTTCTTAGGAGCGCAATTCTCGCAAAGCTGTAACACATCATTAGAAACCGAGGTAACACCATCAAAATGACCTGTCTCCATAATTTTATAAGGTAAGCAGGCCTTCTCCTGTTTGCATTTATGACATAGTCCTATAATAGGTTTAAGCTCACCTTTATCGCGCTTATCCCTGAGTTTGTCTTTACGCTCAATATCATAAGCGCGGCTTAAAGCCAGGTTTTTCTTTAGATACCTTTCGTGGGGGTCGTCGCTTGAATAATTGCCCAATTGTAAACTCTCTTTATGTTGATGTTAAAATTAATCTCCGCTGTAATTAACAAGGGAGAAAACTTTGTCCGAGCCAATCTTTTTACGGCCAGCTAAAAATGATAGCTCTATTAGGAAGGAAAAACCAACCGTAATAGCTCCATGCATTTCTATAAGCTCTTTAGTTGCCGCCATTGTGCCTCCAGTTGCAAGCAAATCGTCTATTATAAGTACACGCGAACCAGAAGGTATTTGACCCTTATGCATTTGCAGGGCATCTTTGCCATATTCCAGCTCATATTCACAGGTTAAAACCTGACCGGGAAGCTTACCTGGCTTACGTACAGGAACAAAGCCCGCATTAAGCAAAGTGGCAATGGAGGGACCAAATAAGAACCCCCTGGCCTCCGCACCAGCTACATATTGGATACCTTCTGATTTAAACGGAGCGGCCATAGCTATAATAGCCTCACGAAATGCAGAGGGATCTAGTAAAAGGGGGGTAATATCTTTAAACTGAATGCCTGGTTTGGGGAAATCTGGAATATTTCTAATGTATTGCTTAAAATCCAACAACTAAAATCTCCTATAAAGAACCACAAAGTTAAAAAAGATCTACTGAAAACGTACGAACTAAGATCAATTTTAGACTTTTTTAATAGCTTCCAGGATAACGGTTGAAGCTAATAATGCCCCCAGAAGCGTAAATTTGGGACCATGTTCAAATAGCGACTGCAGTTCACCACTTGAGTTCATTTGATATTTTATATAAGATGAAATGGATGAGTCTATGTCAATAACAGAGAAAAGTCCCTCATTTTGAAGCCCAAAAAGAAGCTCGTTGTAATCTGCAGCCCTAATGTAAGTTTGTTCTTCATTTTTAAGGAAATCTTTACAAACTGTTAAAAAAAACACTTTAGCATTGGTTTTGTCCTTAAAAAGAGATGTTGTTTCGATAATATGGGACTTTAGGATATGAAGAGGAAGCTGACCCCTGCAATCTGAATATCCTGCAGCAACCAGAAGACAGTTTGGGGCTTTTCCAATAATATTACTGGGAGCAAGAGCACAAACCCCACTTATTGTTAAGTCTTCACGGGTAATTATATGGACCTGGCTAAAAGCCGGGGGAGTGCTCAAAAGATTGGATGCGCGAAATACCGCACATAACCCGCAATTACCAGTAATTGCCTGATCACCTACAATGACAATCTTACTCAAGGTCTAATACCCCTTATTAGCGCATTTACTACCAAAAATGACATTGTTAAATTTGGGCCCAGTCTGACTTGAACAGACGACCAATCGATTATGAGTCGATTGCTCTAACCAACTGAGCTATGGGCCCGATATCGCATGCATAAAATTAATCAATTTCCCCAAATATTGAAGCATGATTTCGAAATTATTTAAAAAATCGCTTTACTAATGCGATATCTAAGCATAAATTATGTATTAGGTCAATGGAAAAGTACTGCCAGAAAGTTAATCCGGTGTCTTTACCCTATACCCTCTATTTTCAAATGGTAATAAAGGGTAAATACTGAGTGCTTTACAACCTGAAATGACAAAATAACCGTTGTTAAAGAAGAGCCAAATATTAACTTTACGACCTAAAAGGGGGATCTCATGAAAAAACTATCCGTATATTTCACATCTGTCTTGTTATGCAGCCTAATATTCTCATGCAAATCAGGTTACGAAAAGCAAGGTGATAAGCATCTTAAAGCCGGCAAGCCCTTTAATGCCCTTCAACGGTATAAGTATGTCACAAAAAGCGGTTCAGGTTCTAAAGTATTCCCCATAAACCTGACACGCGCCTATATTTTTGCCATGGATGAGGTTTCTAAAGATAATATGGCCCTGGAGAAGTTGGAGATGTTTCGGGAAAAAATCGCAGCTCTTTTAGAAACCAACCCCAATCAAGCAAACAGCTCGGCCTACGGAGATATAGGTCTTTCCGCAGCAGAAAAACTGTCTAAATCAGACGATATCTTTGCCGAAGACCTGGCTTTTAGAATCATAGGTGATGTTAAAAGGCTTGTAGCTTTGTCTAATGAGCAAAAAATTCATCTCAATGATATTATTGACCATTATGTAAAAAAGAACCTGGCTGAAGCTGAACGTAATTATCTCAATTGCAAAGAGGGCGAGGATGCAGCCGGTATAATGGCAGATTATATTCTCAGCAAAGTAAAACTGTTTATCAAAGAGGAGCCCGCAGAAATGCAGGCACTCTGGTCAAAAATTAGAGACATTAACCTGTCCACATATTTGATGTATGATTTAGAGGGCTTGATAAGCATGCCGCTACCCAGTATCAACCGCTACGGGGTTTTACTGGCCATCACCAGTCTGAATCGTACCGGCAATAGTGTTATGGCACAAATCAAGGCCTTCAACGGCTCTACAGCCCCTTTCACATATTCCGGGGATGGCTTCAAGCTGGTAGACAAAAAGGGTGTTGAGTATTTACCCACACAAAAGCGCGGTGCTTTTGGAACAACTTTAATTGAGAGATCAGACGAAACTGGCGTTGGCGGGGTTACTTTTGAGGTTCCTGCCGACACTGAGCTAAGTCATATACAGTATACTTGTGAAGCTGGCGAATCTATAAAATATTTACCTTAATTTTCATACTCAATATTTGGGGCTTGTATCAGTCCCAAATATTATTTTAAACCCAATTCATAATAATCATAGGTTTGGTTCCAGCTTAGCTGCCGCTTTGGTAGTTTTTCCATCATTAAGGCTGATAATTTTTCCCATTGATTTGACTCAAGCCCCTTTTCCAACTCATTAAAAAATGAAGGTTTGCTATTGCCAATAAACCAGGCCCTTACCTGCCCTGGTTTAAAAATGCGTGTAACAGCGTAATCTTTTTGTTTGCTGGATCTTATTGTTACTCCCTCCCCCTCCAACTCTTCAATAAAGGATATATAATTAGATGTTTTATTTTTCTCCATATAAATTGACACTATGTTCTTGATATTGGCAGCTATTAAACCCCACTTACCAGTGTCCATTTTTTCTTCTAAAATCTGCACCATGTGCCGATAAATTGGTGTGCCTTTATCAGGGCGGCCATTTACCTCAAAGAACCTGCCATGGGACGATAAATTCTTACGCATAATGGCAGCCAGAACCTTTGGAGAGAACTGCCCGCCAGGCGAGAATATATTATAGGCAAATATTCGATCAAATTTAAGGCTTTGTTCATTATCGCATATAAGACTATCATTCCAATTTTGCAGGTCCTGTAAAATAATTTTGGGTCTGGAAAAAAAGTCAAATTGATTAGTCCAGTCAGCCAGTTTTTTATATTGGTCCGCTTTTTTGGTTATAGACCACGTGCCCCCATTACGGCACCTCCTACATGCTTCCCAGGTTAAGAAACCTGTCTCCCCGCTTAAGTCCATTACTAACATATCTGGTTGCACGGCCATAAAAGCAAAAAAATCCTGGCGAATACTCCTGTGCAGTTCCGAGATAGTATCAAGAGACCGGGACAGCCAGTAGTCACTTTTCTGAAGCGTTTCCTGAAGACCGGAGCTATCATCTAATTGTGAATTATTTTCCAATTGAGAACTGAATATTAATTCCCGGTGATTTTGAACCAGCTCACAAACTTCTTTTTCGTAACCCTGGGTTGATGGATGATAAAAAGCCTTCCCCTGTATTTCAGCAGGCAGATATTGCTGAGCCACCCAATGGTCTTTAAAAGCATGAGGATATATATACCCTTTACCATGACCAAGATCTTCCCCGTCACGACTGGCATCTTTAAGATGATTAGGTACCTCCCCCGTTTTTTCATTTTCAATTTGTTTCAAAGCATCAAAAAAACCGAGACTGGAGTTACTTTTAGGAGAAGTAGCCAAATACAAACATGCTTGAGCCAGGTGAAACCTGCCTTCCGGCAGACCCACATAGTCAAAGGCCCGGGAAGCGTTAACCACCTGAGTAAGAGCATCCGGGTTTGCCAGCCCAATATCTTCGCTGGCAAGTATCAGCATCCTTCTAAAGATGAATCTGGGGTCTTCTCCGGCATATATCATTTTAGCCATCCAGTACAAGGCTGCATCTGGATCTGAGCCCCTGACAGATTTAATAAAAGCCGAGATAGCATCGTAGTGTGCGTCGCCATCCTTATCATACAGAACCGCTCTGCGTTGAATGCTCTCTTCGGCGACATCCAGAGTTATTTTAACTACACCGTTATCATCAGGGTGAGTTGTTTCTACAGCAAGCTCCAAGGCATTAAGTACAGCGCGCGCGTCACCATTTGCTACCCCAACTATATGACGAAGTGCCAGAGGCTCAATATCTGTATGTATACGCCCATAGCCCCGTTCTTCATCGGAAATTGCTTTGTGAGCCAGCCTAAAAAGGTCTTCATCTTCCAAAGTTTTTAATTGAAATATTCTTGATCGTGATATAAGGGCCTTATTAACTTCAAAATATGGGTTTTCGGTGGTAGCACCAATTAATAATAAGGTGCCATTTTCCACATGAGGTAGTAGGGCGTCCTGCTGGGCTTTATTGAAACGGTGTACTTCATCTATAAATAAAATGAATCTGCGCTTTTCATTTGTTTTCAGCAGTTCGGCTTTGGCTATAGACTCACGAATATCTTTTACACCTGCTAAAACAGCATTAATAGAATGAAAGTAACCCCTGGTTGTATTAGCGATAATGCGAGCCAAGGTTGTTTTACCAGTACCGGGGGGGCCGTAAAAAATTAATGATGACAACTGGTCTGCCTGTATAGCCCTGCGTAATAGACGGCCGGGACCCAGGATATGTTCCTGTCCAAAGAATTCGTCCAGCACTCTGGGTCGCATTCTTTCAGCCAGGGGTTTTATGTGTTTTAAAATTTTATTTAGAGAAGACATAATCAGCAAGAACCGGTTTCTTAAACATAACAAATGAAGTTCTTAAGGAAGACCCTGTCTTGTTAAGAATATTACCAGGCGCTATTTACCCTGCTGATACCCAACTTTATTAACAAGGGTTTTTCAGCTCTTATTAGAAATTTGTTTGGAGATCAATTTAACCAGTTGACTTATCTCAAAAGGTTTCTGAATAAATTCCATAACACCCTCATCAAGGATATTCTCAGTTTCCTCATTCAAACTGAAACCCGTTGATAAAATAGCCTTAATTCTGGGGTTAATAGCCTTCATGGCAATAAAACACTCCTTACCATTCATTCTTGGTAAATTCATGTCAATAATTACCAGATCCACATCCTTGGAATGTTTGCGATAATACTCCAGTGCTTGAACACCATCCATCGCAGTATTAATTTTATACCCATAATCAGATAGCATTTCGCTGAGAATTTCGCATAATTCTTTTTCGTCATCCACTATTAATAAGTTGCCGCTACCCAGTTCCATATCGGCAGAGGTATCTACCCCTTCAGTTGACTTGCCCTCAATACTCAACGGGAAAAGCAATTGAAATTCAGTACCCTCTCCTGCTTTGCTTTTTACATTAACTGAGCCATTATGAAGTTTCATAGTATTATAAACGCTTGACAAACCCAACCCTGTTCCCTTACCCTTCTCCTTTGTTGTGAAAAAGGGCTGAAATATTTTACTTAAATGCTCATCTTTGATACCAGGACCTTCATCTGTAATTTTAAGACTCAGGTAATCCCCTGGTTTTACGTTTAAGGCCCATGATTTGGTATCCCCATCTTTAATTAGAATGTTATGTGTTTGAAGCGAAATGGATCCTCCATTTATCATGGCATCACGGGCATTCAATACAATGTTTATTACAGCATTCTGAATAAGTGTTGAGTCACCCAATACCAGGAATAATTTCGCGTTAAGCTCCCTTTTTAATTCATATTTTCTGTCTATGGTATGACTTAAAAGGTCGAATACTTCATTAAGATTTTTGTGCATATTGATGGAGCTGATTTTGTTTTTACCACTTCTAGTAAAGGAGAGAATCTCCTTACTCAAATCGCCGGCTCTTTTTGAAAAAGATATTATACCGTCAATATATTTTCGAAGACCTGGGTTTTTATTGGCAAAACGAAGTTTTACCATTTCTGCATAACCAAGGATACCCCCCAGTACATTATTTATATCGTGGGCCACACCCCCAGCCAACCGGCCTAAAACCATTAGCTGCTGATTTAAATGAAGTTTGTCTTCAACAGAATATTTATCACTGGAAGATTTATTATTTTCAAAAACCTGAGCACCTGAACCAGAAAGTGCTGCGCGCTTAGTAATGCTGCTGGAATTAGACAATGATTTAATCTTGGCAATAAGATATTTTGCAGAAAAGGGGCGGGTAAGAACCTCCAGATTAGGGGGATAGTTTTCCCAATCCCAGGTTGCCAGAGTTTGACCCTCTGGCAGCAAAGCAATAAAAGGTGTGCTAACGGTACTATTCTTAGATAATTTTTTACTGGCTATAGAGGTATTCTCATTATCCAGATCCCATATTAAAAGCGAGTAAGGTTCTTTACTCATATGGGTAACAGCGGCATCAAAAGTAGTAACTAGAGAATAACCTATTGAAGCATTTATTAGCTCTGGTTCTATAAACTTAAATCTCTGAATATCAGGTTGAATAAATAGAACATTGGGGATATTTAAAGTCATAAAGCGTACTCTTAAAAATCATATCATCTTACAACGGCCATTGCCATAGTTTTTAAAGTAATTGCGAAAAATGAGCGAATAGATAAATATTCTGATATTCCCTATTATTGGCAGTTATTATGGAATATTAGGTATAAGGTCATAAAAAAAGGCCGTAACAATTACGGCCTAAAATTTGCGTTTTTAAGAATTATTGTTTGACTGCCTTAGATGTATCTTCAGGGGATTCACTTGCCGAAGGTTCCTGAACCTGAGAGTTTGTGTCAACAGAAGCAGCTTTAACCTGGTTGCTGGTGTCCGTGTTGCTGGCAGCCACTGTAGAATCGCTGGGAGCATCAACTACATTACCATTTTCGAAATAAAGGACGGTGTCTAATACACCCTCTGGGGAAAACATTTTATGCGGACCATGCTTCTTACCGTTACGCATACTGACCTCATGTTGAACTTTATTGTTTTCATAGAACCGCAGGAACAACCCATGCTGTTTGCCATCAACATAATCGACCTCTAACTCCATTTTACCCTCTGGGGTCCAGTTTCGCCTTTTGCCGCTTAGTTTGCCGAACAAATATTGTTCTTCATATTTAGCTTGACCATTTTCATACCAGGACTTTTCTGTACCATGCTTTTTATCGTCTAAAAAGTGAATCTCATTACGCATTTGACCATTTTCAAAATAAGATTTGAAAATGCCATTTTTAATATCCTGGCCATACTGATCTTGAGTAATTTCCCATTCCTCTTGAATTTTACCGCTGGGGTAATACTTTTTTTTGACTTCGACGCGCTCGCAGCCCCAGAAAAGCAGCACCATAATACCGGCAAAAATTGTGGTTTTGGTCATTGCCAACTCCTTAAATCAAATGAATTAGTAAAATTTAACTATCCAATATGGAAAAAAGCATAAAAAAATGGAAAAAAACTTAAAATGTGGATCAGAACTTTCGTTATGATATTTTGTACCTTTATGGTAGAGGAATATTTTAACCTGGCAAATAGTGATTCCATCCACCTGCAATTCTCATTTTTTTTTAATTAAAGTCCTACGCAATTTTATCATAATTACGGGACTTCTTGCGTTTTATGCCTGGCCACAATCGGCAACACAAACCGATTCCCTACAGGCATTTTTCCAAAAAACTGTCAACGATATTAAGGAGCAAACTGTTCGGTTAATCAACAAACTTCCTGGCTCAGATACAGCATCTGATCTTACTCCAGAAATGAAAGAACAGCTCCTAAATAGTAATTATGCTCAAATTTCATCAAAATTCCAGAACTTACCCGTTATTTCAGCTATGAGTCTTAAGAACCTCTATGGTGACAGCAGTCTTGTTTTGATAGATGTAAGAGAAGATATTGAACAGAAGGTGTCCATGCTGCCTCAGGCTCTCACTGTTGACCAATTCGCTCAAAAGTTCAAGACACCACTTTCTGTTTTAAAAAAGATATTTGTTGTTTACAGCACAATTGGCTATAGAAGCGGAATTTACGGTCAGCGGCTATTGCCATTTAAAATTAATGTTAGAAATCTTGAAGGGGGTATTCTGGCGTGGACACATGTTAATGGCCCACTGGTCAAAAAAGGTCTCGATAATACCTGGATACCTGTTAATGATGTCCATGTGTTTAGAGAAGACCTGAATTTTGTGCACCCGGATTATATCCCAAAATGGTAATTAAATGATTTTTTTAAATGGATTAATTTGCTAGGTGTGTGTCAGATATATGCTTTGCAAAGCGAGTCGGAGCGAGAAATCGCGGATCAAGGCGCGCTT
>CAZRWX010000018.1:0-28360 GCA_964603925.1 uncultured Bifidobacteriales bacterium | reverse complement strand
GCCTTTGCGGTCTTTAACAGCGCCCGTAAAGGCCCCCTGTTTGTATCCGAAGAGTTCGCTTTCTAAAAGCTCCCCACGCAGGGAACTGCAGTTTACGGCTACGAATTCACCTTTTGCCCGGCCGCTGGTATTATGTATATAGTTTGCGATAACGTCCTTGCCGGTACCTGTCTCCCCTTGCAGGAGGATGCTTATATCGGAATTGACCACAGGTTTAAGCTGCTCCAGCATGCTCTGCATTACGGGTGACCCGGCGATAAGGCCGCCCCCCTGCTCTGCGCCCGCCAGGCGGCGGATACTCTCCTGCTGACGTGATATATAGTCCACATTATGTATAAGCATACCCGCTATAAGCGCATACAGCCTGAGAGTCTGCAAGTGGGTGTCGTTGTAGCTTATCTGGGGTTTGCGGCAGCCAATGTATATAAGGCCGGTAATAGAGCCCGCCAGCTGTATGGGCGCACATAGAACAGTATTAAGTTTAAGATTTACAATGCTCTGTGCCTGAGAGTATTTTGGGTCGTCCAAAGCGCTGGCTATAGCCATGCCCCGCCCGCTCTTAAGTACATCCTGTATCACACTGTCGCTGAATGTAACCTTATCCTTTTTTAGACCATGGTATACGGATACTATGGGATTTTTGTCACCATCCAGAGTAAAAAGGATGGCCTCAGTGCCCTGAGTGATATCGCACAGGGTTTTAAGTATACGCTCCAGTAGTATATTAAGGTCCTTCTCGCCGGCGGCAGCCTGGGAGAACTCATCAAGGTACCTCAGGTACTGGCCTGTACCAGTGGCACTGTCAAGGGAGGCCTGTACAGGGGCGGGTGCGGCGGGTGTGTCATGGTCAGCAACCAGCACCTCAGAGAATACACTGAGAATGTCCCCTGGCCTTAAAGATGCCGTTTTAAGCTTTTTACCGTTGAGTAGAATTTTAGATGAGGATTCGGCATTTATCACCTGATAGGTCTGAGCGGTTTTTTCCACCTTAAGCGCTACCCCGGGTATACCCTTACCCTCTAATACAATATCGGCATCGCTGGTACAGCCAATTAAAGTAAGAGCCTTACTCAGGGGATAAAGTCTGGTTTGCGAAGACTGTATATGCCGTAAAACAATCATGGGATTAAGAGCTCCCCCTGGTTGATAACAAAATTACTCCACTCTATCATAATGTCAGAAGAACCGGAATCAAAAACACCAAAGCACAGGAATACATACAACTTCCCGGGCAATTTACTGTCTGTTGGCTGGGTATTATGTATAAATGTGTAAATATTATTAAAGTCTGCAGCCCCGGATTCCCGATTGAGGATAGACACCTGCTGTGAGTGCCGGATTACGCGGAAGGTAATATCATTAGGCACGCGAGTACCGTTATCCACCAGCTTGTCGACAGAAAAACATGCAACTTTACTCAAAGGCCACTCACCATTAAAGCTGAGGCCTATGGCAGAATCGGCATACACCGCAAAACCATCCCTGTAGCCTGCCAATAAATTCTCATAAAGGGGCAATGAATCCGGAGATAAAAAAAGCGCGGCAGAATACCCTGAGCGTAGCCCGGGCAGGTGCACTTTTACCTCAAAGTCAAAATCGCCAACCAGAAGGAAGGTGCTGCGCGCCAGTAATTTAGAAGCGCGGAGCTGCATAGTGAACAGACTGTTGTTACCCAGGAAGGCGGCACTATCCCCCAGTACAGACCAGTAGGAAGAGACACCCTCGCTGACGGGAGCAAAGCCCGAAAACCGGCGTATAATATCAAAATGAACTGTATGGTTTAAGCTTGTACCATAGTCAAATTGCAGTAAGCCCTCCCAGTGCCCCAAAGTATAGGGCAGTACTAAGGGCTCTTTTGAACCAAGCAGAAGCGAGAGTGTGTCACGCCCCTGACCCCAGGAATATACACCCGGCCAGCTTGCACTGTCTAATTGCCACTCCTGTGGTACAGAATCATTAAAGAAAAAAGATTCCTGAATAAACCCGGGATATACCGCCGCCCAAGTGATAGTGTCCGGTAGCCCGGCCAGATATATATGGGGATTGGAATAACCTGTCAGGACACTGTCCCGTCTGACGGGCAGGCCGATTAAGGCTACGACCGAAGTAGTATCGGCTGTTACATAGGGGATAGAGTCCTGCAGAGCGGTGGTAGAATCACCAGCGCCCAGCTGAAAACGGACATTGTATGTGCGAACGGCCCCGCTATCTGTGTGAATAATTATTAAGGAATCCCTGATTGTATCATGGAAAGCTATAACCTGAAAAAGGGTGTCCCGGATGGAGTCTACGGCCAGAGTATCTATAAAGTGAAGTGTGTCTAAATTATGGATAGTGTTTACAAGGGAATCCAAAAATACAGTGTCGCTATAACTGGTAGAGTCCCACTCCTCCAGCACACTTGTTGTATCATGGATTTTGCACGCACCTACCACCAGAACAGTGACCAACGCCAGTAATGCAGGCAGCATGTGTATATATCTTAAAGGAACGTGCATAGAATAATAAAGTTAATTCAAAAACAATAAAAATACGTTACAAAAAGGTCAGAGCGGCCGCGCATACCAGCCAAAATAAGCCCTGTTTCACCAATTGCCGCCCTGCGGTCCTCCGCCAAAGTTCGCCATAATAGCCACCCTCCCAGCGCCAGGGCCGACAGGGAGGCGGTACCATAAAGAATTGTGTGTAAATCGTTAACCTGCACCTGCTTTTCCAGCTCCCGGGCTTTGGCTGGCTGCGAAGAACGGGCCAGAAGTTCCATCTCCCGAAAATTGTCTTCACCATTCTCAAACTCCCGGTAAGACAACGCCCCCAGAATACCCGATACACCCAAACAAGCCGCGGAAAAATAAATGCGCGCCTGCCTGTGACTTTTAAACGAAGCAAATACACTGTCCGTTTTTAAGGTACCCTCCGATTGAGCGGAGTAATCTCCAAGCTGGCCCGCTTCAGATAATGTCTCAAACCATTGATCTTTAATTTTATAAAAATACCGGTATGCGGAAGCGCTCACGTATAAGGTGTCCAGGTTTTGGGCACTATCCAACTGTAAGGATTTAAGAAAACTGGAGGCGGCCATAAAGCTGTCGGGCCGGGCAAACTGAGCCACACCCAGATATTTATAAAGCACAGCACTATCGTTTTTAGAAAGAAGAGTGTCTGTTAAGAGAACCCGGGGTACCGCCGTTATCACGCTGTCATACTCAGCCCATTCATGGTACTTTTTAATACCCGGAAGGCTGCCGGTAGCAAAGCCCGATGTAACGAGGATTAGAAACCCGTTTAAGATTAATAGAATTATGGAAACATTACCCATGTCTTACTTGATTACCTCTTTGTTATAAATATAATATATGAGGTTTATTAAAAATTTTTGCAGAAAATTACCTGAGGGGAATCAGATTAACAGCAAAATGCAGAGAGTCTGAGGAATCGCCTCTGAAGGTTATTTCCTGAGTTTCACAGCCTTGTTTTACCACTTTAATGGTATTAAGGCTGGTTTTTAAAAGTGTTTGCCCCTCAAATGGAGTCTGACCGATTTCCAACCCATTCAGAATAATTCTGGAATATGGGGGGCGGCTTTTAATCCTTAAGTTTCGGGTAATAATATGCACGATATCTCTTTTTTGCTGGTTTCCCGGATTTGAGGAAATTTCTGCCGGGGCTGCAAAATCTGTAATTTTCTTAACTGTTCTATCCCTTGTTTCTTTACCCCCCGAATTGCCGCCTGCCTGTGGACCTCTACTCAGAGAATCACCCATTGCGGATAAATGTGAGTTGGTATCTGCAGATAAATTAGTATGACCCTCCGGAGTGGAAACCTCCGACCACTGTAGCAGAGATTTTTGAAAATAAGCCAGACCAAGAAGCAGTATGATGCCGGCGAAAATAATGAAGTATGAGTATTGAGTCTTCGGTTTAGATTTTGGTTTTTTTCGGCGCGGCTGATAAGTATCGGATTCATCGAAAAGGCCGGCAAGATGACTGAGCCGGTGATATTTCCCCATCTCACCCCGGGCTCTAGCCTCCCCAGCCTGAGTCACAAAATATTTATGGAGCTCAACCCCCTCCCGGGATTTATAGATTTGCGGACTGCCGCTTAGCTGCTCCAGCCGCCACACCCCCATTTTAAACCGGTTTTGCAAGCAATATTCCTCAATGGAGTGGACATTAGTTGCCGCCCCACCTCTTTCCTGAGGTTCCTTACTCAACCCTTTGACCAGCCACCCGCTGAGAAACGGTATGGCTCTGGGGCAGATTTCAGATAAATCCGCTGGTTCATCCTGGCAAATACGGGATAAAGTCTCGTGAGCGTTATCCCCGGCAAAAGGGCTTTGACCGCTTAAGCACTCGTAAAGAACACAGGCTGCTGAAAAAACATCGGATTGGGGACCGGGCCCTTCACCTTTGATAATTTCGGGAGACACATATTTTGGAGTACCAAGAAACTCACCGGTTTGGGTAAAAGCCTCCTGACGAAAGACATGGGCCACACCGAAATCCGTGATTTTTAGGCACCCGCGCCTATCCACCAGAAGATTTGAGGGTTTGATATCCCGATGAATTATACCCTTTTCGTGAGCAAAGGCCAGACCCCGCAATAACTGTATAGCTAACTCCAGCACTGCAAGATTGGGCAGAGAATGGTGCTTTTCCAGCATTGCGTCCAAGGTCTGCCCTTCAACGTATTCCATCACTAAAAATGGAACGCCCTCGCTGTCCTCCTCCACATCATAGAGAGAAACAATATTTTCGTGACTGAGAGCGGCCACTGCCCCGGCCTCCATAAGAAAGCGCTTTTTGACATGGCCCTTACTGAGAAGATGAGGATGCATGGCTTTTAGAGCCACCTGGCGCCCTAGCTTAACATCCCTGGCCAGATAAACACACGCCATAGCCCCCTGCCCCAGCTCTTTTTCAATTTCATATCTGGAATGGTTTATGGTCATGGTTAGGGTTAATATAGAAGAATTCTGTTTGTAGATTAAAGTTGTTAGTGAAAAGAAAAAAGTGAAAAGTTGAAACCAGCACACTGCAAGCTTAACATGAGTGTTAACTGTAAATTTCGCTTTTTACTTTTCACTTTTCACTTTCTACATCCCTTGACCCCATCCCCAAAACCCCCTATTTTCTAATTATGGAACCTAAATCATTTGCAATTATAGGCACTGGCGCTGTGGGCGGATATTATGGCGGGCTTTTAGCCAGAGCAGGCCTGGATGTTCATTTCCTTTTAAACTCGGATTATGACCACGTGCGGCAGCATGGGTTAAGTATAGACTCTGTGGATGGAAGTTACAACCTGCCAAAAGTAAACGCCTACCGCAAGCCTGAAGATATGCCCGCCTGTGATGTAGCCATAGTGGCCCTTAAAACTACACATAATCATCTTCTTGGGAATATCCTTCCCTGCGTAATAAAGGATGACGGCTATGTACTCATGCTGCAGAACGGCTTGGGTATTGAAGCACAGGCCGCTGCTATAGTTGGCGAAGACAGAGTACTGGGAGGTTTGTGTTTCCTTTGTTCCAACAAAACCAGGCCCGGAGGCATTCACCATCTGGATTACGGCCAGGTGCGTCTTGGCGAATTCATATCTACAGGCATGGCAGCAGGAATAACTCCCAGACTCAAAGAACTCGGGTCCGTCTTTAAAAAGGCCCTCATTAAGGTGGACATTATTGAGCATCTTGCCGGCACCCGATGGGAAAAACTGATGTGGAATATCCCTTATAACGGGCTTTGTGTCATATTGAATATCACAACCGATAAAATCATGGCCCATACCCAGGCGCGGGAGCTGGTGCGCAACATTATGGCCGAAGTGCAGCAGGGAGCTAAGGCCTGCGGGTTCGCTCTGGAAGATAACATGATAGACAATATGCTGGAACGTACAGATAAAATGAAGCCCTATAAGCCCAGTATGCTTCTGGATTTTGAAAAACAAAAGGAGCTGGAAGTTGAAGCCATTTACAGCGCTCCCCTTGAGCAGTCAAAGCAGTCAGGGTGTGAACTGCCCCGCATCCAGACTCTTTACCAGCAGCTTAAATTCCTGGATCAAAAAAACAGAGGCGTCCTGCCATGAAGTGTATAGCACTTTTAACAGACTTCGGTACCAGGGACTGGTATGCGGGCACTATGAAGGGGGTTATTCTCTCTATCTGTCCTGAGGCAAAAATTGTTGATATAACCCACGATATTCCTGCTGGTGATATTCAGTCGGGGGCATATAGTCTGATGGCTTCTTATAAGTATTTCCCCAAAGGCACTATTTTGCTCATATTGCCAAAGGCAAAGCCTTTAAAACAATTGGACCACTTAAAAAACAAATTACCCATATTCCCACAATAGAGCTGGGGTTTAAAAAAGGGGAAATTCAAGGGAGAATCGCCTATATTGATAAGTTTGGGGATGCTATCACCAATATTAGGCAGATAGATTTATCAGCAATAAAGACTCAATCGTATCAGGTAAGTGTGAAAGATAAAATATTCCTACCCCTGAAAAAGTTCTATGAAGAAGTTCCCCGCCACACGCCTCTTGCCCTTATTGGCTCGAATGGTTATCTGGAGGTATCCATTAGCAGGGGAAATGCAGCCGAACACTTAAAACTGAAGATTGGGGACCTCATTAAAGTACACGCTGTTCAACTTAAACCTGGCTTATAATAACTCGATTACGGTCATGGGAATACTATAAAAAAATTCTATTTTCCTGATTAGTGCCGCACCATAGTCAGAGAATATGATATCATATTCTATATTTTTACATATACTATTCGTTATCTCGGGATATCATTAATATAGAACCTTGGAGTAAACTGCTTGTTCGATAAGCTTGGGAAATTTTTACGTATTCGTACAGGGGAAGGGCGTAAAGTTCTTGAGTTTGCGGCCATCGCCGCTTTACTTCAGGCCGGGCTGGCAATTGGCCTTAGTGCAGCCGATGCTCTTTTTTTGCAGCATGTAGGCGCACAAAAACTTACCCACATCTACCTTATTGTGCCTTTTATGATGCTGGCATTTGTACCGCTTTCAGCCTATGGTATCAGTAAATTCAATTTACAACGGTTTTTTACCATCTGCCTGTTTACTATGGCCGCCGGCTGTCTTTTCATATTCGCCGCCCTCAAATTATTTCCTGTGCACTTTCCTTCCGGTGTATTGTATCTGTATTATTTCATTAAGCTCTTTTCAGAGCTGTGGATGATCATACTCTTTACTCTTCTGTGGAATTATATAGACGAGTACTTCAACATAATGGATGCCAAAAGGCTGTTTTCGTTTTTCAGCGGTGGTATGGCGCTGGGCACACTCGTTGGTGGCGGTTTGGTCATGATAGCCATCACCATATTACCAGTCCAGTTTTTGTTTCTATTGTGGTTATTTCTGGCAATCATTACCTACATAGTCATAAGGGCTGTAAGCAAAAAATGGCCGAAGATAGATTCAGAGGAAATTGACAGAGATATTCTACTCCAAAAGTCAGACTCTACCTTCAAAATTGTCTGGGGCGCCATTAAAACCAGCGCTTTTGTACCCGCTTTCTCCATCACCATCTTCAGTATCCTGGTACTAACTACCCTGTGCGAATTTCAAACCATGCAGGTTTTTGAAGAAGGTAGGGATTCAGCCTCCCTGGCGGCCCTTTTCGGCAAGCTCTACATCGTTGTAAGTGTATTTACACTGGTAGTTAATTTCATATTTTTCAACAGACTTGTTATCCTTATGGGTGTGCGCAATGTGGCTCTCATTCAGCCTCTCGCTTATGTAGTAGCATTCAGCTTTTTTATCCTTTCCTATGGTTTTAGCGCCGCGGTTTTCGGCTTTTTTATATATCAGGGCATTCTTACATCCATAGAGTTTAATAACCAGAATTTTCTCTTTAATGCTTTGCCTACCAAGGGTAAAGCCATCCTGCGTACCCTTATTGAGGGGCTGTGCGAACCTTTAGCCACAGCCTTTACAGGGCTTTTTCTTTTCCTCTTTATTTCCCATATGCTGCCGGAGACCCTTTCCGTGGTGGGGCTGGGCGTAGCGGTGGCAGGTTTTTGCATAGCTGCATGGCTTCGCAATGAATATGGCAAAGCCATGGTAGACAAACTAAGGTCCTCCTGGCTGGATTTCTCCGGTAACAGCCGTCAAATTTTTGAGATACCCAACCCCGAAGAGTTAGATGTGCTTCGTCTGGCCGCTAAATCCAGGGAACGCTGCAAGGTCATACCCGCTATTGAGCGCCTCTGGCTTCATAACAGGGCCCAGGCCCTGGAAGCGCTCCTTCAGTTTCTGGATATTGGGTCAGTAGAAGATCAAACAGCCGCCACTCCTCAATTAGCCAAAATGCTAAAGGAAGAGGATGTACAAATTTTTTCCCAGGTGCTTGCCTGGGTTCGCAGCACCAGGGCGTCCCTTGCTTCTGGTATTATTCAGGAGTTGAGCCATTACAATCTCATCGATTTTGAGGATGCCTCCCACATCATGCCATCCAGCTCTCCGGAGGCAAAGGCTGCAGCCTCCATCGCTCTCTGGCAAAGCTGGCAGCTTGAAGCCAATGTCCAGGGCGTCAACAACATTCGGGACTTGATAAATGGCAACCAGGAGGAGCGTATTGCGGGCATCCGTTCCCTGGGCAAGCTTTCTCAGCCCAGGTACATCAAGTTGCTGACAAAGTTTCTTAAGGACCCTTCGCCCCCCATACGAAAACAGGCCCTTATGTCGCTTTTAGAGCTAATCAATGAAGAAACCGAGGAGCTGAACGATGATTTACTAAGTGTAATTCGGGACGGGGACCGTATCGACAGGCTTATTGTATTGGATGCTCTGGCTCGTATTAAAAACACAGATTCTATTCGGGCTCTTATGATTGTCAGCCACCTGCTTTCACCTTTTGAAAGGCGAAAAGTTCAATCCTTAATCCAGGATATAGGCCTGCAAGGGGTGCCAATCCTGGTCACCATACTACGGGGGTGTGATTTCCACTATTATGCCAAATCACTGGTTGCCAGGTCATTGGGTAACTTAGCCTTTCCCCAGTTTGAATCTATATCCCAACAGTTGGTGGAGGATGAGCTGGATCGCGCCTTCAACTGGCTTTGCGCCCAGTGGCTGTTTTCCACTGAATATGCCATTGGCAGCCTGGCGTCCTTCTTCTCGCGTTTATGTAAAGAGACAGCGGTCACCGTCACTGAATTTATCCTGGAATTATTAAGCATTGGCGGCCGTTTACCGGATTTTGAGCTCCTGGCCTCATCCCTACGTTCCAGCAATACCAAAGATCGCGCCGATGCTATCGAAGCTATTGAGCAAGGCTGCAGCAGGCGTATTTCCGCCCGTCTTTTACCACTCCTCGATGGCCGTGAGCTCAAGGATATCATTCATTTCTACCATCACGTCCTAGGGCATCCTATGCCTTCTCAGTGGGATATTATTATCAATTCTATTTCCAGCCCCTTCCAGGAAGCAGGCGCCGCCGCAATTCAGCTTTGTGTAGAAAAGGGTGTCTTTTCGGGTAACGCTCCAAAAAAGGAAACCAACCAAATCCTGGAAGCAATGAAGCACAAGCTGTTGGATCCCGAAACAGATTTGATCTCAGAGGTTATCTTCTCAGTCTTTAAAAGCAGCCGTTTGCAGGAAGAAACAGTCTCCTACAACTATAACCGCATAGAGAAAACACAACATATATGCAATTGCAAGTTTTTTTCCAATTTTGCCATCAGGGAGATAGAGCTTTTGGCAAAGAATTCCCACATTAAAGCCCTGTTGCCAGGCCAGGCTTTATATACAGAAGGCAGCAGCCATGACCATATATATGTCCTGGTTGAAGGCATTGTCAGGCTTAGTAAGGGGGGGCATGAACAAACCATAGCCATCGCACCTATGGCCCTGGGCACGGAGATACTTTTCGGCGAAAACTGCTGGGCAACGGCTGTTTCTATGGGCGCTACAGCTATTGTTATTTCCCGGGCATCTATATTGGAAACTGCCGAAATCCGGCCGGCATTTACCATAAATCTTCTTGCCTGCAAGCTGCAGCAAAAAGTCGAATGCCAGGACGAGGTTTCCAAATGAGCAGTTCCCTGGGCTTTTTAAAAAATATCCAGATCTCCACCAAAATCTTTTTGGGGGGGATTTTTATTACCGGGATGTTTGTAGCAGCCACATATTTATGGTTAATGCCCTCTGCTGAGGGTGCCCTTATCGCCAGGAAGAAGGAAAAAATAAAAGAAGCTACAGAGATTGCCTGGAGCATACTGGACTACTACTACCAGCAGGAGAAAACAGGAAAGTTGGATTCTTCCCAATCCAGGGCTATGGCTTCCGGTTTGATAAGCCAAATTCGCTATGGGCCCGAGATGAAAGATTATTTCTGGATTAATGATATGGGGCCTACTATGATAATGCACCCATATCGTCAGGATTTGGACGGCCAGGACTTAAGCAACTTTAAAGACCCTAAGGGCAAAGCGCTTTTTAAAGAGTTTGTGGTAGTAGCCCGCAAGGCCGGTGAGGGCTATATCGATTACCTCTGGCAATGGCAGGATATAGCCGATAAAATAGTTCCCAAAATCAGCTATGTAAGGCTTTTTAAGCCCTGGGGATGGATAGTAGGCACCGGTATGTACATCGAAGATGTCAAAGCCGAAATTAAACGCTGGAAATTGGGCATATTGGCCCTTTACGGGGTACTGGCATTATTCAGTGCTTTAATCTCCGCGGTCCTGGGGCACAGGATTGCCATAAACCTGCAGCAGGCAGGGCCCGATCAAAAACTTGCCAATAGGAAGAATGGTTATAAAGAGCAGGAAGCGCTTAATTTCCGGTTTCAAACTATAGCTCTGGCCATAATGATACCATTATTGCTTATACTTACGCTATTTTGGAGCGTGGGCCTGTACCGCAGCCTGAACAATATTATCCTCACCAATTTTGATAAAAAGCTGATGTCAGTCGCCTCCGGCACCAGCGCGTTTTTGCCTGGTGAAGTAAACAGGCTTATACTGGAATCCGGGGATGAGAAGTCACCCCTTTACAAAAAGTACGCTATCCCTATGCGGGAGGTTATCAAAAAAACGGGTATGACTTATCTATACACGCAAGTGTTGGTCAAAGATGAATATAAATGCAAATATGTACTGGATGGCTCAGAGGGTGAAGACCACTCCGGCATCGGGGATGAGGAGGAAATTTCCGCGGAAGATTACCGAACAGCCAAAAATGTCATGCAGTACGGGGTAACCCATGTCAGCGGGGTGGAAGCCACAGACAACTGGGGTCTGCTTAAATACGCCTACGTACCTGTATGGAACCAGGACGGCAGTGTAGAGGCTATCGCCGGTGCGGACGTTAATATCAGTGTTATACGCAGCAAGACCAGGACCGCCTTATTCGCGGTTTTCATCATGGCGATACTCGGGTTACTTACAGGGAGCGCGTTCTGCGTAGCGGCTTCCCATCGGCTGGAGGCTCCCGTGGAAAAGCTTAAGGAGTGGTCACTTAATGTGGCAGTGGGCAGCGGTGGCAGCGGTATCCAGATCAAAGGCCCTCTGGAGCTTAAACGTCTGGCCGGGCGCTTTACCAACGTAGCCGGGGCCCTGGAGCAGACATCCAATGAGCTGACTGAGACACGCGCTCGAATGGAAACATCCGATCTACAACATAAGCTGGTCACTGCCCTGGGCAGAGCGGCTAATGAGGACATTACCTACAGATTTACAGCCGGCATATGCGGGCTGCAAAACAACAAATCACAGATTAAAATTTCGTCCGGGTGGCATGAGGCTGATAACTGCATCATCTTGTGGTTTGGCTATCCATCCGCCGATTCCTTAGAGTCAGTCAAAGTTCGCCTGGACATCCTGAGAATAGCGGCCAAATTGGACGAACGCCAGGAGGGTGATATCGGGTCGCTTACCCGGGTAATTGCCGGGTTATTTCCAGATAAAGTCCATGCTTTCATGGTATACGATCCTAAAGAGCACCACGTTTATATCCTGCCTAACACACCTTTTGATATCATTATGTTAGATGCGGCCGGCAATAAATCAGCTCAAAAAGTAGACAGTCATAAAGAGATTAAACTAAAACCAGAGGAGGGCCTCCTGGCCTGGGATAATAAATCCGTATCTACTGAAGAAGTTCTCTTAAGCATTTTACCTGAACATACTAGTGTTCTGGTTCAGGATTTGGATCCCATATACAAGGAGTTAAAACGCCTGACCTCTAAACAAATTTTAGCAGGTATATTTCATGGATAGAATCACTTTGACAGAGAAAGTATTTGCACTCAGGGATACACCAGCCTTTAACGGGCTTTATGAATCAGAGCTTATTACCATAGCCACCGTCTCCGGTTTCCGTCGCTATCAGCCCGGGGAGGTATTTTGCGAAGCCGGCCACCTGTTTCATCGTGTATACATCACGGTCAAAGGGGCTTTGGAAGCAGAAGACGGGCAAAAGGTCCCGTCAATTATTGGCGCAGGCTCGGTTTTACTTGGCTTGCCGGTCAGCAAAAGGCTTGTGGCTTCCCCCGACCAGGGCGCGGTATGCATCTTCATTTCTAAATCCCATTTCTTCACTATTTCCTATCAGTGTCCCTCATTGATTTCCGGTCTCTTAAAAATGGATCTTTTGGAAAAGTCTCCAACCTTCATAAATGAGGGGGAGGGATGAGGATACAGACTCAAAATTTTTTTTCCATTGTACCTGTATTTATTTTACTGGCCCTGGGCATGAGCGCCCTTATCCATTACCTTGAATACAAAGAAATTAAACTGGGCCTGGAGGAGGAAGCCAGCGCTTTGGCTGTAACCCTTGCCGAGATGGCCGATAAAATCGATTTCGCGGCCCTTTCTTCCGGGCTTTTAAACAAGGAAAAACAGGATGAGATGGTTACTTCCTTTAAGAAAGTCGCTATCCAGAAAAAGGTTGAAAGATTGTTTGCCCTCGGTCCAGATCAAACCGTTTGTCTTTTTGACATTGGAAACCAGAGCCAGCCGGATACATCCAACATCAGGGTTAAGGCCAAAGCGCCGGAACTGGGGGCAAGTATTCATTTTTCAAAGGACAAAAAATTATTCAATAAAGTACATACCTGGGCTCCGGTTACAGACCCCGAAAACAAATTATCAGGTTATATAGGAGTGGAAATGAGCGCCCCGGGACTTGATCAGATTATACACCGGGCCATAAAAGAAACTTCCATAAGATTATTCATAGCCCTGATTGCGGGCATATTCTGTTCCTGGATTATATCCCGTGTACTGCTTAAAGGCCTTATTACCATTGATCATGCAGCCAGCCTTGTACCCAAAGGCAATTACAGCGCCATACTTGCCTTAAAGCTGGGTTATATACGGGAGATTAACGACCTGGGCAGTGCTTTTAATACTATTATAAGCATCCTGGGAGATACCGCCCATAAAATTAAGCGCACTCTTTCCGGCAGCGACCTTCAAGGCAATTATCGTGATATCAGCAATATTGCCACCCGCAATTACTGGGCGAACCAGGAAATTAATTTCAATAACCTGGAGTTCCAGCTCAATGTAGTGGGCAGCCTGGCCCCAGGCTCATTTTCTGGTCTTTACACTACTGGAATAAGCGCCTATTGCATATTTGGGAAAGTAAAAAAGGATACCGGATTATCCGCCGTTATCGACGCGTCTTCGGCCCTTAGCTACCTTAAATATATGCTAAAATCCGGAGATAGCCTTGATGCGCTCACAGAAGCCGTAAACCTATTTGAGTTCCAGGAACTCACCCTGATAGGCAACAGCATAAATGAGAGGATTCTGCATGTATATCACTATGATCATGAAACAAACACGTTCAATCAAAAGTCTGAAGAGCTGACGACCACAATGCCGGTTTTTTACCATAACCTGGGCAAAGAAACAGAGAACCGTTTCTCCTTATACATACGGGAATTTGGTGAATGTAATGAACCCGCCCATATATTAAATGATCTTGTATCCTTAACCCATGGCATGATGCCGCCCCCCTCGGGCGCTATTGTCGTAATTTTTTTCAACTATAACGAAATGATTAATAAATGAAAAAACAAATGACAATCCGAATAAAGGTTTTATTAATCGCATTCTTTATCAATGCGTTGTGCACTGCGGTTTATACCTATTTTTCCTGTGTTAATCAGGAGAAGATATTCCTGGAGGGCATTGACGGCAAGTTGCGAAGCACGGCTTATGCTCTGCCCCTTATCCTGCCAAAGGGCTTTCACGACAGCATTACCGGGCGTTTATCAATAGATTCCGCTTCATATGTGGAGTTTTTTAAAACGAACACCAGATATGCGCTTAATGCCGGCATTAAATACCTCTATACCTTCCTCAAGGTAGACGGCAATTTCTACGAATGCGCCAGCAGCGGCAGGGCGGATGAATTAGAAAATGGCCCGGACAATCAGTTTTATACAAAATACGCACAACCTCCCGCAAACCTGTTATTGGCATGGGATACTCGCACTGTGCGTTTTGAAGAATATACCGATGAATTCGGCCGTTTCCGTTCCATATTCGTTCCTATGCGCACGGCCATGGGTAAGGAATATATTGTAGGCGCAGATATTTCTCTGGATAGTCTTCAGGAGACCATAAAAAAGAATATTATTAACTCGGTATTACTGGGTGTCGGTGTTTTTATTATTGTCCTTATCCTCAGTATTCTTTTCCTGGGTCGTATCCTCTCTCCCATTGCCAAGCTGGCCAGCCAGGCCAGCCTCCTCACTAAGAATAACTTCATTCTTAAGGATGAATGTAAGGTGGAGCTGGATCAGATAGCGGGCCATTCACATGATGAAGTAGGGCAAATGGCTCATGCCTTCCGGGAGATGGCCCAAAAGCTGATGAGGTATATTGATAACCTCAAAAAAACAACCGCCGCGAAGGAGCGCATTGAGAGTGAACTGCGTATAGCACATGATATACAAATGAGCTTCCTTAAAAAGATTTTCCCACCCTTTCCGGACAGGAATGAATTTGATTTATGTGCCAGGTTGGAGCCCGCCAAACAGGTGGGTGGTGACCTTTACGACTTCTTTCTGCTTGATGATAAGCATCTACTCTTCTATGTGGGGGATGTATCAGATAAAGGTGTGCCGGCGGCCTTGTTTATGACCGTTACCATGACTTTGATGAAAAGGGCCTCGCAGCAGGTTGGCAACAACCCGGCAGAGATATTGCGGCAGGTTAACGAGGAGCTCTGTCAGGAGAATGAGAACCTAATGTTTGTAACTCTGGTAGCCTGCATTCTGGATTTCACCAATAACACCATTAATTATTCCAACGCTGGCCACAATCCACCGGTTATTATACCAACCCAGTCATCACCACAATGGCTGGAACTGCCCCGGGGCCCTGCGCTGGGTATAATGCCCGGCACCCAGTATTCCAATATGACTATCCAACTCCAGCCGGAGGACTCCATCCTGCTCTATACAGATGGGGTAAACGAAGCTATGAATACCAAAGGGGAGGAGTACACTTCAGAGAAGCTTATAGAAATCTCCGGCACATTTAATGGCCAGGAGCCAGCGCAGATGATTGATGCGGTTATGGATTCAGTCAAACAACACGCCTTAGGAGCAGTGCAATCTGATGACATAACAATTATGTCCCTTAAACTTAAATAATTACCGGTTTTAGGCGCTAATATAACCCAGGCTGCCAACTGTCACAGTACAATAGTGGTGGTTGGTTTCTTGGATAAAGTGCTTACAATCTTTTATGGAAGGTACGGCCACTCAGACAAAGACTACTCCGGGCAACCACACTGCCACCAAAAACTATTTAAACCCTATTGCTTTAATCCTAAATCTTTAACCAGGGTAAGAATGTTGCAGCCACCCTCCCTTTGGTAGGTGACGCTGTCCATAATCTTCCGAATCATGAAAATGCCCAACCCCCCAATCGGCCTTTCCTCTACCGCCTGGTTGATATCCGGGTCTTGCTTCTCCAGAGGATTAAAAGCCACACCTTTATCGCTTATAATAATGGTAAGGACTTTGGAGGCGGGGTCGATGGAATAGCCTAAATCTACATCACCCTGACCTTCGGGATAGGCGTAGTTGATTACATTTACCAGCGCCTCTTCACAAACCAATTGAATTTGGCTGGCGCATTTTTCTTCAAACCCCAATGCTTTCACCCCATCTACCACAAATGAAATCATCTGATCCAGATTATCCAGCTTGGCCGGAAGTATCAGCTTTTCCAAAATAACTTACCTCTGCGTAAATTTTGCCCCGGGCAAAAAGCCCTCATAACGCCAATTAACCCTCGAAAGAATCCTGTATAGAGAGAAAACTGTCAAAACCAGTCATCTTAATAACCTGCTCCACTTCAGGCTTTGGTTTGATGACATAGACAGTTGTATCCGCGCCTAATTTCTGCTTGGCAAAAACAATTGCCCTGAGACCGGCACTGGATATATACGAAAGCTCCTCCATTTTAAAAACAATGTTGGCAAGGGATTGGCCAATAAGAGCCTTGAGGGCATCAGCCAACTCCGGAGCATTGTTGGCGTCCAGACGGCCTGATAAAGTAAATGTTGCCGTGTTACCTTTTATTGCTGGTTCGAAATTACTCATGAAAACCTACCTTGTTTAACTTGAAATTTATTTACCAATAAGAATAAAAATTGACCTTGACTCTACCATGAAACCGCCCTGGTTCTCCAGAGGAGGCTCACTGCCTACCTCCCAGGCATCCACAGGCCCGGCAATACCGGTATTAGCAAAAACATGCCACCGCACACCCTCCGGCAGCCCAGGCAGACCAAAATAGTGAGGCTCCCAATGCATATTTATACCCACATAAATTGTATTATCACTTACAAAACCGCCTTTGGCATGAGCGCCATCCAGCATAAAGGCAATACACAGGCTGGACTCGCTGAAATCCGCATTCCAGGGCTCCAGGCCATGCCAGGAGATGTCCGGATAACCTGAACCTTTATAATCCTTATTTTGGAAATGATACCTGTTACGAAGAGCCGGGTGAGCATGCCGAAAGGCAATCATTTTCCTGAAGAAATGGAAAAGCTCCTGGTTTTTTTCCAGAAGTGACCAATCCATCCAGGAGATATCACTGTCCTGACAATAGGCATTGTTATTACCCCACTGGGTGTTACCTATTTCATCGCCTGCAAGTATCATGGGTACACCCTGGCTAACCAACAGCATGGCCACCGCGTTTTTAATTTGCTTGCGTCTGAGGAAATTAATGCCTTCTGCCTCTGTGGGGCCCTCCCAGCCGCAATTCCAGCTGAAGTTGTCATCCCCTCCATCGTTATTATTTTCACCGTTTGCCTCGTTATGCTTGCCGTCGTATGAGACAAGATCCATAAGCGTAAAACCATCATGACAGGTAATAAAATTAATGGAGGCACAGGTACCCCTGCCGCCCCAGGCGTATAAATCTGGAGAGCCTTGAAGGCGCTGAGATATTTTACCAACCAGGCCTGTTTCACCTTTAAGGAAACGGCGCACATCATCACGGTATTTACCGTTCCATTCCGCCCAACGGTCCCAGGCCGGAAAAGAGCCCACCTGATATAAACCGCCAGCGTCCCAAGCCTCAGCAATAAGCTTGCATTTGCCCATAATAGGATCGAAAGCGAGAGTCTCTAAAAGTGGGGGGCTGTGCATGGGAGCGCCGTTTTGATCGCGGCCTAGAATAGCGGCCAGGTCAAACCGGAACCCATCAATATGGTACTCTGCCGCCCAATATCGCAGGCAATCGAGGATCATATTGCGAACTACTGGGTTATTACAGTTTAAAGTATTGCCGCACCCGCTGAAATTGTAATAGTAACCCTCTGGAGTGAGCATGTAATAGGTTTTATTGTCTATGCCCCGGTAAGATATATATGGGCCATTTTCATTACCCTCAGCTGTATGATTAAATACCACATCCAGAATAACTTCGATACCATTGGCGTGAAGATCTTTTATAAGGGCTTTGAGTTCATCCACCTGCATGCTGAATTGGCCTGTGGCAGCGAAACCAGTTTTGGGAGCAAAAAAGCCAACATTGCTGTAACCCCAGTAATTCATGAGGCGGCGCCCATCCTCAAGAACTTTTGAGTTTTCAAACTCATCAAATTCGTGTATGGGCATGAGCTCTACGCAATTAACACCCAGCTGTTTGAGATAAGGAATTTTCTCCCGCAGAGCGGCGAATGTACCACCGTATTTAGCACCGGATGATGCGTGCTTAGTAAAGCCCCTCACATGCATCTCGTATACAACGAGATCTTCCATGGGGACTTCCAGAGGTTTGTCACTCTCCCAGTCAAAATCATCAAAAACAATACGTGCCCTGTGCTGATAAGTGTCGTTCCAGTCGGGCTCCTCTCCCCATACCTCCCGGCCCCCGATGGCCTTGGCGTATGGATCCATAAGGTACCTGGTTTTATCAAACCAGAACCCCTCCTGAGGATTAAAAGGACCGTCCATCATATAGGCATATTCCAGGTTTTCAAAGTCCTGATCGAATACTACCATGGTGAACACATTGCCGATACGGAACTCCTCAAGAAAAGGGATGATGGCATAAGGCTCCTTTTCATGTTTGTGGAACAAGGCAAGCTTGCATGAGGTTGCATGGGAAGAGAATACAGAGAAATTGACCCCGCCAGGGACAATAGTGGCACCAAATGGCAGGGCTTTGCCCACACGAAGGCGATAATCATTGTAATTATGAGTGGGATAAATATCTATTCGTTCCATAAGGCTCCCTTAAATGATGTCCCTAGATTATGCCGCACTGTTTTCAAAATCAAACATATGATCGAAACCCGTCATGACCATAATGTCTTTGATTTGGCTGGATACACCAGACATCATAACCTTATCGCCCCTGGCAGATAACTTTTTCGCAAATAATAGCAACACCCTGAGACCGGCACTGGATATATACTCCAAAGCCGAGACGTCAAAAGTGAGATGATCGCCACCGTCAAGAAGCGGGGAGACCTTCTCTTGAACCTGACCAGCTGTATTGCTGTCCAGCTTGCCGACAAGCTGGACTACATTTGTATCCTTAACCTTTTTGACAGTAACTTCCATAATTTTACTCCTAAACCAGTTAACATGGTTAAAACTAGACAGGTACTATCTGAACCTGAACCTTGGGACGATAATTGAGGTTTGGCAACTCTACAGTCATGGCATCAGCATCGTATTTTTCCCAGGGTTTACCGTCCATAGTAACGCTGCCGATTTTAACAGAGCCAGAAGGAAGTATATCAGGCTGGACACGAAGTATGTTGTCTGGGAAACCGCCAGGCATTGGCTTAAAATAAAGGTTTAAGGGCTGCCTGGTATTGAGCAGATTGGTATACACGGCGGAAAGATATGCCAGCTCTATGGAGTGATAACCGCTCATGGAATGGCTGCCCTTATAACGCTCTGTGCCTAAAAGATAGGGCATACCGTTGGAAAACACATTAAAATATACCGCGCCATCTGCATGATCTAAAAAGAACGTGTTATAGAAGGCCGCTGACTCGCGGGCATATTTCAAATAGTCATCGTCTTTAAGGCAGCCATATAAAATTTGATAAGCAAGGATGCCTTGCTCCTGCTGCCACCAGGCTTTGCGATCGTGCCAGGCAAAACGGTTGAACTCCTGACCCTTACCACGTGTACGCTCCATAACATCGTACCAGCCCGCACGCTGCTGATCCATACCAAACTCAGGCATGAGGGCGGCTATTTTTTTGGCCATGACTACATATTCGTCCTTGGCCTCCAAACTGTTGATGCGCATGAGGTTCCAGGCAATTTTGAGGTTATGACCAACCACTGCGCGATTCTGCTGCCAGCCCCAGGATTGGTCTTTGGCCCAGTCCTCCATAAAACGCTCTTGAACAAAGGGACTGTTCTCATAGTCCGGAAAGTACTTAACAATACAGTCCGCACAATAAGTAAGGAAATCTTTATACTTGGGATCGCCGGTGGCAAGCCAGAGGTTGATAAGAAAAGCAGGAGCATGGTCGCCCACAGAGTTCCAGTTTTTACGGCCCTTATTTGGGCCCAGGCTATCACTTTTAGGATCGAAGGTAACCGGATCAACATGGGAATAATACCCCATACCCTCTTTATCAATGAAAAATTTGTCAAATAAATCGATGGTCATTTTAATGTCTTTAAGTGTGGAAGGATCGCCATTAATTCGATATGTCTGGGTAGGGCCGGCCAGTGCATAGATTTGCTCATACATGGGAATGGCATCGTAATCATCACCAAACTCTGAGGCAAAGACCTTGTGCTCTTTACCGTCGGTAAGTGATAGATCTATACCGTGATACCAGTAGACTATGTTTTCGTCCGGATCGTAAAAACGCATATGATCCCGCAAATAAGCTGTGCCCTTTTCTGCGGCTTCTAAAAAGACATCGTCACCTGTGAGCATATAAGTGGAAGCGAAGCCATATACCAGGCGGGAGATGGTGTCCGTCTCCTGCCGCACTGTGCCTTGTTTGCTCCCGCTGAGGCCGATAAGAGTGCGGTAGTTTTTATAGTCTATCTCTTTACTTTCGCCAAATTGGGCTTTAACGAAAAACTGAGCAATTGACTTAGCCTGATTAGCCCACCAATCCGGCTCCTCAAAACGGTACTTTTTGGATTTGCGGCCTTGAAAGTTGATCTCCTGAGCTTCAAAAACATGAGAGCCACTCTCGGGGTAAAATGTGCCGTATACAAAAAGATAAGTACCGGGAGTAAGTAATTCCCAGATTTGGCCGGTACAATCCATGTATGGCTCCCCCAGATTGCGTGCCAGCTTAGCAAATACATTGGCCGAAAGCTTAACAGGAAACACCCTGCCATCGGTGGTTTTGAGGCCGAAGCTATTAGTGGCTTTATCAGAATCCTGAACATAACCCGCGATGGTATCAGAGAATTCAAATTTAAAATTATTCATTTTACCTTCCTTTTTGTATTACAAATACCAGTTTTTGCTATCAACAATTTTACCAACAAACACTTTCAACATTTTAGAAAAAGATAGATATAAAAAACCAACCATAACAATTTACCGCAATTTTACTTGGCGATATTCTCGAGTAGCTCCGATGAAGCAAATACATCGCGATAGAATGTTAATTGCTCACCTTTGAAATGACAACCACCACGATGGCCGCGACGCACCCAGGCGACGCTCCCTTTGGCAATGGTTTCTTTTGTTTCATCATCAATGCACGCCCACTCAAACCAGACAAATTCGCCGTGAAACATTACAATAGGCCACGACATGGTTACACCAGGTTGTGCGATTAAGGCCCACCAGTGCTTTTCCCGTTCTTTTTGCTCAGTAAGCCCATAAAATGGACCATCCTGGCAGAAATATACCAGGTCTTCGCGATATTCTCCGGTTAATAAATCGCCTCTGGCCCGGCGTAAGGCTTCACAGTGCGTGGGCCACCATGCTTTATTTTCTTTTTCGATCTGTTGAAGAGTGTAGTCGGAATTGATCTCTGGTAAAGAGTCTTCTTTCATATCCATATAGCGCTTAGCATCTACAATTAATTTGTCCGCCAGCTTACTTTGGACTAATTCCGGCTTGGAGTAGTCGGCCTCCAAATCTTTGTAATAATTGATCCGTTTTTTTTGCATTGTGACCTCCGCATTAATAGTGGTTAACGACACCTACCACGCAAGGCTTCATCCGTTAATGTAAACACCGAAGACTTGATCATGACCGCCGTCATTGTAATTTTAGTGCATATTCTATTTTTTAAGAATTTCATTGAGGGCGCCAAAAGCGCCTGCAGCTTTGTTGAAGCCCGCATAGGCGCAGGTAAACAACAGAACTTCCTCAATTTCCTCACGCGTGGCGCCTTGCTGCATTGCCATATTAACGTGCGCGCCAAAGGGAGTGCCCGGCCCGACCAACGATTGATTTACCACATCAATGGCAATAGTGATTAGCGCCTTGGTCTTTTGCTCAACCAAGGGCTTGCCCCACACCTCGCCGGCAACACGTGTGCATAAATCGCCAAACTGGGGGTTAATACTACTAAGCCCTTCTTGCAGGGCCTTATCATCTAAAACTGCATTTTTGTATGCCAAAGTAATGCTCCTTAAATAATGGTTAATATCTTTAGTTTTACTAATTCGTTATTCATTAGGCTCTTTAATACCTATCAGATTAGCGATATCATCTCTGATTTGATTGATGGCTCCAAGCCTGGTAATGAGATCTGCTGTTCTTGAACCACGGCGCCCGGTTAACGTCATTTTGCTATTATAAACAAAGGCGTAAGCGTCGCGCTCCGGGAAGGGGCTGATTTGCTTGACAAACTTGGCCTGATTTACCACTGCAGCAGCGTATTCCTTTGATGCAAAGAAGTTCTCCATGTCGACACCACTTTTGAAAGCGATTTCAAATGCTGCCTGGCAAAGCAGATTTTCGGATTCTGAATGAGCAACACCAGCCGCATCGGGACGTGAAAGATCTGGTGGTTCGAATAAATGCAGACGTAATTTAAGCACTTTATCGCTTTTGATGACATTAGCGGCAAAGGTGTCCTTCAGATAGGCGCGAAAATCCTGGACACTGGCGGTTTCAGATTTTTTAACCATGACATGAAACCTCCTAATGCCCGGGCCACCGCTGCCACCATTAGGGTCACCGTCTTCGATCTTGTCAATATAGGTTATGGAGTTGCCCTGGTCTGTTACATAACCTATGGCTTTGCTGAAAATATTATGCTCATCATCCATTAAAATACCCGCTGCGGTAAACCATGTCTGGCGATCTTCCACAGACTTGAATGTCAACTCTGCTATGCCGTCAAACTGGGAGGCTGCGGGTGTCTCATTAAAAACCACACCCGGAACAGCTGGAAAAATACCACCGTTATCATGGGCTACATGAAACTGCCAGTATTGAAACTGCCCAGGCAAACGCGAGCAGACTGGACCATGTACATCTCGCCAATAGTTGTCAAAGTCATCCATGGTAATACCGTTACGCTTCCACAGCAAAACGTAAAATGTCACTTTTGCATTTTTGTCCCGAGAAGAATAATCATTTGGCATTATAGCCCTCCTTTGTAGTTATGAAAGAAAAAATACTGACTAATCATGGTTTACCCAAAATAAACTGCCCAGAAAATACATGTTAAACCTTTTCGATCTCCTTGACGAATGTCTCCATAAATAAATCAACCATCCCGGGATGCTTGCCTGTAATCAAATCTGCGTCAATCACTAATTCCGTTGTGCCATCACCTTCATATATAACTTCCCCGCCTGCATTTTCAACATCACAGATGATATTATGCGCACAGGTAACTTTACGATTCTTTAATAAATCCGGATCGGCGCACAACAACCAAAGACTATGGCAAATAGTGCCGATTTTTAACCCTTTTACCTGCATAGCTTTCCGCAGAAAAACCACTGCCGGTGCCTGGTTTTTGCTCCCCTTGGAGACGGTGGCTTGATAGCGCAGGCGATCGGTAGCATAAGCACCAATAAGAAGGATGCCTTTATAGTCGGCGGGATTGATTGCGTTAACTTCGACTGTAACCGTTACGTGCTCATTTACAGTATCGCCTTCGGCATTGGAGCCGAAATGCAACTGCTCTTGACCCCACAGATGTGACATATACTCCACCTGATACCCCTGGGACGGGAAATATTCATTGAATCTGCGAAATTCGGTTGGATCAAAATGCTCTTCAATTAAAACGCCGATTTTCCCCTTAACCGATTCAACAGATTGTTTTTCCTGACCCATATGAATTTCTCCTTTGTTTTTTCGAACTAACAGGAACTCCGAAAGCACTCTACTGGCGCCTTAGTTCCCAAACATATTACGATTAATCTAGCGCTAAGTACAGGAAATTACAAGCGCACCAAAAAAAAAATTAAATCCCCATCCAAATGATAGGGATTTAATTGAACGCCGACACAAAAAGTTTTTACTCAAACGCCCTAATTTAAACCGCAGAGAGCCCGCCATCAAGTACCAGGCAGGAACCCGTGCTGAAACTTGATTCATCAGAACAAAGCCACATAATGGCGTTGGCAACTTCATCAGTGGTTCCTACTCTTTGCATGGGGGTAGTGGTTGACCAATCTATGCCTGATGCACGATCGAGCATGGGAGTTTGAACGGCGGCTGGGCAACACGCATTTATCCTTATGCCCAAAGGGGCATTTTCTACAGCGGCGGATTGGGTGAGACCAACTATGGCATGTTTGGATGCGTCATAGGATGAAAAGCCCGGACACCCGACCAGACCCAGCACCGAAGCCATGTTTACGATATTCCCGAACCCTTGCTTTTTCATTTGCTGCAGTTCGTATTTCATACATAACCAGGTGCCCTTGACATTAATGGAAAATAACCGGTCAAAATCAACTTCTTCTATCTGCTCAAGTGTTTGCCCCAGCTTGCCCTCTATCCCGGCATTGTTAATGGCGATATCCAGCCTGCCGCTTTTATCTACGATTGTCTTTACCAGGTTTTCGACGTCGCTGGCCTTGGAAATATCAACCCTTACAGCGATGGCCTTGCCGGAATTTTTTTCGATCTCGCCGACAGTGCTCACGGCCCCCTCATAATTAATATCTGCTGCAATAATTGTGGCCCCTTCTGAAGCCATTTTATTAGCAGCTATTTTACCCATTCCAGAGCCCGCACCTGTAATCAAAATTATCTTATTTTTAAATTTTCCCATATTTCCTCCAAGATTATAGTGTGACAAGATTAAACCAATAATAATTCTGACTGGGTACAGGCACTGCCGCCCTCCTTCAAGCTAGCCGTCGGCTTCGGCTCCCCAATCATCATGAAATTAATTTAGTCCTGCATATCAATAATAACAAGAGCAAACGCAAGCGCAACTAATATCGAGCCTGCGTCCTGCTCAGGCAAGACCATAGCGGACTAGTACTGTCATTGCAGAAAAATTTGCCATTTTGCAATGGTTTACACAGGAATAGACAAGCTGAAAGCATTGTTTTCCGGCTTGTGCACTTTAACAGATAGGAATTCGAATTGATACACTTAAAAAATGTCGGAAAAGGCACCTTTTGATAATGCACCGAGAGTAAAGCGGACCTAATCTGAACCTAGAGAGTAAGAAACGCCCAGGCCGATTAAATAATCTGACTCATAACTGTCATGAAGAGGCACTTGCCCGGACATGGTAAGAGAGATATCAACAACCGTAGAATACGTAACACAAACAGAAGGAACAGTGACTGTAGGAGTAAAATCCCAATTTTTTGAAACACTCAGCCCTGAATTGAGAAACGCAGTAAGGGAAAAGGACTTTGGAAGCTCCAGGTCATGGGAAAAACCTAAGTCTAAATACTGAGCCAAATCCTCATCAAGAGAATATGAAAGGGATGGGGCAGTTAAATAGTCCAGACTATAGCTTAAGGTACTCTCAAAGAAATAACCACTCTTAAAATCATTCATGGACTCTGGTACAATATAAGCTATAGCCCCAAGATCTAAACTGGCTTTTTTAACTAATGGGCAAGTCAGCGAATATGAACCGTAAACGTCTAATTCTGAAAAACCCGCAGAGGGCTGATCTCCAAAATTTTGCGTACCCCAAAGGCCTGCAGTAAAGGCCCCGGACTCCAGTTCAGCGCCTGGCTGGAGAGCAAACCCATCGTGCAGATTTTGGCCGCGCCATAAGTACTTATCAAACAAATCCGCTGAAATACTGATAGCCAGGGGAGAAGATGCTAGAACTGAATTGATGACAGGAGAAAGTAATAAGCAGCAAATTATGAATAGACGCATGTAAAAGCCCTTAATGTTAAATGTTAAAAAAGTAGAAACTAATGCCCCCCAATGTTAATGGCATTAAAGGAAATATTTGCCGGTCAAAGGCACAAAAACGGGCCAGCCCGGCATAACCATAGCGTAACCGGGAGCACCTCCAGACACCGGGTATTCACATTTAACCATCACACCAGCAGGATGGCCATGTCACATCAGAGCCCGCATAAAGCTCAATTATTGCTAATTAATTGTGGAAAAAAGAAATTCTTGATACTTTTCTAATCAGCGATATTAAATGTCTGCATAAGGTAAACAAAAGTCCTAAGCAAGGAGCAGTAATGGCAATAAAAGGCCTCAAAATAATCGGTGAATCCATCAACGACTCTGTACCCTCCACCCAAAAAATGTTTGAAGCAAACGACATTGACAGTCTTTTGGACCTGGCCCGTATGCAGGATGAAAAGGGGGCCGCTTATATCGATGTGAATGTGGGTAGCCGGTCACCGGGCTTTATGGCTGACATTGTTAAAAAAGTACAGGGGGTCACAACCAAACCTCTGGTTATCGATACGCCAGACCCGGAGCTTGCAGAAGCGGGTTTAAGCGCTTACGATCAGGGCCGCGCCAGTGGGCAATTGCCCATTCTAAACTCTATATCTCCTCTTCGCCCCCAGATGCTGGATCTTTATCAAATACAGCCCTTTATGCCCATTCTCATGGTAACCGAACGTATAGAGAACGGCTCACCCATGCCCAATCACACAGCCGCAGACACATACAATACTGTTAAAGAGCTGCATAAACTTATTCAGGAAAGCAAATACGATATTCCCAACGATCACCTTATTATCGACACCGGTATAGCCCCCATTGGTTCAGATTCCGAGAGTCAGCTTAAGCGGGTTTTGGGCTCTTTAAAACTCATCCATGCTGATGATACCTTAAAAGGCTTTCACGCCTCAGTGGGCCTCAGCAATTTTACCGTAATGCTGCCGCCCAAAACAGCCGACGGCTCCCCTGTTAAGAGTTCCCTGGAGAGCGCCTTCCTAACCATGGCCATGCCCCTGGGTCTGGACATGGTTATTGGTTCTGTTGCCCGCAAATATCAAATACTGCCCCAGGGACATCCAGCCCTTCTGTGCCTGCAGGAGGCCATTAAAATGAGTGGTTTTGATGTAATCACCCGTGTGATCGAGTATTACTCATAGTTATTTGAGAGACTTATCGTGCTTTGACCTATAAGGTGTTAAGAGAGCGGCTGTAGCTTTTAAGACAATCGTGCAGCTCATGGGCACTAAAGGGCTTAGTGAGGAAATTATCAGCCCCCAGATCAATGAGTTTAAATATCCGTTCTATATCGGTGATACTGGATATTACAATAATTGGTAAGTTGGCATACCCCGGCTTACTGCGGACTTCTTTAATAAGCTCCTCGCCGTCCATTTGCGGCATGCAAACATCCGTTATCACACAATCAACACCCTCTATAATTTCTAAAGCCTGAAGCACGGCAATACCATTGGGGCAGGCGGTAACATTATAACCCATGGTAGTAAGCGCCCTGGTTAAAACCTTGCGGCTGATATCATCATCCTCGGCAATTAAAATGTCCTTCATAAAACTCTATTCCCCAGGTTAATTTCTGTAATAGCGCGCACCTTAAAAGGCTGAAGTGCATACCTTATTATAGGAGCACTTAATGCTATCATCAACCATATTTATTGGTAACAGGGGCAAAGTATGAACAAGTTCATTCTTTTTTTTTAGAAAATTAGTACTATAGAATTTAAAGCTTGAAAGCCTAAAAAAACTCATACAAAAATTGCTACTGTTCACTTAATATGGATCATAATAATTCCACAAAAGTTGCCCTAATAGACGACGACAACGGCGTCTGCAGCATGGTCGAAGATGTTCTTAAGAGCGGCAGTCATAAATATGATTTTAAATTCAGCAATACTATTCCCGGGTTCAAGTCGTTGGTCACTTCTTTTAAGCCGGTTATTGCCTTTATAGACATATACCTGCCCTATGAGGGCCAGGGCTTTGAGGCGTTAAAATGGTTAAAGGCCGAGCAACCCCATATTAAAACAGTAGTATTCACTACTCAAACCCATGAGATACTGGAGGCTGTGCTAAATAACGCCGACGGCTTTATTTCCAAAGACGAGGTTGAACTTATACCCCAGGTTATTCAGTTTGTATTTGATCAGGGCATATACATGTCACCTAAAAACACCAGAGTACTTGTTCAAAAAATGAGAGAGCATGAGTCAACATTTAAAGAGCTGCTGGGTATGGACCTTACCCCCAGGGACAAAGTCAACCTGGAGGCTCTGGTTAAGGAGAAGACCAACCAGAGAGCGGCTCAAAAACTTGGGGAAAACATCAACACTTTTAAATCCCAGAACACCCGCATTTTAAAAAAGTTCAAAACAAACAGAATGCAGAATATTCTGGGCCGCTTCGGCAGGTTTTTCAAGTAGGCCCACAGTTAAAACTTATCAGGCCTTACTAATCTTCTCTGATTAAAGGATGGGTTACACATCTGAAACCACCACCGGAAAGCGCATGCATATTAAAGGGAAT
>CAZRWX010000017.1:15336-29828 GCA_964603925.1 uncultured Bifidobacteriales bacterium | reverse complement strand
ATAACCCAGGCACAATACAGAAAAATCATAATAAGGGGGAAGATAGCCAGAGACCCATACATGGCCGAATAGCGGGAAAAAATAAAACCCTGCAGGTGTATGGCCAGAAACAGGAAACCGGATAAAAGAAGTATGGTTGCTGTGGAGCCAAATAAAGCGGACTTTAATTTAACTTTTTCAAAAGGCACCACCAGGTTGGCTACTATTATAAAAAGCCAGCACAGGGTTATAAGCGCTAAATATACACCGCCGAACTTTACTTCGGTATGTAGTACAATACCTGTGGTGCCGGTTATTATCTGGTCTAAAATATCTTTAAACTTCATCAACATCCAGGCCAGCACAAAAATAAAAGCGCAGATCAGTATGGCAAATGGTATAAGCACCCGCAGCTTGCGCAACCAGTTACGGGCCTTGTGCACCTCCCAGATAAGGTCCATGGCCTTTTCCAGATTACTGATAGCCAGAAGAAAGGAAAGAAACAGGCCAACACTACCAACCACACCCAACCGGCCCAGCTTAATATTTTCAACATGATCTAATAATGCTTCAACATCCTCCAGGGGAAGCTGCAAGCCCAGAAAAGAATTTATCTCCGGAATGAGACGCGTGGTGAGATGGAGATAACCGAAAGCGCCAGCCACAGCTGAAAGTATAACAACAAAGGGTACAAAGGCCAGGAGAGTGGTGTAGGTCATAGCCGCCGCCCTTACCGGGATCTGATTAGTGCGGAAACTTATAAAAGAATCGATAAAAATATTCCCGAGTTTACGCATTGGGGCTGCTCCTGTCTACGTCAGAAGCGCTTTTTTCTGGAGCAAATATATCTGCTAACTCTAAAACCTCTTCTTTAATAATCTTTAAAGTCTCCTCCATAGTCTCCAGTTTGCCGCTTAAAGCCCGGACTCGGCTGCCGGCCTGTTCCCACTTAATGCGGGACAGGGAGGATACCTCTCGTTTGGGATTGTAAGCTATATCAAACATCTCCTCCATACGAGGTTCCCAACCCGCTTCCAGGTCAAACTCACAGGCAAAGAGATTACCGCCCGAGGACTTCCAGATACTGCGGGACCGGGAGATACTCCTGTCGCTTAAAGCCGATATCAGCAGAAGGTTGGGGTCAGCCTGCACACCGCGGCGCTCACCGGGCATAAGAGCGGCCGATGGCAATGTACCCCCATCCAGGACATGGATTAGTCTGAGTAGTTCTTGGGAATCTTTATTAAGCCCTGCGGGCGGTACAATACAGAAAGCAGCATCACAGGCATTGTCCCACTCCTGCACAAAGGCGCTGGCCAGCGTTAACCACCGGCTGTGAAGAACATGCGACTGGGTGAGTAAACACCACCGGTTGTCTGGCATACGATCCAAGGTAACCGGCGTTTTACCTGCCAGCACCTGAAGGCTGCTGGCAAGCTCGTTTTTACCGAAATGGTCATGGGAAAGCTGAAGAAAGAATAAGATCGGGCTGATATCGCCCCATAAAACGCGACCCGGACCCATGAGATTTCGATTATATTCACGCCCGCAGAGAGGACAGCTTTTAGTTTTGAGATATGATGCCTCGCTAACCCAGGTAGAATACCCGCAACTGCGGCAAATGGTGAAAAAACCAACGCCATGATAAGCCGCGGGATCTCCCTTATACCTTTGGCGATTATCAGGATCCCGTAAAACCCTGTAGGCGTCATTGATAAGCACCATTTTTGCTGAAGCCAGAGCTTGAAACTCTTTGCCCAGATGCCCAACTTTATCGGGATGATAGGCTTTACATTGACGGCGATAAGCCTCTTCAATTTCTTTTTCTTCCGAGGTATCGGAAATGTCTAATATTTCATAGAAGCTTTGCATGGGAACTTTTCATAATTTAAACTTTTTAAACCCCCAAAGGAGTCAGCTTGTCAAATTAACTGCTTAGATTGCCCGATGAGCATAACTCATGTTTGTGCTCCATCGGATTATTAGAACGGAAATCCACAAATTGGTGAGTTTCCGTTCTAACCTGTCCTTAAGCGCTGACCAGGGCTTTGAATATTTTACCTCTCTCCTTGTAATCGGTAAAAAGCCCAAAGGAGGCGCAGGCTGGCGACAATAAAATAACTCCCTGAGCTATTTGAGCCCTTAATTCTTTTAGCGCATCCTCCAGACCTTGACAGCGAAACACTTTTAAGCTGGAGGGTGCCCCGGACTTTTCCAGCTCTTTGCCAATACGCTCTGCGGTCTGGCCTATAAGGGCAACCGCTTTGAGGTTGGTGGCGGAACAAAGCGCTCTGGCCAGAGGTTCGAAATCAGCGTGTTTTTCTGAACCTCCAAGAATTAAGCCCAGAGTTTGACCGGGAAATGACCCTACAGCCCCTATAGCGGCCTCTGGCCTGGTAGCATAGGAGTCGTTATAATAACTCACACCCCCGGTATCACACACAAACTCAAGCCTGTGTTCCAAGCCCTTAAATGATTTGGCCGCATTGATAATTGAGGCTTCATCAGCGCCTGCGTAATGAGCTGCCATAGCAGCTGCCGCCATGTTTTCAAGATTATAGGAACCCTTAATTTTAAGCTGATTGTAACTCAGGCCAAATGTGCCCCATTGCCAGTGGTCGCCCCTGACAGAGGAACTTGACTGTATACCGAAAGGCAGTTTATGAGCCTTTGAATATTGAGCAATTTCCCGGGAACCCTCGGCATCACTGTTATAAATAAGAGTATCACCCTCCTGCTGATGCCTGGTAATGTTAGCCTTGTGGCTGCGGTATTCGATTGTAGTTGTATGCCAGTCCAAATGCTCTGAGGTGGTTTTAAGCACTACGGCTATGGCAGGGGAAACCTTGAGAGTGCTTAATTGGAAACTGGACAGCTCCAGTATAGCCCGGCACCCGGGGGTATATTTTGTTATTAAGTCCAGAGCAGGAACACCGATATTACCCCCCAAAACCGAGGATACCCCGGCTTTGTCGAGCATGGATTTTAGAATGCTGCAGCAGGTTCCCTTGCCCAGAGTGCCGGTAACACCGATGATATCGCCCCGGGGCCAGATCTTAAAAAACAGCTCAATTTGAGAAGTAAGGGCGCCGCCCCTATTGGTAAACTTTATTAAGTCGGCAGTATCTGGCCTGATACCGGGGGAGCGGAATAATGTGTTTACCTTGCTCAAGCCATCCAGATAGCGGGGTCCACATACATATATGTTATTATCGCTCTTCCGCTCTCGTAGCTTCCCGCCGCTCATACTGAGCGCCTGCTGGTTGACACCAGCAGGTAGTTGGCCAGTGTCCTCAGGGGGCGTTTGCCTATCAAAGACAACGACGTTATCTATACCGTGCTCGTTTAAAAATCGGCAGGTACTTTTACCCTCAACCCCATAACCCAGTACACCCACCGGACGTGGGAGGTCAGCCAGTATTTTTGAGATTATATCGGTGAGACTCACTTTCTCCAGAAACCCCTGGAAAATAAAACTAAAACTGTGAACAACTCCAGACGGCCAGCCAGCATGCAGAATATAAGCACCCACTTGGATGCAGTGTGGATAGTGAAATAGTTGTCTACGGCCCCTACGTCCCCGAACCCGGGGCCTATGTTGCCAAGGCAGGAAGCTACAGCCGTAAAGGATGTAATTATATCATGGCCCGTAAAGGCCAGAAAGGCGCTGGCAAGGCCAAGTACCATCATATAAAGTATGATAAAACCCATAACCCGGCCAATAATCTCCTCTTTGATAGTGGTTTTGCCTATTTTAATAAATACAACAGCCTGAGGATGCAGCACCTGAGCTATTTGGGACAGGGCAACCTTTATCATAACAAGGACACGGATAACTTTAACACCACCCCCAGTGGAACCGCCGCACCCCCCCACAAACATAAGCAGAAAAAGAATAAATTGAGCAAATGGCCCCCAGAGTTCAAAATCGTCTGAAACAAACCCTGTTGTAGTCAGGATGCTCATAACCTGGAAAAAAGCCCTGCGAATATTAAGCTCCGTTAAAAACCCGTGCTCCCAGCATATACCAGCAACTGCCGCCCCAATAACTATCAGGTAAAAAACGAACTCCCGGTTCTTGAAATAGCCGCGCAGATTACCGCTGGCAAACAAACGGTAATGAAGAGAGAAGTTGGCCCCCCCAATAAACATAAACAGGATAATGGTCCACTCAATCCTGGCGCTTTGAAAAGCGGCAACACTGGCGTTCCTGGTAGAAAAGCCCCCAGTAGACAGCGTAGTAAAGGCATGACAAACCGCATCAAACCAATCCATACCAAAAATTTTAAGTAAAATAATCAAGGCCAGGGTAAAGAATACATACACTGTCCACAGTATTTTAGCTGTAGCCTGAAGCCTGGGGAATAGTTTGTCTGCGGAGGGCCCTGGCACTTCCGCGCGATAGAGAACAGCCCCCACCGAACCCAGCAGAGGCATAATGGCCAGACTTAGTACAATTATACCCATACCCCCCAGCCACTGGGTCATACTGCGCCATAATAATATACCCTTACCCAGCTCTTCAATATCCAGCAGCACAGTGGCGCCTGTTGTGGTAAAACCAGACATGGTCTCAAAGATGGAATCTGTAAACCCCAGCACATCGCAGAAATAAAAAGGCGCAGCACCAAAAAAAGAGAAGAAAAGCCAGCAGAATACCACTATGGAAATACTGCTCTTAATGCGTAATTTATCGCTGTTGATTTTGCGTGTGGTCATAATGAGGCTGGTAAATAAGGTGATCACAATAGAGACACCAAACCCGGCGGCATCGGTACGCTCGCCATACCACAATGCAACCCCTGCAGGCAGGAGCATTGTGAGCCCCAGCGCCATGAGCAGTAAGCCCAGAATTCTAATAACAAAGTTATGATTCATAGATCAAAAAGAATCCTGCAAAAATACAAACACTTATAGCCCTATCCATTAAAACCCGGTTAAAAAAGAAAGACATTATAAAAAACAGGTTGCGTTTTTATATAATTAGAATATATTTATGCACACGTGCGCATTGGGCCCCACCATATGATCCGATGATCTCTCAATGCAGACCCCCAAATTTGTAAGATATTGATTATTTAAAAGGATAAAAAAAATACCCATGCGCACGAGTGCAAACAGAAAAGAAGTAGCAAAAGAAGCGGGTGTTTCTCCTTCTACTGTTTCACGCGCTTTAAGCAATTCACCCCTGATACCCGAGGTTACACGGCAAAAAGTGCTGGCAGCGGCCAAAAAGCTCAATTATATCCCCAATCGCCAGGCAGGGCTCTTTGCTCAGAGTAAAACATTCCGGTTGGGTCTGGTTATTCCCTTTTATAAAAATATTCCTCCATTTTCCCGGGCATACTTCCCGGCTCTACTTAACGGCATTGTATCCACTGCAGAGGCTTTGGGCTATACCATTACCATAATCACAAATCCCGTTGACAGTAATTCTAAAAACCTGCCTGATATGGTCTGGGCTAAAGAGATAGATGGTCTATTATTAACTATCCCCCGTATTGGCCAGCGGCAGGTACTGGAATGTCGTGATAAGGAAATCCCCTTTGTTCTCATAAATGGCCGGGAAGAAGGCTGCTACTGTGTGGATGGGGACCCAACCCTGGGTATGCAAAAAGCACTTCGTCATATTTTTGACCTGGGTCATAGTAACATTGCATACATAGCAGGGGACATGAGATATATAAACGCCATAGACCGGAAGGCCGCCTTCCTGTCTGCAGCACAGGATTTAAATCTAAAATTTGAAATCAAGGAGGGTAATTTTTCGCGCACTGGCGGTTACCGTTGCGCGGGCGCTCTCCTAAACAGCCCCAATCCGCCTACAGCAATATTTACATCTTCGGATCGGGAGGCCCTGGGTGTTATGGACTATTGCTGGGAGCACGGTATTAAAATGCCAGAAGAGCTTTCGGTTATAGGCTATGATAACCTGGACCCGGCTACCTACATCTATCCGGGGCTTTCCACCGTGGACAACCCCATAACCAAATGTGGTGAAGAAGCCGTGAATTTACTGGTTAAAGTTTTACAAAAAAAGCAAACTAGTCCCTTAGTAAAACTTTTGGGTACGGATTTTGTCGCTCGTCAATCTTCAGGTATTTTTAAAAATATTAAATGAGGTATATATGTCAGATAAATTAAAAATAGGTGTCATTGGAGTAGGTGGTATGGGTCGGGGTCATGTAAAGGATTTTAACACTTCACCTGACTGCGAAGTTACAGCCTGCGCAGATCTTGCAGACAGCAATCTTGATGCTGTTAAAGAAAAATCACCCTCAATAAAAACTTACACTAATTACCAGGAAATGCTGGATAAAGAAAACCTGGATGCGGTTTCCATTGTTACACCAAATAAATTACACAAACTTATTACGCTGGACGCAATTAATGCAGGGTGTCATGTATTGTGTGAAAAACCTATGGCACTTAATGCCAAGGAAGCTGTAGATATGAAAAACGCCGCTGATAAGGCCGGCAAACAACTCATGATCCACTTTAATCACAGGATGAGTCCGGATATTCGCGTTTTAAAACAAGCCATTGACGATGGCAGGATAGGCACCCCCTATATGGGGCGTTCCGTATGGCACCGCAGGTGGGGTATGCCGGGCTTTGGCGGCTGGTTCGGACAAAAAGCGTTAAGCGGTGGTGGGCCTTTAATTGATCTGGGAGTACACAGGTTAGACATGGCCCTGTATCTGATGAATTATCCAAAACCAGTTTCCGTTTCCGGAGCGGCCTTTTACAAGTTTGGAATCTCCGAAGCCCAAAAAGAGAATAAGAAATTTGATGTTGAAGACAGTGCCGCAGGCTTTATTCGTTTTGAGAATGGTGCGGTACTAACTCTGGAGGCCAGCTGGGTTGTGGGTATTGGCCAGCAGGAGCTTATGGAAACACGTATTTTCGGGGATAAGGGCGGTCTGGTTCAAAAGAACATAGGCGGAGAATATAAAACCGAGGCTGAATTATACACCATGGAACATGGGGCTTTTTTAACCTCTAAAATCGCTTTAACTAAGGATTATTTCCCATCCTGCCAACAGCATTTTGCCGACTGTATACTGGGCAGGGCCCAACCCATTATTACAGCAGATCAGGGTATCAAAGTAATGCAAATATTAGACGCCCTGTATGAGTCCGCCACCAGTAGCAAAGAAATTGAAATTAAATAATTAACATACAAGGAGAATTAACATGTCTAAGAAAATCAATGTCACTGTCTGGAATGAATTTCGTCACGAGAAAGAAAATGAAGCTGTAAAAAAGATCTACCCTGAAGGCATGCACAAAGTTATCGGCAAAAGTCTTTCAGAGGACTCGGCTCTAAATATAAGCTATGCCACCCAGGATGAGCCTGAACACGGCCTTACAGATGAAGTTTTAGAAAATACTGATGTATTAATATGGTGGGCGCACGCTCACCATGGGGATGTGGATGATAAAGTTGTAGCCAAAGTACATCAGCGGGTACTCTCAGGCATGGGCTTTATCGGCCTGCACTCTGCTCATTTTTCTAAGATTTTCCGCCGCTTGCTGGGCACCAACTGCTCCCTTAAATGGCGGGAGATAGGGGAGAGGGAGCGTTTATGGAACCTGGAACCCAGTCACCCTATTACTCAAGGAATAGGCGAATATATCGAACTGCCCAATGCTGAGATGTATGGGGAACGTTTTGATATACCCACGCCGGATAAGCTGATATTTGTATCCTGGTTTGAGGGGGGAGAGGTGTTCCGCAGCGGCTGCACCTGGCAGAGGGGCAATGGTAATATATTTTACTTTAGGCCGGGTCATGAGACGTACCCCATTTTTTATAATAAAGACGTTATGAGGGTTATATGCAATGCTGTAAAGTGGGCGGCCCCCACTGTAAATATCAATACACAAAAAGCACCTCATGTACCCAACCCATTAGAGACTGTATCCGAAAAGAACCTGGAATTTGACTCGGCGGGAATAGTACAAGAGGTAGAATAGTGGGTGTACCACTGTTACCCTTCGACTCCGCTCAGGGTGACAATGGGGGATTTATCCTTCTACCGCTCGACGGGAGAAGGCCTTAGTATGACAGCTAATCTTCCCGGCTTTTTTTGTCACCCTGAGCGGAGTCGAAGGGTGAACAATAACTAGCCAGTGATATATTTAACCTGAAGGACAACAATGTCAAAAATATTTACCACTGTAATTGTGGGCTGCGGCGGAATCAGCGGCGCCTGGTTTCCAGTGCTCAAGAATTTTAAAAACGTAGCGGTTCTGGGGCTGGTGGACCTTAACCTGGATAATGCACTTAAGGTTAAGGAAAAATACGGCCTGGAAAAAGCTGAAGCTGGCACAGACTTTAAGGCCATGCTTAAAGAAAAAAGGCCAGACTTTGTTATTAATTTAACTGTGCCCCAAGCCCACGCCCCATTATCCATGGAAGCTTTCCGGAACGGGTGTCATGTATTGTGCGAAAAACCCATGGCGGACAGCATGGAAAATGCCCGCAAAATTAACAGGGCCGCTAAAAAGTACAATAAACAGTTTATAGTCGCGCAGAATCGTCGCTACAATAATGACTGCGTCAGGTTTACAAAAATGCTGCATGACAAAGGCTTTGGCCCTTTAACCACCCTTAACAGTGATTTTTACATTGCCACAAAATGGGATGGCTTTAGAAAGGACATGAAGCATGTACTGCTTTTAGATATGGCCATACACACATTTGACGCTGCACGTATGATTTCAAAAGCCGATCCCGTAAGCGTATATTGCAAGGAGTGGAATCCTCCCGGCTCTTACCTTGGCCACGGAGGTTCAGCCATGGCCATTTTCGAAATGACCGGTGACATAGTTTACTCCTATCGGGGCAGCTGGTGTAATGAAGGCATGGATACATCCTGGGAGGCCAACTGGCACGCTGCCTGTACCCATGGCAGCCTTAGCTGGGATGGCCAAAGTGAAATAAAGGCCCAGCAGATCGAGAAGTTCCTCGGCTCCTGCTCCTCAAAAGTCAAAAATATACCTGTACTCCAAAGCTCCACCCCACTGGACAGAAATGATTTATTCAGGGATTTTCTTAGAGCCATTAACACTGGTAAAGTAGTACAAAACTCCGGTTCCGATAACATTAAAAGCCTGGCCATGGTTTTTGGTGCCGTTAAAAGCGCGGAAACTGGAAAACGGGTAAGGATACGGACTTGATGAAAATAATATACATAGCCACAGGACGCCATAACTCGTCATTCCGGGTTGACCGGAATCGAATGTTGGTGTCTTCTACAAGAAGATCCTGTATAGAACCCTGTTTGATTCCGGACATAGCCGGAATAACTGCTGGATAATTATTAACAGGAGTAAAAGGATAATATTTCAATCTCGGAAAATCTCAAATTTGCAGTTTCATTCACAAATCAATTAAGTAACTTTTTAACACACAAACAAAGGAGACATCAATGGCGCAAATCAAAGGACCGGCAATTTTCCTGGCACAGTTTATGGGGGATGATGCCCCGTTTAATACTTTGGAAAATATCACCGCCTGGGCTAAAAGCCTGGGCTTTAAAGGAGTACAATTCCCCAGTTGGGACCCCCGCTGTATAGATTTAGATAAAGCCGCAGAATCTAAAGATTACTGCGATGAGCTCAAAGGCAGATGTAACGGCCTGGCTATTACCGAGCTGGCCACACACCTTCAGGGCCAGCTGGTGGCCGTACACCCCGCCTATGACACCATGTTCGACGCTTTCGCCCCGAAAGTCGTTCACAGCAAACCCGCAGAGCGCACCCAATGGGCCATTGGTGAGATGCAGAAGGCCATAAAGGCTTCAGCCAACCTTGGCTTAAGCGCATTGCCTACATTTTCCGGGGCCTTTTTATGGCACACTATGTACCCATGGCCCGCACGCCCTGCGGGGCTCGTAGACCTGGGCTTTAAAGAGCTGGCTAAACGCTGGGCACCCATACTGGAGACAGCCGAGAGCAACGGCATAGACTTAGCATACGAAATCCACCCTGGGGAAGACCTCCACGATGGCGTTACCTTTGAACGTTTCCTTAAAGAAACTGGTAACCACCCCCGCGTGAACATTCTGTATGATCCCTCCCACTTTGTTTTGCAATGCATGGACTACCTTGGTTATATCGACTGCTACAAAGACAGGATAAAGGCCTTCCATGTAAAAGATGCCGAGTTCACCCCCTCTCCCAAATCAGGCGTTTATGGCGGCTATCAGGACTGGGCGGACAGGCCCGGGCGTTTCCGCAGTGTGGGGGACGGGGAAGTGGATTTTGTAGCCGTATTCAGTAAACTCACCCAGGCGGGTTTCTCCAGCTGGGCAGTACTAGAGTGGGAATGCTGTATTAAAGACGGCGAACAGGGTGCCAGAGAGGGCGCCCAATTCATTGAAGATATGCTTATTGACACCCCCAAAAAAGCCTTTGATGATTTTGCCAGTGGTGATGCTGATGACGCCGCTAACAGGCGGATATTGGGATTGTAGCAAAAACAATCGTCCTTCGTCGACTCGCCGTGGTTCACAACCAGCATACTTTGAACGGCGAGCGTCCTCATCCTTGAAAAAGAACCATATAACCAAATTAATTCCACTGTCGAGGACGAGGACGAAGGACGAGGACGATTGTTCCCTCGAAGGAGGGCGGGGACTCTCAATATGGCACTATATTTTTGACAGACAATAATTACGCAAAGGAGATAACATGACAGACATTATAAAAAGGAGATTGCGTGCCGGCATCGTAGGCGGCGGCAAGGGAGCCTTTATTGGTGCCGTACACCGGGCGGCGGCGGAGTTTGACGGGCAGGCCACAGTAGTGGCAGGCGCTATGAGCAGTGACCCCACCCGGGCCAGGGAATCTGCTGATGAATGGTTTCTGGAAAGGTCTTATGGCAGTTTTACAGAAATGGCAGCCAGAGAAGCGGAGCTGGATAACGGTATAGATTTTGTAATTGTAGCCACCCCCAACTTCATGCACTTCCCCGTAGTTAAGGCTTTTCTGGAGAAAGGCATACATGTTGTGTGCGACAAGCCCATGACCTTTACCCTGGAAGAGGCCGACGAACTGGTCAAGCTGGTTGAAGGCGGCAAAACGGTTTTCGCACTCACCCACAATTATACCGGTTACCCAACCGTTCGCCATGCCAGGGGTATGGTACAGGAGGGTAAAATTGGTGAAGTACGTAAAGTACTGGTAGAATACCTGCAGGACTGGCTTATGGACCCTTTGGAAAAAGACGGCCAGAAACAGGCTGCCTGGCGCACAGATCCGGCTAAATCCGGGCTTTCATGCTGTGTGGGCGATATCGGCACCCATGGGGAGAACCTGCTGGAATACATCACCGGTCTTAAGATTAAATCTTTGAACGCGGACTTTTCCAGCTTTGTGGCAGGGCGTTCTCTGGAGGATGACGCCAACATACTCCTGCGTTTGGAAAACGGCGGCAAGGGCACACTCACCTGCTCCCAGATAGCGGCAGGGGAGGAGAACGGCTTGTCCATCCGCATCTATGGCAGCAAAGCGGGTCTGGAATGGCATCAGATGGAGCCCAACACCCTCATTTACAAACAGCCCGGGCAGCCAAGACAGCTCCTGCGTACCAACCTTCCCTATATGAGTCTGGCCTCCCAGGCAGCCTCCCGTGTACCACCAGGTCATCCGGAGGGCTTTTTCGAGGCTTTTGCCAACATATACCGGGGGGCCATTGAGGACATACGCAGAGCGGCCCAGGGGCAGGAACTCCTGCGCAACTACCCCACTGTACATGACGGCCGTCGGGGCGTCCTCTTTATCACCAGATGTGTGGAGAGCGCCAAAGCCGGCAGCCAATGGGTAGATATGTAGATTAAAATCCGGCCTCAAGCAGGCCGTATACTCCTGTATTCCCCCAATAAAGGGTTCTGCGCAGCAGGACCCTTTACTCTTTCGGCCCATATTTAAAGGGACACAATGCAAGCCCGCTAACTTAAAGGGCTTATGACTCCTGTTGGGCTTATACCTTAGGATAATATCCCACACCCGACACTTATACTTACTTTAGATTTTTTAGGCTGTGAGCCTTTATCCAGCCCTTATAAACCGGGAGTTCCGCAAGCACTACCGCCCAGGCCTTTATTTATCGAAGGTTCAAAGCCTCAGGTCTCCGGGCCTGTAAATACAGGCCTGTGGGCTCGCAGAAGGTACCGATTTCCCCCAGCTGCGCCCGGTTACCGGGTGCAGCCCCTGGCCGTAACCCCCATGTTCGGGGGGATTGGCCCTATAACCATACTGCGGGATTTTTAAAATTTTATTATGAAATTCTTGCATCCGATTATAAATAACTTATAATAAGAGATGGGAATTTCTCCCACTACTACTGAAAGGAACAAAAATGAACAAACAAGAACTTATTGCCTCCATCGCCAGCAATAAAAACTCCAGCATTGAGAGCAAAGCTGGCGCAGAACGGGCCCTTAATGCCGTTATGGCCGCCATCTCCGATGGCATCAAAAAGGACGGAGAGGTCCAGCTTATCGGTTTTGGTACTTTCAAAGTTAAAGCCCGTCCGGCTCGTAAGGGCCGCAACCCCGCCACAGGCGAGGCTATTAAAATCAAAGCTTCCAAGTCCGTTACTTTCAAGTGCGGTTCCGAGCTCAAAGAACTGGCCAAAAAAGCCAAAGTAAAATAAACAATGACAGGGGGTCTGTAACCCCCAAAAATAAAGGCTTCCGGGGGTACCCGGAGGCCTTTTTTATTTACAAACAAGTAGAGGCGCGATTAATCGCGCCTCTACTTGTTTGGTTGGTTTAAATTATATACAATTCCTACTAATTTCGGTATACATGAGATACAACACGCCCACCATCCCTTTGATGTTCACCATTGTATGTATACGCTCTGGCAAATTTTAACCCGTGTTTCCCGTCATCCCCAAAATAACCACCCACTCTGCCTGTGTGCCATGGTGAGGTATGTGCGCCATGACGAACGGCGCGATCTTCAGCGGAGGCCGCCATCCAGATAAATACCGCTATTCCAGCCAGAAAGGGATTGTAAAAAAGACCCACTACCCCCATGCCTGCTGCCAGCACTTTACCCGTGAGGGCCGCTATGCCCGTAGCCCGCACATGACCCAGGCGCCAGGAGAGTACAGCGCGAAAAACCCGCCCGCCATCCATTGGAAAGGCAGGTAACAGATTAAATGTACCCAGCATCAGGTTTATGCCTATAAGCCTGGCGAGAATATCCGACACCTGCCAGGTACCATTAAAAAAATAATTCAACCCAAATATGGGCAAAGAGGCCAGAGATAGAAACGCCGCCAGAGCGAAGTTAACGGCGGGACCAGCTAAAGATATAAGCAGCTCCTGTCCGGGAGTGCGCGGAGAGCCCTGTATATTGGCAATACCACCAATGGGTAACAGAGTAATATCCCTTGTGCCTATACCAAAACCCTTAGCCGTGAGCGCGTGCCCCAGCTCGTGCATTAATACAAAACCAAAAACTACCGCCACAAACCCCACAGCTCCCAGTGCCTGCAAAAGACCTGTCCCGCTGAATCCATAGCTTAAGAGCACCCACCCCATAAGGATGAGAAAAGTGTAATGCACGTATATGCCTATACCTGCCAGAGTGCCTATCCTCCATGACCATCGCATTTTGTTACTCCTTTTTAAAATCAAAAAAAAACCCGTCAACCCGAGCGGAGTCGAGCAACAGGGCCCCCTGTCATCCCGAGCGGAGTCGAGCGACAGGGCCCCCTGTCATCCCGAGCGGAGTCGAGGGACAGGGCCCCCTGTCATCCCGAGCGGAGTCGAGGGACAGGGGGGGGTATTACTTGATATCTATCTGTTTGGGTTTGGCCTTTTCCTTTTTAGTCAGACTGAGGTTTAACACACCATCCAGATAATGAGCGTCCACCTTGTCGGTCTCCACCTCATCTGAGATACGGAAGCTTCGCTTGTATTCGCCGTAGGTGATTTCGTTTAGATAAACACCCTTGCCTTCGTCCTTCTTCTCGTACTGTTTGAGCGCGGATACGGTAAGTACACCATTTTCTACCTCCACTTTAAGATCTTCTTTTTTAACACCGGGCAGTTCCATGCGAACATTGTAACCCTTTTCATCCTCACTTACGCGGGTGCGTGGTGAGATTGCGGCGTTCTCTTCGGGTGCCCAGTGAAAGAAATCATCAAAAGCGTTCCAGAGAGTGGGGTTTGCTGGTCTGTAAGTTGTAAGTGTCATTTTCGTTCTCCTTTTTATGGTTGTTGGTTTGTTTGACTAATCCTATGTATCGCAAGCCTCGTGCCAATTGAAGAACAGCTGATTGCGGCTTATTTTTAAAGGATTTTAACCAAATGTTTCAAATTGAAGGAAACAGGAGATATCGAAAATAGAACAGGATGAGAGCGTGTTTTCAAACTTGATTAGGCTGCCTGGATCCCGTCATGCCTTCAACGGCGGGCAATGAGGGCCCTAAACTTCATGCTTTATACAAAAATGAGCGTAAACTTGAGCCAGAGCTGGCAACGTGG
>CAZRWX010000017.1:10124-15236 GCA_964603925.1 uncultured Bifidobacteriales bacterium | reverse complement strand
TGGAAAGAACAAGCCAGCGCTGGCAACGTGGTAGCATGGAAAGAACAAGCCAGCCTCAGTCCGGAGATGTGCCGGCCGGATAAGCTATAATACCATATGTTAGTCCCGCAGCATCTAAAAGAAAACCAATACCCAGGTTGTCAAAACGCAAGACATCGCTAATGCTGCCAGACAATTTAGCAGCCAGAGGCGCTATGCCAAACTTTGCTTCCACCTCCGTAGCAGATTGCCCGTGGATTACCTTTTGAAACACCCCGTTGGGGACCCCGCGCTCTACACTCACAAAACGGTCTGTAATAATAATAACGCGATTAGCGCTGTCCCGGGTATTATATCGAATGATGTAGCTAACCTCATCTTTCTCATACACACTACCCAGATTAGGATCATCACCGACACTGTCAAGGACGGCGCCTATTTGCGTTCTGTTCATCTGAAGCTTGACCGAGTCTGTCCCCTCCCCCTCATATACCTCCACAGGAGTAACAGATGGAAATACCCCCTCTGAACTGAAAGTAAACTCCGGATGCTCATAGCTGGAACAGGATACAAATACATATATAGCTGCAACCAGCCATGTCACCGAATACAACCAGTTATTACTCACTAGAAATGATACCCCACTGCTATATTGATCTTAAAATTAGTGTATTCAAAATAAGTACGCTCAAGGACACTGTTTGCGTCAGGATTACGAATATCGGCATATTCCCCGGTACCTAAAAAATCACCTTTAACCCAGGCGGCCCTGGTCTGATTATCACTGCCTGCTTTCTCAGGATTTATGGGGTTATCCGAATTGACAGTATAAGTTTGTAAGACTTCTTCGGTTTGGCCCTCCAGCACTGGCGCTATCATCAATTTAAAACCCATGCTGACAGATACGCTCCATTTAACCAGAGGGTAATAATCGAAACCCAGAGCAGCGCCCCCCCCAAATGCAATGCCATCCATCTCCACCACGCTGACAGCCTCTTCTGTCCTTATCTGCCGGCCAGTATAGGTGCCGTTTACAAATCTATGAGCATTTATATAAGTAGAGTCCCATTTGGTCTTATGAACCGTTAGTAAACCAATGTAAGGGGTGAGCTGTAAATTAAAGCTGACATTTCGCAGTTGGAGAACATCGAATTTGAGCCCTGCGCCAATATCTACCAGCCTGACATACTGAAAAGATTTACTGTTATAAACCTCATTTCCATGAAAATTAATGGTATCCATCGCCTGAACCTCAGTCCTCTGATGAGGATAAGCACCCAATACATAACGCTCCATAAGTGAAGTCCGCGTGAAGCCCAGCACGCCCCTGAGCCAGAGCTTATCATTTAAATGATAGCTGTAAGTAAGATAACCGCCAAATTCCAGGACGCGTTCAGGTAAACCCCACTGGGTATACTCAGGATGCGCATAAAAAAACTCTTTAACCGGGGCCAGATTGTCCTTGCGTAATACATCAAAAGGATAATCCAGGAACAAACTGGCAGACACTTCATACTTTTTAGCCAACGCCCGCTCCATGGTTTTTTTGTCTTTGAGATTATCCTTTTGCAGACTGAGGTACTCCAGGTGGTCCTCGTTGGGACTGCCGGCCAGGGCAGTGGCAATATTGTGAAGCATGCGCTTGTTTATCTCATAAATGTCCCCCCGCCGCTCTTCTGAGGCAGACTTAACTACCTGAGAGGTTTGAACCTCTATGACCCGTGCGGAAACCGCAAAGCGGCCTTTTTTGACTTTGCTGATAGAAACGGCAATAATTTGCTGTACACCGATGATTTTGCCCACATTTACCATACAGGTGACATCAACGCACACATCGCTCTGCTGAAACTCCTGCTCTTCCAGTATTTTATTCATAAGTTCGCGGTCCATAACCGAATAGACCCCCGTTTTTTTAAGACTTTGGCGGAAGTCGTCTGCCAGTACGCCCAAAAGCCCCTTTGAAACGTCAGAACTTACAATAGGAAGCACTGTGACACGCCGGGGTGCAGGGATAGACCCCACGGAGACAGCGCCGCTCCCGCTTATGGACCCTGTCCCGTCAGCAGCTGGCACCACGGCTGCCTGGATAAATCCAGACAATATCAAGCTGAGCATTATGGGAAATTTAAGGGCAGAGCACATTTTCATAAGAGGATAAACATTAAGGTAACATTTTATATATGGGGAAAAAAGCCATTTATTACCTGGAAAGCTGCCGGAGGCGAACTGCACACAGTATCCATATTCAATATTCACAGCCCCTTCATTTTGACATTATTTCGCAAAATTTGACATATTATAGTTAACATTCACATTCTTTATTTGATATAATTTCCATAAACCTTTAATCTTTTAAAATGCGTGTATACAAATGCTGACTACCTTTTATTTTAAAGTTCACCATCCCCGCCGCCTGCGGCGTTTCGATATTAAAGATTCCGGCCACCTGTTCTTTGATTTTATTAAGAAATCAAATGAGGATATTAAGGGCTGCTACTTCAATGATGAAGAAAATGAAAGGCTCTTCAAACAGGCTGTGGAGTCTTATCTAGTTATAAATAACCTTATATATACCATTCTTAAGCGCCATCCGGAGATCAGGGTCTGTTTTCATATTTCCGGCTCAGCCATGCGTCAAACAGAAAAATACCGGGTGCAGGCCTTTTTTGACAGCTTCCACATGCTCCTGGACACAGGGCAAGTGGAGCTCATTTCCGGGCCTCAATACCACAGCCTGGCCGGCTTGTTCGAAGATCCGGACAAACACGAGTTTGTCCGGGAGATAAAAATACACATGGAGCGCACAAAGCATTTTTTCGGTGTTACACCCAAGTGCTTTGTAAATTCCGATATGATTTACAACGATTCCATCGCCAATGCGGTCGCCAAGCTTGGCTTCAACGCCATTTTAACTGAAGGTCTACCAGAAGACCCTCATCTGCATAAGTTATGCGAGACCCACAACGGCAGCATGCGTGTCCTTTTGCGCGATTATGAACTTAGCGACCTCCTTATACACTATAGTCAAAACCATCTCCGTTCCAGGGTTTTTTTGGACAAGCTGCAAAACCTGGAAGGTGATATCGCCCTCATCGGCATGGATTACGCCCCTTTTTCCCGTCTGCTCAGGGAAAGTGAGGGTTTTAAAAAGTTTTTCCTGGAGCTAATGGGCCGGTTTCCTAACAGGGGGATAGAGACCGTTACGCCCCGGGAGGCACTTAAACGCCTGAGCCCTGCGGGCAGCCTGTCTGTACCCCAAGGCCGGGAGCGTTCCTGGGTCTCATCAAAAAACCTGAAGGTTTTTTTAGGGGATGAATGGCAGAAAAACGGTTTTGATTTACTGCAACTGGCAGAGCAGGCCATACGGCGGCCCAAAACCAAGGAGGTATTCCGGGATATCTTCGGCAACCTTTTAACTACAGACAACTTTACCAATATTTCCCCTAAAAAAAGAGACTTGTCAGCAGTATCATCCTTTCATCGTATAATACAGGATTTTACCGCTAAGGCCAGTATCAACTATTTCCATATCAACAAAAAGCAAACAAAACTGCGTGTGTTAACCATAGGCCCTGAGATGCGCGAGCTGCCCCGGAGCCTGGGGCGCATCGCCGTCGACCTTTACATGGACGGGGGCGGGCTGGGCGAGGTCCATTCCACCATTTTTAAAAAAGGCTTTGAGTCGGATAAGTACATGTTTTTTGCCGGCTTCCCCGACCTGCGGCGCAACCACAACAAATCCCATACCATTGATGTCAGCTTTACCAAATCACGCCATATTTTTATGGCCACCCATGCCGAGTTCTACAACCTGGGCCAGCTTTATCGGGTACCCAACGAGAAAGTGGCTGATATGTCCCTCATTTTCCAGAAAGAAATGATTGAGGCCATTGAGCATGTAAAACCCGACATAGTACATTTTCATGACTGGCCCTGCGGCCTGCTGCCGGGCTATGTCAAATACCTCAATGACGGCCTTAAACATCCCATCAAGGTTATCTCTACCATACATAACATCCACAGCCGGGAGGTTAACCGCAGCCATATCATTAACCGCGGTATTCCCTTCGATCAAATAGCGGACAAGCTGTACCGTGAAGGTGCCGAGAAAGACTGGGTGGCCCTTTTGCCCTCCATGATTTTCGGTTCGGACTTCATAAATACTGTAAGCTTCAGTTATTTGCAGGAGCTATTAAACGGCTGGCATGGGCTGGACGGCCGGGTGGCAGAGCAGCTCCGGCATAAGAACAACGCCCACTGTGCCTTTGGCATACTCAATGCCCCCGATGACTCCTTCAACCCCTTACTGGACAAAACCCTGAAGGCAAATTTTGATGCTGATTCCACTCAGCTGCTGCAGGCCAAGCAGAAGAACAAGCTTTATCTTCAGGAAAAGCTGGGCCTCATGCAGGATCCAAACGCCATTCTGGCCTTCTGGCCCTCGCGCATGGACAGGCACCAGAAGGGCATCGACCTTGTCTTTGACCGCCTGGAGGCCATGGTCAGGCGCTGGCGTCATCAAAATCTGCAGTTCGCCTTTGTGGCCGATGAAGTCGGCACCGGCTGGGACTGCAGCACTATTCTGGACCGCATACGCTACGACAACAACATCCATGACAGCGTGGGCGTACACATGTATGACAAGGCCCTCTCACGTATAGGTTATGCCGCTGCCGATATAGTACTGGTTCCCTCCCGTTACGCGCCCTGTGAGCTTCCCCAGATGGTGGGTCCCAAATACGGTGCCTTTCCGGTAGCCCGCAACACTGGGGGCATTCACGATACAGTATCCGACCTGGACACTAATAACGGCCGGGGCAATGGCTTTCTTTTTAACGATTACACACCCGAGGGTCTGTGGTGGGCTATGAGTAACGCCATGGATTTTTTCAGCCTGCCCATGGGGGCTGTAGATCTTAACCGCCGTCGTATCATGAAAGAGGCCCGCAAACACAACCCCGACAATACAGTCAGCAAATACTTTATGATGTATGACCTGCTGGGGGACGAAAAGCGCTACCAGTCTTACCTGGAGGACGAGGACGTCCGCAGGGAATGGCAGGAGAAGTTTTACCGTTTTTAGAACGTAAAGCTTAGCTTTATGTTCTAATAAGCCGATGGAGTGTGTTTCAC
>CAZRWX010000017.1:0-10024 GCA_964603925.1 uncultured Bifidobacteriales bacterium | reverse complement strand
TTTAGAACGTAAAGCTTAGCTTTATGTTCTAATAAGCCGATGGAGTGTGTTTCACTTTGTTAAAACGCTCATCGGGCATTAAACAGACGCTCATCGGACATTAGCCTATAACCAGGGGGGCGCTATTGCAAATAATTTATAAGAATACCCTTATACCACCGTCCCGGGAACAAACATGAAATTACTATTCCTGCTTTTATTCACAGCTCTTTTCAGCTGTAACGAGATCGAGAGGGGCGACAGAGACAATTACAGTAGGGACACCGTTTTTGTAGGTGATACCAGAGCGTTGCAGACCAGGGATACCTTAAGAGAGCTGACAAAAGAAGAAGCCCAGCAGCACCGCTTTCTCATCATCATGACAGACTCAGGTTATTTTTTAAAGTGCCCTTATGATATACCCCTGCAGCGCAGCAGCCGGGGTGAGTACGAAATGTTCACATCCAGTGACAGTGCCATGCGCATATCCTATCACATTCCCTATAACTCTTTCAAAGCCGACTTCACAAAACAGGGCGAGATTTTTGTCTACAGGGGCTTTGGCAGGCTAATGGCCGGCAGGCTGATTAAGTAAGGCATTAAAAACTATAGCCCCTGCTTTTTTGTCAGGATTAAGTTATTATCAGTAAAAATCAAGCTTTTTTACATCAAAAATCAGGGAGCGGCAAAATGACCTTAGACTACATAATAAAACCCGGTATAGGCATGGGTCCGCTTAAATTCGGCATGTACAGGAACCAGGTTCAGGATATTTTAGGGGTGCCTGATGAAATTGAACAGAACAATGATGAAGGGGACGAAATCGACGTAACCTGGTATTACGACAATTTGGATTTAGTTTTGTATTTCGATGAGGAAGATGATTACAGGCTTAGTAATATCGAAATTGATAATCAAGAGGTTATTTTATTTGGCTCTAAACTCTCATCCATAAATTTAGCTCAGGCCACACAATTACTTTCAGAAAATGGCATCAGGGATTCCGCACAAGAACCCCTGGAGGAAGAAACAGTCCTAACCTCAGAACAGTCGGGTATAGATATTTATTTTGAAGAGGGCCATTTTAATTCCGTACAAATCAGCCCGTTATTTCAAGACGAAGATACAGTTAACTGGCCGGACTAAGTAACCACCTGAGATAAACCCAGCCCGGCCATAAGGTGTGGGGCTATTACATTCATGACACCTTTGGGCACGGGGTGGGTGCCATTATGCCTGTTTCAACAGCGCCTGCCCTATGCCCCAATGCTTTCGCATAGGGTAAACTCCGGCATTGGGGTGCAAATGCTCATCGGGCATTATTGGAGAATTTGAAAGTCTTTTGCCAATAATACAAATGAGCCCTCTCCATTTCTCATACCTGGGAGTCTGTTGGTTTCGGGTTTTAATGTGCAAGTTGGAGCTAAAATGTTCAGATCAGGGCGCGCTTTGCAGAGTTATCAAGCAAATTACGTCTAAAAAGCGCGCCCTGAGCTAAAATTTTACAGTCAGACCAAGCTTAAATGCTGAATCTGTCAGGCTCCTAATGTATAATTAAACCAATATGCCGCCCCTGTTTCCAATTTTAACATACTGCGACCCCATCTGGTATTTCAATCGGGTTCCCGCTCAGGCAGAAAAATCACCTTATATGGACTGGCGCTGCCTGCCCGATGATATAAAAGCCGTTATCCAGGCAGATGAATTATATGCTTCCAAAGCAGGCACTTTGCTGGACGCTGCCTTTCAATGCCTTCAGCGGGGGTGTATTCCCCGGGAGTCGGATCCCTGCCTGGACATTGCCAGTTTGCGGCGCAAACTCCCTTTAGTCGATAACTACCGTTTTATAAAAAAATATTACGGATCAGCACGGGTTTATTACACCCTGGCCACCCGCCTTATGGGGCTGTGTAATCCTTTGAAGGAATTAAAAGCATTTTTTAATTCCCGCAAAACCCGGAGGGTAAGTTTAACCAGCCCTCATGTCCCATTGCCAGATTTAGAGAATTTCAGTAGCCCCCTGCTGGAGAGGAACCATCTGGTAAGCATTATTATACCCACCCTTAACAGATACGAATATTTAAAAGACGCCATTGACGATCTAATCTCCCAATCATATAAAAATATTGAAATTATAGTGGTGGATCAGTCTGACAAACCAGATAAGACGTTCTACAACCAGTTTCCATCCAGTCTGAAATATTTCTTTCAAGATGGCAAAGGGCAGTGGCTGTCCCGTAACTTTGCCATTAAACAATCAAAGGGTGAGCTGATCCTGTTCTTTGATGATGACTCCCGGGTTGGTGCCGACTGGGTAGAGCAGCATATTAAGGCCCTGGATTATTTTAAGGCAGATATATCAGCGGGTGTCAGCCTCTCTAAAAAGGGCGACGCCATCCCCGCTAACTATGCTTATTTCAGACTGGCAGACCAGTTCGACAGCGGGAACGCCATGGTTAAGCGTGAGGTATTTACCATTACCGGTTTGTTTGACAGAAAATACGACAAAATGCGGATGGGTGACGGGGAGTTTGGTATGAGGGCTTACATGGCGGGTTTTAAGAGTATCTCCAACCCACTGGCCAAACGTGTGCATTTAAAAGTGCCCACCGGCGGCTTACGGCAGATGAACTCCTGGGACGCTTACCGGGCCAAGTGGAACCAGCCGCGGCCCATACCCAGTGTTCTGTATTATTATAAAACTTACTTTTCCAAACCTCAGATAATTAACGGCATTATCTGGGGTGTTATACCCTCTCTGGTGCCTTACTCCCTTAAGCATAAAAAAACCCTGGTGCCCTTCAGCCTGGTTCTGGTGACATTACTGCTTCCTTTAATTGTATATCAAATGTTTCTATCCCATAAAAGGTCCACCATTTTGCTTAATGCCCCTTCAGAAATTGAGTCCCTTTAATTTATACTTATTACAGCCTTATGAAATTAAATATATTGCCGGGTACCCCTACAGCCTTACCAGCTGACCAGCCAAATCTTTACTGGTAATTATTATTGTGAATGTATCGGTCAAAAAAAACAACCCCCATATACTGTTCCTTTCTTCAGAGTTTCCGCCTGGGCCTGGCGGAATAGGGGAGCATGCCTATCAAACAGTCAGGTGTCTGTACAAAATGGGGTACAACATAACAGTTGCCGCTCCGCAGGATTACGTACCCCCCGCTGAAATTCTTGAGTTTAATAAAAACCAGAGCTTTAAGATAATAACTCTGGTACGCAGGTCCCTTTTTATACTGGGGCCCATTGCCAGGCTGTGGTCGGTTTTCAAAATATGTCTCATATACAGGCCTGCGGTAATTATATCCTCCGGAGCCAGCGCGGCTTTTTATTCAGCGTTGCCTGAAAGGTTACTGTGTATAAAAAAAGTTTGCATAATCCATGGGCCAGACTTCAAAATAATGTTCCCGGGTTTTATTACCAGGTTTATCCTGGCCCGTTCCGTAAATATAGCTGTCAGTAAATTCTCCCGCCGTTTCGTTATGGACCAGCATGGTTTAAATTCTGTTCACGTTATAAACAACGGGGCCACACTTCCAGGCAATATTGATAAAAGTATATACAACCAGAAAAAATCGCTCTATAAAGGGAATAAGCTCCTGCTCACAGTTGGTTCAATGTACCCTCGCAAAGGGCAGCAGATAGTAATACAGGCCCTGCCTGAGATAATTAAATATCACAAGGACATTAAATACCTGATTATCGGCAATGAGAGACAGAAACAGGATTTATACCGTCTGGCACAGAGTCTTGATTTACTCCCTTTTATTGATTTTATCGGCCAGGTTCCAAAAGAACATCTGACCGTATATTATACATTGTGCGATATATATATGCTCGTAAGTCAGGTCCTCCCAAATGGGGATTTTGAAGGGTTTGGCATTTCTATAATAGAAGCAGCCTTAATGGGAACCCCCGCCATTGGTACCAGGAACACGGGAATAGAGGATGCCATTGAGGATGGGGAAACAGGTCTTCTTGTGGACACAAAATCCCCGGAGCAGACCGCTGCGGCTGTAATAGAGCTTTTAGATAACGAGGCTAAGCTAAACGAAATGGGTATTAAGGCCAGGAACAGAGCCCAGGCCGCCTTTACCTGGGAGCATTCGGCAAAAAAGCTGGCTGGTATTCTTAAGACAGAAGCGCATATCCCCGGCTTAAATATTTAAACGCGAGATCATTTAGCTCCGTTCATCCATACAAATTCAATTATAAATTAAATGATAAAATCAAGTGATTAAACCCCTTTATTTCTTTATAATTTCGGTCTGCCCACAATGAGAGCCTCAGGTACTTTGCCCCTCATTTTGCCAACGGAATTAATACTCCTGAGCGCTTCGATTTTGTTTAACTCAAACCTGGGGGTTGAATATAGCTTCCTGATAAAATTTGTATAAGAATTAGAGATTAAAACGAAGCAGTTTTTGTCCACTATCAGCCTCTCACAAAATTCCTGGAGCCGTACCTGGTCTGCCTCAGAAAACCCGTTACTGGCGTAACCGGTAAAGGATGCAGTATTTGAAACCGGGTGGTAGGGGGGGTCAACATATACAAATGAATGCTTCATAATACTCTTTTCCAGAGAAAGGAAGCTGGTACAAGTAAAGGTAATTTTGCTTGACTGTAAATAAGCGCTTACGGCCAGCAAGGTGCTTTCGTTTACAATGTTTGGATTTTTGTACTTGCCATAGGGGACATTAAACTGGCCCTGGCTGTTTACCCTGTAAAGACCGTTGAAGCATGTTTTATTTAAAAATATTACCCTGGACGCCCTGCGTAAGGGGCTCATATTAGAATACCTGCCTGACCTGTCCTGCCCCCTGACTTTATAGAAGTATGCTTCGTCAGTTTTATGGCGTTTAAGAGAGGCAATAAGCTTGTGAACGTTGTCCCTTATTTGCTGATATACATTAATGAGCTCAGGGTTAATGTCGTTAACCAGAGCGCTTGGAGGCTGCAATTGAAATAATAAAGCCCCGCCCCCAAGGAAGGGCTCGCAGTATTGAGTATAGGCGGCCGGCCCATATTTTATAAGCTGGGGCAACAACTGCCTTTTGCCCCCGGCCCATTTCAAAAAGGGAAGGACATTGTTAGCCCCCCCTTGTGCCTCTGTGGTATTGATGGTGCCCATTGTGCCTATATATTAAGATCGGATAATGAGATTGGTTTTTTGTTTTCCACGATAAGATCCCACCATTTAAAATTCATGGCCAGGAGGTGATCCACCTCCCTGTAAACGCGGATACCGCGATTACCAAAATTATGCAACAGATAAGCTATGACCAAGTCGCTAGAGCCTGACGACATTATGCCCCCCCCAATACGCTGCTGATTGGCGCAATTTTAATAATATTAGTGCTGCACACACAAGCAATTATAGATTTTAATTTTCTCAATATCCAGAGAATTTTATGGCCTGGGACGGGGACTAAGGGGCCAGGGCTTTAAGCCGCTCTATATAAACCCCATCCCGGTGGTTTTTGGCGTTACCCACTAAAAATAAAAACCGCCTTTTTAAGTCCATTTTTATTGAACCAAAATACCCTACAGGGTATATTGACTTTTTACACCTTTTAGGGTATATTATCTTTATATACCTTACAGGGGGTAAAATGAAGTATTCCATAAATACCGCAAAACAACTGGGAAGTGCCTTACGGGCCAGGCGCAAAATTATGGGTCTCACACAATCTGCTGCCGGAGAAAACGTGGGGCTGATACCCAAAACGGTGTCTGCCCTGGAAAACCACACCGAAAAAACTACGGTAGAAAGTCTGTTTAAATTGCTGTCGGCCCTTAATCTGAACATCCAATTATTGAGCAACGAGCCCGAAAGTCCCACTCACACAACCGATTGGTAACATGGCCAGAAAACCTCAGCAAAAAACCCTCAACATATGGATGAACAACCAACTGGTGGGTTACTGGTCTTTAAGCATGCGATCGGGGCAGGAGTTCCGCTATGCCGATAGCTGGGTAGACTCCCCATGGAGCCGACCCCTGTCACTCTCACTACCCCTGCAGCCTGGCCGAATACCACATAAACATGAGGTGGTAGAACCTTTTTTTGAAAATTTGTTACCCGACAGCGAAGACATAAAAAAACGCCTGCAAATAAAATATGCCGCAACTTCAACCCGGGCATTTGAACTTTTAACCCAGATAGGAAAAGATTGCGTGGGTGCCATACAAGTTTTAAGACCGCGTGACCCACCCTCTGCTTTGCAAAGATCTCAAGGTAAAAAGGTTAACGATGAGGAAATAGAAAGCATATTGATCAATCAAACACATTCGAACTCTTTTCTGCCAGATAACATGGATGACTTTAGAATATCTATTGCCGGCGCGCAGGAAAAAACCGCTTTTTTAAAACACAGGGGCGTCTGGAAGATCCCCAAGGGAGCTACCCCTACAACTCATATTTTCAAATTACCCATGGGAATTGTGGGGGGAGCCAAAGTAGATCTCACAACATCCGTTGAAAACGAGTGGTTGTGTCTGCAAATTGCCCAGGCTTATGGCATCTCTGTGGCCCAAAGTGAAATACAGAGTTTTGGCAGTCAAAAAGTGCTGGTGGTAACCCGGTTTGACAGAAAATACCAGAAAGAAAACCAGAATTGGCTCAGGCTACCCATGGAAGATATGTGCCAGGCACTTGGCATTGGTCCCTTGCAGAAATATCAGAGCGAGGGTGGCCCAGGCATTGCCGATGTAATGAAATTATTGATGGGTTCAGTACATAACCTTAATGATCGAATAACCTTTTTTAAGTCCCAAGTTTTATTCTGGATGCTGGCAGCGCCCGATGGTCACGCCAAAAATTTCAGCATTTTTCTGAATCCCGGTGGGGCCTACCAGCTTACCCCATTATATGATATTATTTCAGCCTATCCCATCATGGGTAAAGGGAAAAACCAGATCCCCAGTCAAAAACTGAAAATGGCCATGGCACTACAAGGCAAGAACAAACACTACCATTGGGATAGAATCACAAAAGACCATTTCTTGACCACTGCACGTCTGTGTGGTTTATCATTATCCATTGCAAAAAAAATCATTATGGAGATTAAACAAAAAACAGAAGACGTAATACTTATTGTTAAAAAATCAGTGCCTGCAGGTTTCCCAAACATAGCCGAACCTATATTTTCGGGATTGCGGCAGGCCTCCAAAAGACTGTAGTCAGCCCCACTCATCCCTTCGGCAGCCTCTGGCCTAGACGCGTTATCCTCTTTGTTTTGCCAATTACACACTCATTGAAAATTGCCAGATTACATGATGTTAACTAGGACAAAACCTGGTCTTAATGCTTTACTTCCTTTTATATTTCTTAAGAGTTTAGTCATTATTTAGCTGTAAATACGGCTATTTATGAGGATTTAGGTTGAAAATTGTATCAGATTACAAAAATTACTGCTGCCTAACTGCCGCGTAGCGGCTTTGTTCAACGTTTGCGCTACCCGCCTGCTGTTGTGTCTGCGGCAGGCATTTTGTATAGTGGCTGTTGTAGGCTGTTAGCCCGGCCAATGATTTCTTCATGCACGCGTCTTATTTGTTTAGTGTGAATTTTTTTATCACATTTTTATTCCCGTAATGGTAGCGAAGAATCAAAGGACTGCTTGCGAATTTCATTCTCTCCATTATTTGCCTGATATCCTCTTTTGAAGATGCGCTATTCGCCAACAATCGTCCTCTCAAATCATAGATTTCAAATCCTCCGGGAAGTGTTGTAAAAAGTAGTGTCTTTTTAAAATTTGAAATAGTAATTATGCTTGTAGTCTGTTTAATATAATCAAGCTGAGCTTTGTATTTCGGCGCATCTTCAATGTCTTGATCCATATATTGCAATGAACCGAAATTCCCCCAAGGCATAGGTTTTTGAACACCGGTAAAGTGCATAAAGAGTCCTCCGTCGGTAATGCTATCCCAGTCGTGGAAGAGTTTCATATAGACGGAGTATATTGAGTCATGCTCATTTGCCTGCCGAAAAAGATCGGCGAGTATGGGATCCTCATAAAAATCCTGGAAACCGGTCAAGTGTTGCCCTCCCTCGTAAGCGATGAGATCAAGGCTCTTTGCATCGGCGACACCTTTTACTTCCTGAATATAGCCGTTGAGAGTCTCGATAAGTCCGGTGCACGAATCAAGAACGGCTTCAACACTTAATGTTTTTAGCGATTCTGCGTATGCGCTGTCGGCAAAGCTATCATAATCAAACATAAAGTAGCCACCCATGGCGATTGCGTCGGCACTGAGATAGGCATTGTTGTAATTGACAATTTCGTTAGTTGCCCACATATTGCCGGTCTGGGTACCAAGTATCCTGACAAATCTCTGGGTGGTGCCGTAGGCCTGCTCAAAGAGCGAGAAGATTTCTACGCACCGTCGCGAATAAAAGCGATTGGCTGCCGTAAGTGAATCTGTGCTCAATCCAAGGGAAAGCCCCTGTTGCCTGGCATAGTAGTGTTGTTGAAAGTCCGGGTCCGGATTGAAGACTTCATTGGAATATTCGAGGTAGAGTTTCAAATCTGTAGCGAGTGAATCTCTAAAAAGAGATGCAATTTGCGTAACAAAGTTATCGGAGGCTTTGTGAGGTATGTTGATCCATGCATCTGCATGCAGCTCGTTGCAGAGTGCTATCATGTATTCGTAGGCAACACCCCGCTGTGTTCCCTGGCTGAAATAGGTAGTTGTGGCTCGATCCGCCCATTCCTCAACCACGCTGCTCTGTGTCATAAACCAGTTCATAAATCGGATAGCTCGGAACGGGGAATAAATGGCAAGAAAATCGGGATGGAAAATCTGTGTCTTATAGCTGTCATGGTAACCCGGCATAATAAGTCTGATGTTGCGAATCGGATCAAGTGGGTCGGTTTGGGTAATATAAAGGAAAAGCCCTTCATTGGTCGGAGTGACATTTATATAGACCTTAGCAGAATCGTTGCCCGCCCCATAACCGTCGCCATCAACATATATGGTGCCGCTCCCTTCATAGAGCAACAGGTATTGTCCTGAAGGATAATGGCCATCAAGTTTATGGAAAAGCATGCAAACTGCAGCGCTCTGACCAAGGGCAAATCTTATGGGGTAGCCGTTGCTGTCAACCTTCATTGCTGTATCGTTGTAAACCCAAGGGTCGTTTTGTCCATATTGGCCATACCAGCCATCGGCGTTTTTCATGGCATCAACAAACGGCCATTCTGCACTATGGATTCCCAGCCATTGGACATTTGTTCCTAATGGTGAATTGGCTTTCGGGTATGATAATAGGAGTGATACCAATGAAATGGTTAATAGTACGATTTTCCGATAAAACATTCTTCCTCCTAATATAAAATTCTTTTCCTCAGCTTTTTTTCGCGCGCGTTCGTCTGATATTATATCATTGGCCGGGCAAATTGTCTACAACGGACGCGGGTATGCGAAGTTCTCGAACGTTAGGCGAAACCTTGATTTTGATTCTGAGCATTTCCTGCGAAGAATCAATTATCTTGGTTTCGTAGTGAGAGAATTTGGGAGAGCGAGCGCAGCGAAGCGAACCGCATACCCGCGTGTTATGCGACCGAGCGTAGGCGAGGCAAGCCATGAAATGGCGCAGAGTCGGGCTTCATGGCTTAGGGATTTGTCTTTACTGGAGTTAAGAAACTCAATACTATTAAGAATCTGAGCTTATTGTATCTTTTTGAATATATACCCTGTCGGTGACTTTGTATACACAATACCTTTGCCTGATTTTTCCAATGATTCTTTAGTCAATGACACCTTCTTTTTTGGAATCAAATAATCAGCGAGATTTCGATTAGAAATTGAAAATTTGCTGTCTGATCTTCTGTTATATACAGATATCAATTCATAATCATCATCTAGTGAAGACATCGAGGCGTCACCATGTGAATTATTACAAACCAGAATGCCTCCCTTTTTAAGATACCTTTTCACAGCTTGACCGACAAATCCAGCATACTGGGAAATAATTACGGCTCTATAGCAGAATCTGTGGGTAAAAAACAACTATGAATATAGTGCCCTCTCC
>CAZRWX010000016.1:0-30008 GCA_964603925.1 uncultured Bifidobacteriales bacterium | reverse complement strand
ATATATTTAAACCGGGATAGTTCTTTGTTTGCATTTTTTATACATATGGGGGTCTTAGGCAAAGACGAACACCATTAAATGGTATTAATTCATTTATATCTGAGGTTTTTTTTTTTAAACTTTGGCGGTCTACGCTTTTTAAGTTTTAGTAGGATTAGGAAAGGTTTTCAGTCATTCTGCGCATGAAGCAATCTAATTACTTGCCTGGCATCACTCTCCGTTCAGTTTTCGCAATCATTTTTGGCCTGTTTTTTATAGCGGTTCTTTCTAATCAGGCTGCTTTTTTTGGCCAAATGGCCGAGAATAATGAGCATGTTTTTCCTGCGCACGCTTTCCTGCTGTTTGTGTTTTTGGGTATTTTTGTAAGCCTTATCGGTATTCTGGTCAAGCAGCAGCTCCTTACCAAGCAGGAGCTTCTTTGCATACTTTTTGCCATGCTTTTTGCCATGCCTCTTCTTACCCAAGGGTTCTGGCACCGTATTGTTTCCATGGTTACTACTATTCCCGAGCAGGGCAATTTCAAGGTTTTAGACCAATATAACGACAAGCTCTGGCCTCATGGCCCTAATGTCATACCCAATGCCTTTACCAAGGGGCAAAAGGGTGCCTTTTTAATTGAATTTCAAGGTAATGGTTCCTGGGCCAAAGCCGACTTCGACAAAGATAAAAGCGCCCTCATGCCCAGGGTTGTCAATACTTCAGATTCACAAACTTCTACAGTTAATATTGTAATTCCTCTCAAAAAAGACGGTAAATGCCAATACAACATCGGGGAGTCATATCTTGTTTCTTCTCTGGTTCGGGCTACTAATCTGGGGCCCGATAGCCGTTATTTCTGCCGTTTATTTATAGATGACAAGTTAGGCTCCACAGAGCTGTTTTCTAACAGCCAACAGGCCGATACAACCTTTTTGCAGAAGACGGGCTTTGTGCGTCAGGGTAAATACGGCTTGCTTTTACCCAGGGACATCCAACAAAGTATAACGCTGCAGTTCGGGCTTACAGGCACCGGTCAGGTGGAGTTTTATTCTCCTCAATTTTTAAATGTATCCGCTCTCTATTATCTTCGTAACGGCCGTCGCGTTATCAGTCAGGCAGATTATGATGCTCTTCCAGCTAACCAGCAGATGGGTCTCATCATTAAGCCCAATAATATGCTGTCATTAGCGGGTCTTAGGTATTATGTCACAGCTTATATTCCAGTTAAAGACTGGTTCACCCCTATATTCACCTACGGCTGGCTTATTGCCACTCTTATACTGGCGGCTCTTGCCATTAATGTGATCATGCGCAAACAGTGGCTGGAGAATGAGCGTTATCCTGTCCCCCTTGCCCGTATTACGCAATCATTTTTAGACAACAATAACGAACGGCCTTTTGCCGATATCTTCTATAATTCCATGTTCTGGATTGGTCTGGCGTTTGCTTTAAGCTGGGCGCTTCTCAAAGGCTGGCATAATTTCAATTCCAATGTTCCCAATATGGCCATAGATGTGCCTTTGGCGCCATTCTTTTCAGATCCCAGTTGGGGTAGTACTTTCGATTCTAATTTAAGCTTTCAAATTAGAATCGTTTTTCTCAGCCTGGCGCTTTTAATGGAGCTTAATATTTTGGCCAGCTTTGTACTTGGTTATTGGGCTTACAGGCTTCAGTTCTGGTTTGGCGAGCTTACTGATCTTAAAATAATTCGCAATTATCCTTTCGGAAATGAGCAGGCTATTGGCTCTTATCTGGCATATACATTTTCTATTTTATTCTTTACCCGTAAATATTTAAAACAGGTGATTAAAACAGCCTTCTCCAGTAATAACGCGTTAACGGCGCAGGGGGAGGTTTTCAGCTACCGCACGGCCATTATGGTTTTAGCTGGCACCTATGCAAGCGGTGTACTCTGGGCTATGTGGCTGCATATATCCATTCCCGGCATTCTTCTGTTCCTTACTTTTCTGTTTATTGTGGGTTTTGTTTCTGCAAAAATACGAGCGGAGGCTGGTACCCCCTGGGGTTATTTTACGCCGGAAAACAGCATGTATTTTGTATCTATGGTGGGTGGTATGAGCCTATTTGGGGCTAAGGGTATGCTGGTGTGTCTCATTTCATCCTTTATGCTTACCATGACAGTTTTTCACCTTATCCCCGGCGCCCAGTTGGAGATGATGCACCTTGGCAAGCGCTATAAGCTAAAGCCTCGTCATATATTATATACGGTCCTTTTCGGTATTGCAGGCGGAGTGGTTTTAGGCGGGTGGTCCACGCTTTCTGTTTATTACTCCAATGGTACCAATCAGCTGGCGTCCTACAATTGGGCCTTTGATGGCAAATGGTGGTGGTTTTTTTCCTGGTTGAACGATGTAGATACCCAAACATCCAAAATGATAGGGCAGGGCGTAGAAACTGGTATGGAGCCCCGGTACTGGGGGTATATTCTTGGTGCGGCCGTTACTACAATACTTGCCACATTAAGACAACTGTTCGCGGGTTTCTGGTTTCACCCCCTGGGTTATGTGGTGGCCCCATTTAAGTTTATGCACTATATATGGGGCAGCATGTTGGCAGCGCTTATTTTGCGCTGGCTGGTGCTTAAAGTCGGTGGCGCGGCCACCGTCAGGGAAAAGCTCATCCCGCTGGCAGTGGGTGCTTTTATAGGCAGCTTATTGTCAATCATCTTTTTCTGGGTCATCAACACCTACCAATACATGTACATGGAATTGCCCATGTTCTATCCTGGTCAGTTCCCCTAGTAGAGCCATTATGAATAAAAATACTGCTGGTTTAGCCACTATTGCCTTGTCGCTTGCGGCCCTTTTGGGCCTTGGCAGCTTGTTTTTTTCTTACAATTCAGCACCATCATTTGTTAAGAAGAAAAAGGGCTTTGAAAACTATCAGAATGATGAAATGTTGTCTCATATTCATTCTGATACAGTTCAACGGGAGCTGGACACTATCCTGTCATTTGGCAGCCGCTTTTTGGGTCAGCCGGGGCTTATTAGCCTGGAACAATACATTATCAGTCAGCATGAGTCCCATAAGCTCGATGTATCTTATATACAAAACCGGGCCATAGCGCCAGTCACCATTACCAGGCAAATTCTGGTAGATTCACAACCTGTTCCAGGTCTGGAAATTTACCCATTCTGGCCTAACCAGTGGCAGCCGGCTGTTACCCCGCCAGAGGGTATTTCCGGTAAGCTTGTCCATATTACGGAAGACCTTATAAAAAGCGGCCGGGATTTTAATAATTGTATTGCGCTTTTGGATACAGGGCTTAATAACTTAGGCAGTAATTTTATTAACTACGCTTCGTTCGGGTTCAAAGCCTTTATTATTGCCAATTCCAAGGGGCTGGGGGAGCTTGACTGGGCCAATATTATTAAAGAGGGTAGTGGTAACGCCGATGTACCCCTTAATTATGTGCGGGTGGCTGCAACCAGGCAAATCTTCGATCATATTGGCAAAACCGTTACCCTAAAGGTAGATACCCGATATAGGGAGCTTCCCAGTAAAACCATTGTGTCACGCATGAAAACCAAAAATGAACTCAATGAAGCTCTGGTTTTTATTGCAGCCAGCGACGCTCCCAGCCCTTTGCCCGACATGGCCCCGGGTGTGCTGGAGGCAGTGCCTGTGGCCACACAGCTTGCACTATTAAAGGGGTTAGCGCCTTATAAAGAGTTTTTACGTAGAGACATCTTTTTTATTCATTTCGGTTCTTCGGTTTCGGCCAATTATGGGCTCAATGACATTTACAGATCTATTGGGCTGGGTGATTCAACCGTTCGGAGTAGGGTCGCCATTCAAATTGTTAATTCTATTAATGCAAATAAAGACACTGTTAATCAATTAGGTCAGGTTCTGGCCCTGTATCAACAGCCAGGTTTTCTAAAAGATAAATCTAAAACAATGAGCCTGATTGATGGCTTAGAAAACGAAGCAGCAAGATTTTTAGAAGAACAATTGCGTTTTATGCTTAATACCTTTGTGTTTGAAGCCTCAGGCCCCTATAAAAAGCTCAAGATTAGTATTACTAAAAACAACATTAAAGATGTTACACATCCAGAATTGAAAGCCTACTATAAGGCCAAGTCGTATTATGAAAAGTGCCTGTCAGCCAGCAGCTACCCACTGGGCAAACTGCTTACAGATAAAGCCGATTTTCTTGAGGAGTTTAGTTTAAGGTCAAGGTTAAAACTACGCCTGCAGGAGCTTCAGGCCTTTCACAATCAGCAAGCACTTTTTTTAGAACAAAAACTTAACATTAACCAACAATTCCAGGGGTATAGTAAAATTATATTTGCCAGCTCCGGTTTACTTCCAGCTTCCCAACCCGGTATTAAATCAGCAGTCAGCATTTTTCTGGGTGATATTTCCGATGAAAATGAAAGGCAGGATTTACCTGAGTTTACCAATGTTCTGCTTGCCAGTTTATTCCGGGCCCAAATGGGGGACGAGGTTGATATTAATATAGCGCTGGGTGTGCGGGGTTTCAGCAGGAGCCTAGTCCTGCCAAGGCTTGGTCGGTATATTTTTCCCAATATGGGCATTGCATATCCTCAGATGTCTTTTGTAAATATTGATAGAGCGGATGTTTACAACGATCTAAGTTTACCTGTAGAAAAACCCTATATGCGCAATATGGCTTCCATGGCCCGGGGGTTAAGGGTTCTGGGTGTAAATGCGCTGTCACTGGCTTTTGGTAATGGTGAGTTTCGTTCTCCCAATATGTCCAATACCACCGGCAAAGACTATTCCGGTACTGTATATGTTGGTGAAGTTGGTCTTTCCGTTATTCCCAGCTATCCTGTTGTTGGCGCTCTTACAGGCTGCCAGAATAAAACTGATAAATCCGGTGTTTACTATAGTAGTAATCGCGCTGTTACAAGGCTCTCTTACCCGCTGCAGTTCACCGACCTTTACGGCCGTTACCAATATTTAAGTTCCCCTGTGTCCTGGGTTCCTGGCAGTGATGCCTATTATACTCCTTATGCTGTTATATATGATACTGCAGGTATTATTCGTTTTGTTAAAGACGATGGCCTCAAAGCCCAGCGTCTTTTTAAGTCTCTGGATATCGACAAAAATCAGGGCAACGTTGTAGGCGTTAACCTGGTGTTGTTCAGGGGGGAGCCTGTAACCATATTAGACCTTATCAACCCCCAGACTTTAAAAGATTATACTACAGCAGAGTTCATACAAGTCAAAGGTTTGCAGTCATACGAAAATCAAAATTTTATAAAAGTTGATGGTGCTGTTACCGCCTACCTTCAACCCGAAATTCCATTTATTGTAAAATTCAAATCGGGGTCTGTGGATAATGAGCTGGTACAGGCTGTACGCGCCGTTATGTTCGGCCCAGTGTCCGAAAAAGCCAGGCAGGCTCAGCGTTCTTTCTTAAAAGGGGACGGTTACTGGCCTGAAGACAATAACCTCATGCTTAATATACCCTTTGAAATAGCAACCTCCATGGCTCAGCTCAACCGCAAACGTTTCGATCTCCAGGATAAATATCAGATGATTGACAAACAGACAGCGGCTTTTCAAATTAAATCAGAAGATATTATTAAAACCGCCCGGGAGGGGGTAGACCGGCCCTACAAGAAAAATCTTCTTGATGCCCGCAACAGCGTAACCTATGCCACTTTAAACCACCCCATATTGCAGGACAATATAAGCGAGGCTATAGTTGGTATTTTATGGTATCTGGCTTTACTGGTGCCGTTTGTTTTCTTTTTTGAAAAGCTTGTATTTGGCTTCCCGGACATTCGCAAGCAGCTTATTGCCCAGGCTCTAATTTTTCTTACGGTATTCGGTCTATTGGCCTTTTTGCACCCGGCATTTCAAATGATACGCTCCTCTCTTATGATTCTGTTAGGCTTTGTCATTTTCATGATTTCTATTGCTATTACATTCATATTTTCTGGTAAGTTCCAGGAAAACCTGGAGGAGCTTCGTAAAAAACAGGGCAAGGTTACCGCTGCAGATGTGGATAAATTCGGTGTGATGGGTACAGCGTTTTTACTGGGGCTTAATAACATGCACAGGCGCAAAGTGCGCACCGGCCTTACCTGTGGTACACTGGTCCTAATTACCGTAGTCATGATTTGTTTCACTTCTCTTACCTCTAATCTGGTTGAAAAAAAGGTGGCCATTGGCAAAGCGGAGTACCAGGGTTTCCTGGTTAAGCCCGAAAAGTTTTTATCTATTAAACCATCAGAAAATTTCGCGCTTCTTTCTAAATATGGGGACTTTTACGACATCGCCCTTCGGCTTATGGCCATTGGGCCTTTCGACTACTTTCAGCGCGTTACAGAAGTACCCCAAATAGGAATATCATGCAAAATAAACGGCTCTACCAGGCGGGTAATTTTTGAAAGTGTTTTACAGTTTTCTTATACGGAGCCTTTGCAGCATAAAATTAAATTTCTTACCAACCCGGTATGGTTTACAAAAGAGCAGGATAAAGCCACCTCCGGCGATTTTCCAATAATTATCCCAGGTAATATGGCCAATACTCTTGGTATTACAGTCCAGCAGGTTAATGAGGGTGGGGCAAAGGCTAAAGTTAACGGGTTCTGGTGCGATGTTATAGGCATATTTGACGCCGATGCCTTTGGCTATATTACCGACCTGGACGGCATGGATATCCTCCCCTTTAACAGCGGCGCCCTTACAAGCATAGAGCTAAAAGGAGCCGAAGTAATAGCCGATAAAGACGCCGTGCGTATATCACCTTCAAGCCTAATACTTACCTGCAGCCGCAGCTTAACAAGCTGGAATATAAAATCAGCCAATATAGCAACGGGCGTTCAGCTAAGGCCTGTTTCCATGGCTGTAATTTTAAAGGATTTAAATTATCGTGAAGCTAAAGAGGTTATAGAGCAATATATGGAGCAGACAGGGGTTGAGACTTATTACGGTCTGGATGGTGTAGCCTATCTCGGGCAAATTGCCAGAGAGAGGTCCATGGAGGGCTTGCTGGACATGCTTATTCCTCTTATTATAGCCGCCCTCACAGTGCTTAATACCATGAAGGGGTCTGTATACGAGCGCAAAGACGAAATTTATGTCTATAACGCTGTGGGCATAGCGCCCAAGTATGTGGCGGCTATGTTTTTTGCCGAGGCTTTTGTTTATTCGGTGGTGGGAGCTGTACTAGGTTATATTATAAGCCAGGGCATGGGGCGTATATTAATGGCTCTCGATCTTACCGGTGGTTTGCAAATGACGTTTACCTCCATGATGACAATTTATGCTTCTCTGGTAATTATGGCAGCGGTTTTTATTTCCACCTATTTTCCAGCTAAAACCGCTATGGAGATTGCAGCCCCTGCAGATGACTCCGGTTGGGAGATGCCCGATCCAGAGGACGATCAGGTTGTCTTTAACCTGCCCTTTACCTTTAATCTCAGAGATCGCATTGCCATACTCGCTTTTTTTAATCGATATTTTCTCGATCATGGCGAGGGCAGCGCCGGGCGCTTTTTCTCCGGTATTCCCCTAACAGGTGTATCAGACAAGCTGGACCCACTGGACGGTGACAACTATATCCCGCAAATCAAAGTAACCATCTGGCTTAAACCCTACGATCTGGGGGTTTCTCAAGAGGTTATTATATCTCTGGGTCTGGACGAGAAAACAAACGAGTTTATAGCTAATGTGTCCTTTAGGCGTACTTCGGGGGCTCTGGAGTCCTGGACCAGGCTCAATAAGGATTTCGTAGCCATGGTTCGCCAGCATTTTCTTTTCTGGCGGGCTGTATCAGAGGCTGAACGCGAAGAAATGTATGAAGAGGCCAAAGAGCTTCTATCCTCCCATTTACAATTGACCAACATGGAAACCGACAATGGCTGATCACAGGCAAGACAAAGAACTGCAGCAATACCGGGAACTACTGGAACAACCCAAAGGGTTTAAGGAGGGCTTTGGCTGGTCCACCGTTGTCGGCATATTCTTTTGCGGGCTAGTTATGCTGCCGGGGTCTATTTATTTGGGCCTTATGAGCGGTATAGGTATGGGGCCGGCAGCCACCTGGGTCACCGTTATACTTTTTATGGAGATATCCCGGCGTGCGCTTAAAACCATGCAGAAGGAGGAGCTGGTGGTATTGCTGCATGCGGCCACTATAATGATGGTGGGCCATGTAATGTTCCCGGGCGGTCCCTTTGGGCAAATAATATACAGGGCCTTTTTTATAGGCTGCGACGCTGTGCGCGATGCCGGTATGAGTAACAGCTTCCCAACCTGGTTTGTGCCCGGACCCGATAGCGACGCCATACTGGAGCGTAACCTTATGCATAAGGACTGGCTTATACCAGTTGCCCTGTTGGTGTTTATACAAGTAATCAGCAAAATCAAGCAATACACCCTGGGTTATGCTTTCTTCCGTATTACCTCAGACATTGAAAAACTACCATTCCCACTGGCTCCCATTTCGGCCCAGGGAGCTATGGCACTCTCAGAAGCTGACGGAGAACAGGATGCTAAATCGGACAAAAAAGAAACTTCCTCCGATGCTTTGAAAAAAAATCAAAAGAAAAAGAAAAGTCCCAAATGGCGATTATTTTCTTTGGCGGCTTCTATTGGCATTATTTTTGGTTTTTTTCAAGTTGGCATACCGTCCATTACCAGTATCCTGTTAGACAAACCTGTATTTCTTATTCCACAGCCATTTTTAGATACAACTACCCTGACTGAGGCTATTCTTCCGGCTACACCCACTGGTTTTGTTATCGATCTCGGCGTTCTTTTCCTTGGTTTTGTTCTACCCTTCTGGTCAGTGATGGGGGCCTTTGCGGCTATCATTATCACACTTATTGCTAACCCCATGCTGCATCACTTTGGCGTTCTCACAAGCTGGCAGCCGGGCATGGAGACAGTAAACACAACCTTTGCCAATAACCTGGATTTCTGGCTCAGCTTTGGTGTAGGGTCTGCACTGGGTATCTCCTTAGTTTCCATATATGCCATGGTCAGGGACATTACCAAACAATCCCGGCTGAAAAAGCAGAAAAGGCTGGAAAATCCCGAAAATAAAGAAGATGTCTGGTCTGTACCTCAGGGGCGTGGTGACTATCCCCTCTGGATAGCTTTTGTTATTTATTCTGTAGCCGGGCTGGCCATGATCTGGGTGTGTAATATCTGTGTACCTCAATTACCTCTAGCTTTCCTGTTTATCTTTGTCTTCCTGTATAACCCTTTTATTTCTTATGTAAGCGCGCGCCTTCTTGGTATATCTGGTCAAAGCATAGACATCCCCTTCATTAAAGAAACAGCGTTTGTTCTCTCTGGAGCCAAAGGCCTGGAGTTATGGCTGGCGCCTATTCCCATTGAGAATTTTGGTGGCCTCGCCCAGTCTTTTCGTGTAAATGAACTTACGGGGGTCAGGTTTTTTTCCATGATAAAAGCAGATCTGGTTGCTTTCCCGGTAATATTAGTACTTTCTTTTGCTTTCTGGGCCTTTATCTGGAAGGCTGACGCTGTACCTTCAGATATGTTCCCTTCTGCTCAAATTCAATGGGAGCTTATGGCTAAAAACCAGGCCCTTATATTTTCTTCCACCTTTGAGGTACCTGGCGATGAAGGCGGCTCGCTTAACTTTTTTGATACAGAATTAGGCCAGGCTATAAAGTATAAGATTATTGCCACAGGGGGGCTGTTTACAGTTATAGGTTTCTCCTTATTAAGCTTTTTTAATTTGCCGGTGATGCTGATTTATGGGTTTTTAAGAGGTATGGGTCAGCTCCCCCATTATATGGTATTAGAGGTTGTTGGTGCCTTTATAGGGCGGTTTTATTTCCGTAAAAAAATCGGCGTTACAGAGTTTCTTAAAATGGCACCCATTTTAATGGCTGGTTATTATACGGGGGTTGGTCTTATCGGTATGGCCACAATTGCCCTTAAGCTCATTAGTAAAGCGGTGTCCGGCACTCCATTTTAGAGGTTTAATATATGCAGGAACAGGTTAAATTACCAATTAAAATCGCCATGAGTGTAACCTTGCAGGGCCTGAAAATCCGTCTGGGACGCTCGGTTGTCACGCTTTTAGGTGTGGTCAGCGGTATAGCTTTTCTTATGTCAATATTTACCGGGCTGGTCATTAAAGAGGGTGTTAAGTCAGAGGAACAACTGCTGCAGAATGTAGACCGCATGTATAATATCCTGGTGGCCGAAATGGGCAATCCTCACGAAAAGGTTATGGCCATATTACAGGCAGGTCCTTTAAATAACGCGGAACTGGGTTTTCTTAAAAAGCTTCAGAAGGAAAAGGTATCCGCGTTAAAAGTATATACAGCAAATAATGAATCTGTTATACCCCCATTGTCCGTTGTTCAAAAATCTTCTTTAAGCCAGCTGGGCGAGGGGGCTAATGCCCTCATAGTTATGGGGCAGGGGAGTGTGGGCTCCATAGACTGGCAAAGTGTTTTTCAAAGGACACGGCACCCGCTGGCAGCACAAACCCGTGAATATACCAATGTCAATTTTGGTAATGGTATAACGGTAGCTAACCTTACGGCAATATTAACAAAAGAAGATATGATAAAACTGGAGGAGAAAAAAACAGAAACTAAATTTCGCAATATTTGGATTCTGACAATATCCCTTTTTGTAACCATTATCGGTATCAGTAACTCCATGCTGATGAGTGTAACAGAGCGTTTTCGCGAGATAGGTACTATGAAATGCCTGGGGGCGTTATCGGGCTTTATCCGTAATATTTTCCTGCTGGAGTCCAGTATTATTGGTGTTATAGGTTCAATAGGCGGTGTACTGGTAGGTATGCTGTTCTCTTATGTCATATATGGGGTGTCCTATAACTTTGCTCTGGTTACCTTTTCTATTAATTATCTCTATTTGTCCTTATCCATAATAGGTTGTACTATTATAGGCACCCTTTTAGCCATATTAGCGGCTATTTATCCCGCTGTGCTGGCAAGTAATATGGTACCCTCTCATGCGCTGAGGAGTAATATTTAATTTATGCAGACTATAGACAAATCAAAAGCAGACATACTCTTTGATATCCACCGTCTTAAAGAGGAGCCCATTATAATCCGAGCTGTAGATGTGCGCAAATCATATCGTATGGGTAACCAGATTACCCATGCTCTACGCGGCAGCAGCATGACTGTATTCCAGGGTGAATATTTGTCTATAATGGGACCTTCGGGTTCTGGTAAATCTACACTTTTTAATATGATAGGGGCTTTGTCTAAGCCTACTGCGGGCAAAGTATATATAGATCAGGTGGATATCGCTCAATTGGACCATGATGAACTGGCATGGTTCCGCTGTCGTAAGGTGGGTTATATCTTCCAGTCCTACAACCTTATTCAGGTAATGACCTGCCTGGAGAATGTAATGCTTCCCATGAGCTTTGCGGGTATGGACTCCGAAAGCGCCCGGGATAAAGCTGTGGAAATTTTAAAACTGGTGGGTCTGGGGCACCGTCTTCTTCATAAACCGGCTGAGTTAAGCGGTGGTCAGCAGCAGAGGGTGGCCTTTGCGCGCTCTTTGGCTAACAGCCCCGATATAGTACTGGCTGATGAGCCTACAGCTAACCTGGATTCGAAAACCGGGCAGGAGATGATAGAGCTTCTTGGTCATTTGCAGAATGAATTAGGAGTTACCATTATTTGCGCCACTCACGATCTTAAAATGCTTCAAGCCTCCGATCGCATAATGTGGATAGAGGATGGGCGCATAGTGCGTGTTCAAAAGCAGGAAGATGTAGACTTCAGCAGCAGCGATTTTCATTAATGCCGTTTTTCGGCCATAAAAACAAACCCAAACCGCCGGATATACTACACCTTAGACATCCGCTGAATGCCATACCTTATAAGGCTAACGGGATCAAAGTCAAAAAGGATCACCAAAACTGTCTGCAGCTACTAAGGGAGGAAGCAAATAAAAATTCCCTTTTGGGGAACCTGGCAAACCGCCTTAAACTTATTAAAACTTCCAGGCTGAATCTGGATGAAATGGGTTCATACTTCTGGGGATGCATAAACGGCAGGGATGACTTATGGACAATATCAAATAATATTTCTGTCCATTTCAAGCAGACTATAGAGAACAGTCGTAAAGCCTCAATAGTTTATTTGAAGTCTTTGATGCTCAGGCATTATGTGTATATTGCTGTTGAAAAAGCTCTGGAACCTAAAGCTAAAGGCTGATACTCTGCCTGATGTTGTTTCACCTGTTTTCATTTATATATTGTAATCTGACACAGGTTAAAGGGGATTAGATATGGATACAAAAAACACCGCTATTGTTATACTGGGTGCTTCGGGTGACCTGGCTCAGCGTAAGCTTTTACCCGCCTTAAAAATTTTATATGGCAAGGGTATAATAGATGATACCAATACTATAATAGGTTCCGGCCGTACAGCCTTTACTCATGAGGAGTTCCGTAAAAAGTTCGGCCTGGAGGGGGCATTCTCAAAAAATTTGCACTACCATAGCAATATACCCGGTCTTAAGGCCTTTATTAAAGAGAAAGGCAGCTTTGAGCGTATTATTTTCTTTTTCTCTCTACCTCCCAGTGTATACGCTTCTACAGCCAGGGCCCTTATCGATGAGGGCTTTGGGCAAGAGTCTTCCATTATTATAGAAAAGCCCTTTGGGTATGATTATGAATCAGCAAGAGTTCTTAACGCAGAGTTGCATAAATATTTTGATGAAAACCGCCTTTATCGTATAGACCATTACCTGGGCAAAGAGGCCGTGCAGAATATTTTAGTTTTCCGTTTTGCCAATGCTATTTTTGAACCTTTATGGAGCAGCCGGTACATAGAGTCAATACAGATAAATGCTTTTGAAACTCTTGGTCTGGAGGGGCGGGCGGCTTATTTTGACAACTCAGGCATTATGCGCGATATGATGCAAAACCACCTTATGCAGCTTTTATGTCTTATGACTATGGAGGCCCCAATTAGTCTGGGTGCCGATGATATCCGATCCCAAAAAACCGATGTTCTCCGTACCATGAAAATAGAAGCATGCCATCGCTATCAATATGAGGGTTATACTTTGGAGAAAGGGGTCAAAGACGATTCCAATACAGATACATATTCAGAGATCAAATTTTCTATAAATAACTTCAGGTGGACGGGCACCCCCATATATATGCGAACCGGGAAGGCTGTAAATCGTCAAGGTACTGAAATCGGTATCCGGTTTCGTGCGGTACCTAAGCTTCTTTTTAACGAAGGCGGTGATATACCTCATAATCAGATAATTTTTAAAATACAACCCAACGAAAGTATTTTCCTTAATGTCTCTGGGAAAGTACCTGGCGCTGATGATAAAATTGAATCCACCCGGCTTAAATTCTTTTACAGAGAGGCCTTTAAAGAGCAGATACCAGAGGCATACCAAAAGTTGCTGACAGACGTCCTGCGCGGTGATCAAACTCTTTTTGTAAGCGCAGAAGAGACAGAAACATCCTGGAAACTATTTCAGCCCTTTTTAGATAATGGTGAGGTTAACCTTTACCGAAAAGGCAAAGTTCCCCGCAGCTTCTTTGATGTAGACTGGATAAATTTTGAGGATACCGGAAGCTTGTGTTCAGGCAGTGAAAACTGCCGTCTTAAGCTTGCTGATAATGCTGATAATGCTGATAATGCTGAAAATGCTGAAAATGCTGAAAATGGTGGAGCTTAGTCGCCGCCTAACTCATCCAGGAAGTCTATAACCTTTTCATCTTCAAGCTTTTGTGTGGCAGCGGGAGCCCCCTCCTGTTGAGCATTAACTTCAGCTGCCAGCCTATTACGCTGTGTGGGATTAGACCTGATTATGTGAGGAGTGATAAATATTATAAGATCTTCTTTTATAACCTGAGTTTTAGTGTATCTAAATAATACTCCTAACAAGGGGATGTCTTTAAGAATGGGTACACCCTTTTCAATTTTGTTTTCTGATTTGCTTGTAAGCCCCCCAATAACCACAGTCTGGCCGTCGTTAACCACCACAGTGGTTTTAGCCTCTTGAGTTGTTACCACTGGCCCGCGTGTAATAGCGTCAATAGTTGCACTGCTCCTTTTGGGTGCCAAATCCAGTATAATGCGATTATCGTTAGTAATGTGAGGAGTGACTATCAGCTCTATACCGCCATCAACAAACTCTATACTGGAATTATAGTTTTGATCAAGCTTATTAAAGGGTATTTTGCTGCCTATAAAAATGCTGGCTTCCATATTGTCCAGGGTGGTAATTTGGGGCTTGGCTACTACTTCGCCGTGGCTTTCTGTGAGGAGGTATTCCAGGGTTGCGCCCAGGTTACCATTTAGGAGACCAAATGCTAATGACATTGTTGCGGGACTCACCCTGCCGGGCGCGGAGCTGACAAGCGCGCTGGACTGGTTTGCATTTGGTATTTGGTCTAATTTTGCCCCGGCAACACCTATTCCGGTACCTGGATCGGTTGCATAACCACCACTGCCCGCGCTCCAATTTATTCCCATTTCCTGGGCGGCATCTGAGTTAACTTCAATTATCTGAGCTTGTATATGTACCTGAAGGTTCTCTATGTCCAAAGCAATTATTGTGCTTTTTATTTCTTCTATTTTTTCTCTGATGTCCTGTACTATTATGGCGTTGGTTCGCTCTACAATGGTAATTTTACCTCGAGGTGAGGTAAGGCTGTTAATTGCGGTTGAAAGGTCTGTGACCTTGGCATGGTTTATTTTGATAATTTCCCGCTCCAGCTCTGCTAAATTTGCAGACTCATTATACTCTTGTAGAGTTTGTACAAAAATGTATTCCTTCTCCAGATGGTATTGGAGATTGAATACCTGGCAAATAACATCCATGGCCTCTTTCCAGGTTTTATCGGTAAGATCCATGGTTATTTTGCCCTTCACCTCGGGTGAGGTTACTACATCAACCTGCCCGGCGGCCGAAATAGCACGAAAAGCCGAACGGATATCCATATTTGAAAAATGGAAATCTCGTCCACTTTCACCAGAATTTTGTGACTGGGATGCTGCAGGCTCCTTGATAACCTGAACTGGCTGACTGAAAACAAAACATGTTATGAAGGGAATTAAGAAAAAATGCCACGGGTTACTGCTTATAAGATTCATCGGGCAGTCCTTTCTTCAGGCGAAACGAGTTTTAGTGTGTATGTCCTGGCAACGCCGTATTCTGATATCTCAAATTGAATTGTACTTCTGGTAATGCGCATTACCTTGCCATTAGGTATGCGATCGCCGATTTTAAGCGCCAGGGATATACCGGTTTGCTTCCGGTGCTCCAGCACGGCAAGCGGAAATTGGTCATCCCAAATAATACCGACCAGCTTCATTTGATCGATGTCGAGTTCATTATCTGATAGTTCGGATTCTATAATAGGAAGAAATGGATCTCTACGGCCAAAACTGTTGTAGCCTATCTCTTTTCGGGATTCCTTTTTTAATTTTAGTTCCATTTCTGCTTTAATCTTATTTTCAGCTAATACACGGGCTTTTGCCTGTTCTCTTTCCAGCCTTTCCTGTTCAGCTAATTCTTCTTTTAACGCAAATTCTTTTTTAAGTTTTTCTTCGCGCTGTCTTCTGAATTCTGCTTCTTGTTGCTGCCGGTCTCTTTCCTTCTGTTCTTTTTCCAGCCGGTCTTTTTCTTCTTTAAGTTTTTTCTCTTCTTCTAATCTGGCCAACTGTTCCCGTTCTTCCTTTTTTGACACTTCTTTAATACGTTGGTTTTCCTCTATAGTTTTTTGCTTTGCCTCCTTAGCCTGGTAGGCTTCTTCCTGCTCTTTTAATAATTTTGCCTGTTGTATTTCTTTGGCTTCTTCAGCCGCTAATGTGGCCGCATTAGCGGCGTTTTCCTGTTCCATCTTAAGGCGGAGTGCTTCCTGCTCTTCCTTTTTGGCCTTAGCTTCTTCCAGAGCCTGCTGCTTTTCTATGGCCTCACGCTCTGCCTGTGCAGTTAATTCCTTTTTTTGGGCGAGAACTTCCTGGATTTTCTTAAGCTGAGGATCTGTGAGTTCGTCTATATAAGCCAGTATACGTTCACTTATGTAACCAGTATCATTTTGAAACTCTACTTTATACCAGCCTTTAATCTTTTCCAGGCGAAGTACCTCTGAGCCGATTTCCATTTTATGAATGATGTTGCTTGAAGTGTTTGGTGATTCTCTCATATTTACTTCATCATTAAGTACGACAAGCCTTTTGCCGCCCCCGGTTACCGAAAAGGTCTTACTGGACGAAATAGCCTGTCTAACTTTTTGAGTGTCCAGCTTTTGGCCGATATCCAATGCGCTTTCTGTACCAAGATCTTCTAGAATTATGGAAGTATCAGCCTGCTCTGGTTTTTTGTTTAAAATTGCTTTTTGAATTTTGGGCTCTTTAATTTGAGCTGTCATAGAAGAGGAATTTTTAGATTGTTTATTTATTACCCATTTTAAGCAGGGACTAAGCGACCTTCCCAGTGAAAATGAAACAACACGCTTTGATTTTTTAATAGCGGGATATCTGTCTTTGTTGAGCTTGGGTTTGGCTGAAAAAACAATGGATAAAAATGGATAAATTGATGACCCTTTCTGAAGCTCTATTTGCTTTATGTTAATGCGGGAAATAAAAAGATTCTCTTCTGTTACATGAAACTCTCCGGGGAACAGGGAAGTCCCAGTATTAAGAAATTGAAGAGTAAAAGTTTGGGCATCCTGGTCATATTTCTGTAGAAATTTGGGTATTTTATCTGAGGCGCTGTCTTGTTGAAAATAAATGAGTAATTCGGTGTCCTCATTTTCACAATTAAACTCTATTTTCTCCAGTTTTGCCCCAAAGACAAGACCGCAAAAAATTGTGAGGCAGGATATTAACTTAAGCATACTCTATTTTTTAGAAGAAAAGGTTGTCAGCTGAAAATTTACATCGGTAGTTTTAGGAGCATACCCCTGCTCGGTGGCATTTTGTAATTCTAATTCCATGCGCTTTTTTTCTGTAATTACAACTTTTGATATAGCAGTTGGGTATTTAAAATTTGCTATCTCCTGAAAAAACTGGCCCAAGCCGTGAAAACTTGCTGATACCTCTATATCGTACTGATTTTCGATATAAAACTCCTTTTCGGATTTTTCAGCAGGACGAAAACTGATGGGTGTAATATCTGCTTTCCTGGAGGCGGAGGTGAGGTGCTGAAGACGTTTTGGAATGGAATCCCTGTCTGGGAACATTTCTTTAAGGCGATCAAATTCCAAAGCAGCTTCTTCAATTTTCATCTCCAGGAGACCCTGACGTTGAGTCATGGTTTGGATAAGTAGTAATTGACTTTTTTTTATGTTGATTTCCTGTTTCATCTGTTTTTTTTCTTCTGCATATCCCTCATACTCTGAAGTAAAAAATATATATATCAATGCCAGCACACCGACCCCGCAGGCCCCGGCATACGCCCATAGCTTTGCTGACAGGTTCCAGTTAATCATTCGGCTACCGGGACAACGTCATTAGCCGCCAGTGCGGCCTCCTGACCTAAATTAAGATTAATTTTGATATCCATATCAAAAACAAAGGCGCTAACTTTTTTAGAGTTTTCCATCTGGATGCTTTTAAGTTGGATTTGAACAAAATATTCACATTTTTCCAACTGTATTATGTATTCGGCTACTTCGGAGAAAATGTAGGTGGAACCTTTGACTGTCAGCTTGTCTGGCAGTGTTTGATCCTGAGTTATGGTGTTAATCCAGGAACTTGAAGGAAGGGCTTTGTTAAGGCCCTCCAAAATGCGCACCCATAATTGCTTGTTAAAATTTATACTCTGTAGAGAATGATTCTTTTTTTCTTTTTCCTGAAGTATATTCTCAAGCTTTTTAATCTTGTCGATTTTTGTTTTGTTTTCTGCGATATCTTCGTCCAGATTGACAATGGTCTTGTGGAAGTCTTCTAGCTCAAGTTTGAAATAGCGCTGACCTCCAAGGTACAGCAGGCCAACTGATAAAAGAATAATAGTGGGGACTACAACTTTTGTCTCCAGTAAAAAGGTAAAGTCCTTTTTTACTTTCCTATCCTCAATGGGAAGCAGATTAATTTCTATAAGATTGGGCATTTAGAACTTCCGCAGCGCAAGACCTGTTGCAACAGTGAGAATTGTGGATATATCCTGAGGTATAGGAGAAGAAAACTTCTTTTTGTCATAAGCAATATTGCCAAGGGGGTCGGCAATTTCGACTTCCATATCATGGCGCTCAGCGAGCAGATCGGGCAGATGAGGAATACAAGCCCCCCCGCCGGAAAGTATCATTTTATCAATGTTGGCATTGCCCTCTGATGATTGGAAATAGCTGAAGGCTAGATCTATACCAACGGATAACTCCTCAGCGGCATATTCAATGCTGCGCAGCACTGTCTCCTGGTTTGACTCTGCCAACTTCCCGCCTTTAAGCAGAGCGGTTGCCTCCAGAGTTTCGATTTGGAGGTTTTTTTCGAGGGTTTGAATAAAAAAACTGCCAGCAGTGCCTATTTCTCTGGTGGAGTGGTAATTGCCGTTTTTAAGAAAGGTGAGGTTAGTAACTGTGTCCCCTATATTAACCAGTGCGACAACCTTATTAAGGTCTTCTTCTGAAGCCGAGAAAAGAAAAGCATTGGTAACAGCAAAGGTGTCAACGTCTACATTGATAGGAGATAACGCCGCTTCACGTATAAGCTGCAGATAAGGCTGCATCATCCTGAGTTTGGCGGCCACCAGCAGTACCTCCATATTATTGGTGCTTTCGTTACGTTGAAGGATTTTGTAGTCCAACTGGATATCTTCAACATCAAAGGGTGGATGCCGGCTGGCCTCCATAAGTATGAGCTCTTCGTCTGAATCTGAACCCGTAGAACGTAGGCTTATGCGGTCGGCGATAACACCATAGGACCAGCTAAGGCCCAGATTAATGTTGCGGATTTTTTGAGAAGGGTCTGTTTTATGGCTTAGAGTTGTTAATGAATTAAGCAGATCGTCTTTGTCTTTTATTTCACCGTTAATGATAGTCTCGGGCTTGAGAACATGTATACCAACACCCTGTAGCAAAGGTCCTGTGGCCAGGTGGGCTATACGAACAATTTTAACACTGTGGTTGCCTATGTCCAGACCCACACTAACAGGATTTCCTCTCAGGAGGTTAATGATTTTATTCTTGATAGGCAAGAAGAATCCTCAGCTTATGTACTACCGACATAATAAGTGTACAGCATTTTAAAAGAACATGTCAAGTTAATATAGACATTATAGGTATTGATAAAAATAAATTTATAGTCAAATTCAAACAGAATCAACATATATGGGTAAGTAGTGCGGTTACCCCAATATATTGTAGTGTGTCAGGAAAAATGGTAATATCAGGCACGGAATTGCGAATCCATCCGGCTTTTCTCAAATACAAAACGGACAATCTTTTCTTGAAGCGAGGTTTCAATATCTTTGAACCTGAGACGGTGAACGATAACATTGTCGTTTTCCCCCTGGCCTTGATTGTAGCCTAATACATCGGCCCTGATACCCCTGATAGATGAACCTGGCAAATCGAAACTGAGGGAAAGTATGCTGTTTTGCGGAATTTTATTGTCAAGCCTGAGACAGACCCCGCCCCCGCTTATGTCCATTATACGGCCTTCTAGAGCGGCACCACGCTGCAGGGGTGGGGTTTCAGAATTATCTTCCTGGTCTGGTACCATGGTTAAAATAGCCCGACATGGCAGGTTCACATCAATGCGCACCCAGTTTCTTAATTGTTTACGCTCCATTTTTAAGCGATGCTCAAGCACCGCCTTATTATCGTAATATTTGGTTACCACAGTGCTTAAAGAGTATTCAGCATCCCCACCTCTGATAAACCATATAAAAATGATGTCCCCCACCTGCAGAATTACGCCTGGCGGCAGCTCCAGCACCCATAGGGCTTCGCTTAGATCTGCTATTTGGGAGGGCAGATTATCCTGAGTGTTCTGCAGCTTAACATTTAGCTTTTGACCTATATGCAGTTGCCTGGTACTTGTAAGATGTGTTTCTACTGGTAAGCGTGAATATCCAAGCTTGTCCCTAAGACGTGTAAGCCAGTCCCAGGGAATATCCGGTTTCTTTTTAATTTCTGATTTTTTGATAAAGGCATCGAGACATTTCTCGTATACGGCTGGTGCCTGAAAAACTATGTCGGCTTTATCGAGTTTGCCGGCAATAATCATTTTACGCAGAAGATCGGTTTCGTAAGTGCTAAGCGTTTTTGCCTTGCAGGACTCACTGAAATTTTGCCAGCTGAGCTCCTGACGTTCTTTTTGTTTTTTCTCAGATTTAAGTATTTCCCATAATACCAGACTGCCAACTATTAAAATTATAGCTACCCCAATAAGGATTATAACTACCGGGCTGGCAGAGGGGAATGCCTCACTAATAGTGACGTAAATACTCTTTTCTGCCGGGCAATAACCCCAAAAAGCCAAAATAGTGATTAGGAACCGGAGTATGTGACGGTGAGAAAATTTGGCTGTTTTCACTTAATAACCCTTGTAAAAGTGACACTAATATAAAATATCGGCAGATTAATGATAATATTAAAATTTTGTGCCAATAAATTGATATGTCAGCTCCATAATGGTACCATATAAATTATGAAAAAAGTTCCGGTTTCTGAAATTGAAGATGAAATGCTGCTGGCACGCCCTCTTGTAGGTCCAGATGGCAAAATTCTTCTGGGTGTTAACACCGTTTTAAAAAAAACTATGGCCGCACGGCTTCAAAACTGGGGTATCACCACGGTGTATATTGAGCAGGAGGGTGATGAAGGTGACGATGAGAAAACAGGTGACAAAGAGCAAAAATTAAAAACTCTGGAGAAAACTTTTGAGGGTGTACTCATTTATCCAAATATGAGAAAACTTTATGATGCGGTAAAATTACACATTAAAGAAAAACACTAATGTCAGAAATTGAAAATTTAAAATTAGCCACTGAGAAGCTGACCGAGCTGCCAACACTGCCAACAGTTGTTGCCAAAATCACGACTTTAATGCAAAATCCAAGGACTTCAGCAAGTGAGGTAGGTCAAGCTATTACCACCGATCAGTCACTTACATCCAAAACTTTGAAATTGGTCAACTCAGCCTTTTACGGGTTTCCGGGCAGGATAAATACCATTACCCATGCCATTGTAATTCTGGGTTTTACTACGGTTAAAAACATTGTCTTAACTGCTTCAATATTTGATGCTTTCGGTAAAAACGCCAAAGGCGAAGGTTTTAATATGGAAGATTTCTGGCTGCATTCAATAGCAACAGGAGCTATAGCCAAAGTTCTTGCTGAGCGCCGGCATTTTAAATATTCTGAAGAGGCCTTTATCGGTGGTATACTTCATGATATTGGTAAAGTTGTCTTAAACCAGTATGCTACAGAGGACTTTTCCCGCATTCTTCAATATCAAAAGAAACACAATTGTTTAATTTCCGAGGCAGAAAAAGCCATAATCCATGTTACTCATGAGGAAGTCGGCCGGTGGCTTGCGCAGCGCTGGAATCTCCCCCGGGATCTTGCTCTAGTTATTCAATATCATAGTAATCCCAAGCTGTCCAAACAGTATCAGGAGCTGGTGGCCATTGTTCACATAGCCGATATATTTGCCCGTGCCCTGGGGGTTGGCTCTGGTGGGGACGATAAAATACCAGTGGTTAAGGATGAAAGCTGGGATCTTCTTCAAATGGATAAAATTGATCTGGGAAAATTCTTGAGCCGTATAGATAGCGAGGTGGATAAAGCCAGTGTTTTTCTGCAGGTGATTGATGAAATTGCAGCTTAACCTAATAATACCGCGATATGGAATCTACACTCTTACCTGAAGAAATTGAACAGCTAAAAAATGCTAATCGGGATCTTCGCCGATCTTTCGATCAACTTACTGCTATTCAAAACTTATCCATAAAAGTAAGCGGTTCAAAGTCAATAGAGGATATTGTATCCTCTATTGTAACAGTAATACCGCAAATTATTGAATGTTTTTCATGCAAGGTATATTTGTTTGAAAATGAACGGTTTCACAAAATAGGGGAGGCCGTCTACAACCAGCAGCAAAACCTTAGCGTTATAAATGAAGAACTTATTTATTGGTGCTGCAAACGTAAATCGGTTACAGTTTTACCTGGAAGTCAGGAAACCCAGGGTAAAGCCATTGCGCCGCTCATACAGGCTTCTGTGATAATTGGCGCTATAATATTGGATTTAGACGAAAACTTTGGTTCATACTCTGAAGAAATAGCCCTGGCCTTAAGTACTGTTGCCAATCATGCTGCTTTAGCCATAGCTAATTATCAATCACATTCCCTGTTGGCTGATAAGGCCAGTATGCTTAACGATATGAAAGAGTACGTTGATCGTGTAATAGCATCTATTGCCCATTCCATAATCACGGTAGATCCAGATGGTAAAATTACCGTTTTTAACAGAAAAGCCGAAGAATTTTTTGAAATACGCTCTAAAATTGCATTGGGTAACCTTTATACGGTTGTATTTCCTGATTATTTGCAAACAGCCTTCTCCAGCTTACTGCAGAGTCTTCAAGCAGATAAAATCCCTGAGCCCCTGGAGCTTTCCTTCACTACTTTATACCAGGAACAAAAACATACGCAGATTATTGCGTCGCCTTTGCGAATTTCCGGGGCTGCAAAACCTGGTATGGTCTGTGTCTGCCGAAATCTGGCCCTGACTAAGGAGGTTGAGCGCCTTAAGGAACTCGACAACATGAAAGACGATTTTATCTCCATGGTGAGTCATGAACTAAAAACGCCCCTGGCTTCCATTATGGCCTATTCAGAGACCTTATTAAGCGGGTTGGCTGATACCAAAGAGGAGCAACAGGAGTATTTACAGGTTATTAATAACGAAGGGCACCGCCTGTCTCATCTGGTTAACAATATTCTTGACCTTTCTAAAATTGAATCAGGTAAGATGCAATATAACATGGATACTTTTAAGCCGGCAGACCTTATAAACAGGAGTGTTCGAGCTATTGTAAATTTGAGTGAGAAAAAGAAGCAACTGATAAAGCCGCTTATAGATGAAGATATACCATATGTAATCGGAGATTATGAGAAACTGACCCAGGTAATAATAAATATTTTGTCAAACGCTGTTAAATTCACTCCGCCAAAGGGTGAAATAACAATTGGCGCAAAGCGGAAGGAACAAGGAAGAGCTGCAGCCACAGTTGAGTTTTATGTTCAGGATACAGGCTGTGGCATTTCCAAGAATGATATACCCAAAGTATTTGATAAATTCACCCAAATTGAGGATGTTATGAATCACGTAGAAGGTACAGGTTTAGGTATGCCAATCTCCAAAAAAATAATTGAGCAGCATAATAGCGAACTGGTTTTAAAAAGCAAAGTAGGGTCGGGAAGTTGCTTTTCTTTTAGGCTGCCCATAGCAGACAATTAATAACTTCACTTATTAGACGCCCTTTCAATGAAAGGATTTGGATCTTTGCTATTTTTTCCGGCTTTTTTCGCAATATCCCTACGTTTTTCTTTTAGGCCCAGTTCTGCTCTTTCTTCCTGCCTTTGTAAAAATGCCTGCCCCAGGGTGAACTCTTTAGAAACCGAATAAATCATAAAAAGGACAAAAATTGAGATTAAAAGCCCTTCTACCTGTATCTGGCTAACCATATGCATGTGCTTATTATACCACCAAAGAAAATATTTTTCATTATTTTTCTGAATCCAGGAGTTTGTCAGGTTCAGTATTTGAGCTGCTTCTGGCTTAGAACTTAGATTTTAGGGTTTTCAGGCAACAAAATGGTGATTTTTTCTTCTTCTCCTTTAGAAATACAGCTGAGAATACGATATAATTAGTAATATGGCCCCGAAAAGCGAATACAGAGTTTCCAACCGTAAAAAGCTGGATATTAATCAACTTCAAGATATCAGCCTGAAAATCCGTTTGGTGTTGGGTAAAACCACTTTAAGAATAAGTGAGCTGCTTACTCTCAAACCTGGCAAAATTGTAGAATTAGACAGGTTGGCTGGGGAAACTGTTGATTTAGTAGTTGACAGCAAAGTAATTGCCAAAGCTGAAGTTGTTGTTATTGATGACAATTTTGGTGTTCGTCTAGTTTCTCTTCTCTCCCCTGAAGAACGCCTGAAACAAATGTAAATTTCCAGCGTAATAATTATTCCTGGCTTTTTTTTGGGCTCCATTCTGGTGTTATTTAATTTTATTATCTGCTTTTTTTTGTTTGCGGCAATTACCTTGTCTCCGGCTCAGCGTTTATATACCCTTCCTCAGCCATCATTACCCAATACTAACCATGCTCTTTCCACTGATAGTGCGAATACAGAAAAAGGTTTGTTTGGAGATACAGTCTCCTGGTCCAGTGGACTTTTTTATTACCAGGCTGCAGAAAAAAAATTCAGCCTGTATAACAAGGCCGTCCTTAATCATAAAGATTATCAATTATTGGCAGATACAATTTTGCTTTACAACAGCGAGGAGATGGTAGAGGCTTTTGGTCATCCAGTGATTAAAGACAATAATAATCCCGATATCAATGGATATCGGTTAAAGTATAACCACAGGAAGAAAATCGGTGAAATGTACTATGGAAGTTCAACCAGAGACAATCAGACTTTTAACGGTATGGAGGTACGCAGGCAGCCCACAGGTCAGGTTTATATTACCCGGGGGGATTTCACCAGTTGTGATCCGGCATCATATTTTTTTTATAGCCGTCGTCTGGTACTTGAGCCTAATAAAAGAGTTCTGGCCAGGCCCATAGTCATGAATTTAGGTGAAGTGACTGTTGCGGTTGCTCCCATGTTTGTTATGCCTTTAGGTAAAGGGCGCCGTTCAGGACTTCTGCGCCCTAAAATGGGTGGCGATCAATTACAGGGCTTCTTTATCAGGGATTTGGGGTATTATCTGGTAACCAACGATTATACTGATTTACTGATAAGTGGAGATATGATTGAGGGGGAAAAGGGGACATTTGACAAAACCAATTTACGTTCTCAATTTCGTTATAATAAACGCTATTTCCTGACCGGCAATATTGGCGCTAACTCTTATGTCAGCGATTTTAATCCCGGGAATTCCGGCTGGGAGGTGAATTTTACCCATGACCAGAATTTAACACCTGATGCAGTGCAGAAACTTACCGGAAGGGGTAGATTCGTTTCCAGCAGCAAGGTGTTGGACGAAGCTCTGGATGAATCTGAAGCAATAAATCAAACCGCTAATGCCAATCTTGGTTATTCCAATATGCTGGAATGGAACAGAGCACGGGTAAATGTTAACGCTATGCAGAATTATAATCTTACTACCGGGCATTTGGAAAGGGAGCTCCCCAGCGCCAGTATGGCATTTCAGGCTCCTCTTTTTCCTGCTAAGGAAAGCGTAAGTTGGGACCCGGTTGATGCTGCTGATGAGGTGTCCTGGTTTCGCAAGCTAAATTACAGCTACAGCGGTAGCTTTAATACTTATACTAAAGAAAATGGGTCAGCTACTACTGCAACCGCTACCAAACTGGATTCACTCACTTTTGTTGGAGCTAAAAATCATCTGGACTTGTCGGGGAAGTATGCCTGGTTTCAATATATTAACGTAACTCCGCAGATAAATTTTGAACATTTCTGGAGTCTTCATTCCAACATGGAAGATGGACCTGAACCGGCAGTAGATTTAAGTTCGGGGGATTTTGGAGATAATTTATACAAGTGGAATATGGGCGTAAGTACTAATACCAAACTTTACGGTATCGCCGAGCCCAACCTGGGCAGATGGGAGAAAATTAGACATGTAATTACACCCAGTGTGGGATTTACTTATGTGCCGCAAATAGACAGTAATAAATCTTTTGTACCGCATCCCCGGCTATCTGCTCCCATAGCTCAGGATAAAGCAAAAAATCTAAACCTTAGCCTTAATAATCAGGTTGATATAAAAATTTCTCCAAATGATACTTCCAAACTGACTAAACAATCAATCACAAAGAAGATCTTTAATACCAGCACTTCGAGCTCTTATAATTTTGAATCCAAAGATCGGAAATGGTCGGATATTTCCACTACCATTAGTACCGAAATCGTGAAATATATTCCCCTTAATGTTTCATTTGTGCATAAAGTGTATGATGACTATGCTCAGGATAAAAATAATCTGGTATTTCCAATTCTCTATAGCTACAGTACCGGCTGGAGAAAATCCCTCTCCTTTGAAGGTCAGCTGAATGCTGGCACCAGGAAAAACACCTCTGAAAAAAGCAATAATAGCAAAACGGCCTCCCTAGCAACCGACAGACCTCCAAATGCGGGTAATAGCAAGGTGGATAACTGGCATAACAGGCCGGGGTCGGCCTCCATGTCTTTATATGAAACTAAGGCATGGTCTGCCAGTGCTGATTACAGTTTCAATTACCGGGAAACCAGGGTCAGTACCACTGCTTTTAAAAAGGATCTCGTGCATGCTTTTAATGCCTCTGTTAAATTAAACCCGACACCCATGTGGGAGATGTCCTACAATACTGCTTTTGATTTTGAAAAGGGGCAGTTTTCTAAACACTCTTTTACATTTAACCGTCTGCTGCGTTGCTGGAAGATGGACTTTTCCTGGACTCCAGTGGGTATTGGCCAGGGTTGGTTTTTTAAGATTTATATAATTGACCTGCCCGATATAAAATTGGAAAGTTCTCAAACTAATATAAAACGTCAGGGTCGGTAAAAGAGGAATTGCCGGGGTGAGGCTGCTAAAAACAAATAATGATGTTGGCTCTCAGCTCCTTCTCAGACCTGCTTGTAAACGGGAGTTGGGCCTTCTCCGGGGGTTATTATTAAGGAAATTAGCCTGAATTATATTATCTTGTTAAATCAGGGGCTTAACTCAGGGTGTAATTACGGGTGTTTAAAACCAGGCAAACATTAATTTTAGGCAGTAAATCTCCCAGGCGCAAACAAATTTTGGGCATGTTGGGGTTGGTTTTCTCCTGCCAGGAGCCCAAATTTGAGGAGCAAATGTCTCAGGTTTCATCTTCAAATACTCCCTATCAACTGCCCAGGCACTTTGCGGAGCAAAAGGCTCTGTCCTTATCTGTGGACTCCGATAATCTAATTTTGGGTTATGATACAGTAGTTGTTTTACAGGGGCGTCTTCTGGGTAAACCAGGCAGCCACCAGGAGGCCCTGACCATGATTCAGGACCTGGCCGGCAATACCCATAGCGTGTATACGGGTGTGGCACTTGCGCGCGGTGGTACCCTGGTAAATTCTGGCTATGAAGAGACCAAGGTAACATTTGCCCAATGTTCTCCCCAGGCCTTAAAGGCCTATGCCTGGTCTGAGGAGCCTATGGATAAAGCTGGTGCTTACGCAATTCAAGGTATGGGTTCTTTTTTAGTCAGTAGAATAAACGGCTGTTTTTATAATGTCATGGGTGCACCTATTCAGATGACATTAGGCTTTCTTAAACCATTTTTTAACTAATTTATTACATAATGGAAAAAAATATTACCAACGATTCCCAACAGGCTCCTGTCAGACCAGAGTCCCTGGGAGATATTATCCAAACCGCCAGGCAAAATTCCAACATAGATGGCGGCCAGCTGTGTCACGATTTAAACCTTAATGTGCGTATATTAACGGCTATAGAGAGCGGGAACTTTAAAGACTTACCCCCGGCACCATACGTCAGGGCCTTTCTTGTTACCTTATCAGTTCCCTTAAAACTGGATTCCGGTCTTTTAATAGAAAAGTATAATCAGGAGACAGGTCAGTCCCCGGCTGATACCCCTGCCAGTCAGGGTCAAAATTTTGTTGATATAAATGCATCCATTAACAAAACCCCTCTGGTGCTGGCTTTCGCATTTCTCGCTCTGATACTCTGGGTGTTTTTCCAAATTAAATCCGCCGGCACCAGCCGTGTTCTACCTTCCTTCGATACACCCAAAGACAGTGTATCAAGTTCCATATTATTAGATCAAATACCCTCTGAGAGCATTAATGAAGAAGAAATATCCAGTGTATATGCCGCAAAGGCAGATTCTATTACTGATATTGAGGTTTCTTCTCTTGCTGTTCCAAGTGCCAGGGACACTATAATTACTCCCAAACCAGATGAAAAAATATCAAATTCATCACAGCCACCGGAAATACCCCCCACTTCTTCTTTCGCAAGATTTAAGTGCCTTTTAGACAGCGTATGGATAAATGCGCAGCGAAAGGGTAAAGAGGACGTAAATAAAAGGCTTGTCAAGGGCGAAAACTGGCTGCTCCGTGATCCGGATACCATGTCTATCCGTCTTGGTGTACCTGCTTCTGTTGAGGTGCATACAGGTGAGGGCAAATTCAAACCTAAATCAACTACATTTAAAATATATCGTGGTCGTTTACTGGAATAAATAGCATGTTTTATATACTTCTCATTATCCTGTCAGTTTTGCTTGTAGCCGTTATGTTCTTTTTAGTGGTATCGGTTAATGATTTCGAGAGGAAATACCATAATCTTATAAAGGTTCTGGAGATCCGATATAAAAATAATGATCAGGCTGAATAAGCTACCGGCGAACAACCTCAGGACAATGTTAACAATGTTAACAATGTTAACAATTTCAACAATGTCAACAATGCCCCTAATGCCTAATAAGGCTTTTAAAAAAGGAGACTCATGACAGCCAGCCGTAAAAAAACCATCACCAGGAAAACAAAAGAAACAGATATCAAACTTACTTTGGACTTAGACCAAAGTGTTAATGGGGAGATTGATACGGGTTCGCCTTTTCTGGATCATATGCTGGATTTATTCCGGAAACACAGTGGTATGGGGCTTTCGGTAGTATGCCGTGGAGACAAAGACATAGACATGCACCATTCTACTGAAGATATTGCTATTTGTCTGGGGGAAGCCATAAATAGTACTCTGGGAGATAAAAAAAACCTGGAGCGTTATGGCTTTTATATGGTACCCATGGACGAAGCTCTGGCACGGGTAGCATTAGATTTAAGCGGCCGTATATCTTTTAAATACAATGTTGAGCTGCAATCCAGCATTATTGGTAATTTCGAAACAGAGCTGGTAGCCCATTTTTTTGAAAGTCTGGCCCACAATGCCTGCATCAACTTGCATATTGATCTTTTACGCGGCAATAATGTCCATCACTGTATCGAGGCTGTTTTCAAGGCTTTTGCCAGGGCCCTTTCCATGGCCGTTACACCAAACAGCAGGATAAAGGGTGTCCCATCAACCAAAGGCCTGTTATAATTCAGCAGCCTTTTTAGCGGAATTTTATGGTTAATAACCACGGGCTTTTTACTGTGCGTTTTGCTGAATAATTTGGCTGTTGTCCATACTCAACTTCTATCTATGACTATTGTTATCAGTTTTCTCAGTTCCCTTTATGTTTTATTCCTGGGGTATCTGTATATCGGCGCTTTTAGGTTATACCGTAAAGAAGCCAGTAGTGGTATTGGCCCTTCTGTAACAGTAGTTGTACCATTAAGGAATGAGGAAAAAGCGGTACAGGGCATTTTATCGGCTTTAAGGCAACAGGATTATAATGGGAAATGGGACGTCATCTGTGTAAATGATCGTTCTACGGACAATACAGGCCCTTTACTGGATTCCTTCTGCCAGGCAAATAATAATTTTACCTTGATTAATATTAATCAAGATGAAGCCCAGGTAGCTTCATCTAAGAAAAGGGCATTGGGCCGGGCCTTTAATGTAGCCGGTGGTGAAATTTTAATGACTACAGATGCTGATTGTCTGCCAGGCCCTGGCTGGATAAAGTCCATGGCATTGGCTTTTACACCATCGGTTTCTATTGTTCAAGGACCTAAAAAAGTGAACCGCTCACAGGGGTTGTTAAACCGCTACCAGTGTTTTGAAACATTCGGATTTGTGTCTCTGGAAGCGGCTACTTTTGCCTGGGGCAAACCTCTTTTGGCAAGTGCTCCTTCTTTGGCTTACAGGCGCAGCCTGTTTCAGAGTGTGGGTGGGTTTGAGGGGCTGGAACATTTAGTTTCTGGTGACGATGACATGCTGGTACATAAAATGGTAACCAG
>CAZRWX010000015.1:0-30175 GCA_964603925.1 uncultured Bifidobacteriales bacterium | reverse complement strand
ATGATATCCTCAAAACACTCACCGCCCCCCCCGGCTTCAAGAGAAAATAAGGCCCGCTGGCTGCATTCACCCCGTTCCAAATGATATTCTACCGTAAATTTATCAGCCCTTTCCGCCCGGAAGTATCCATTTTCCCAGGTTAAATCCATGGTTGCAGCGGTGTTATATTGACTAATGCAGGTGTTGGCAGGGCCTGGGGTGCGTCCGGATAACGTCTGCAGGGTTTTATAAATTTCTCCGGCGCTGCCCTCAAGCATGGGAACTTCCTCCCCTTCCACCTGTATGATAAGGTGCTCCCCGGGAAAAGCTAATAATGCCGCCAGCAGGTGCTCAGAGGCGCGTATACAACTGCCCCCGGTAAAATGAATAACCGTACTGTTCAATGCCTCTAACCGGCACTCCGCTCCCATAAGAGGCAGGACGGGTAAGCGCACACCTTGTATATAAATACACGGGCAGCCCGAACCAGCGCCCATAGAAATGGTAATGGCCGAAGGGCGGCCATTGTGGACCCCCTCACCCTCCAGTTTAACAGACCCACCCGGCATCGGCCTTTAACCCTTTTCGGGAGGATTGGAGTGCGATTTAAGCGCTGACTGCCGGAGATATATGTGCTGCCGCCTCCAGGCATTGAGAGGTTGGGCCGGGAACCCGGCCACTGTAGAGTTATCGGGTATATTTTTGGTAACACCTGAACAAGCGGCCACCGATACATTGTCACCCAGCCTCAGGTGACCGTCAACAGACGAAGCGCCCCCGGCCCTAAACCCGCTGCCAATTCGCGTGGACCCGGCAATACCCGATTGAGAGGCCATATAAGCCCCGGGGCCAAGAATTACATTATGGGCGATCTGCACATGACTGTCCAGTCGGCATTCATCACCAATGATAGTGGGGTTTAAAACTCCTGAAGCAATAACTGTGTTTGCGCCCACCCAGACACTCTCACCAATTCGCACCCCGGCAAGATGAGGCAGATGGTGTGTATGCCCCTGAAAATTATAAAACCCGAAACCCGCAGAACCTATAACAGCGCCAGGCTGAATATGAGACCCTCTGCCTATAACAGTATTCTCCATAATAACACAGTTAGGTTCCAGTACTGCGCCCTCTCCAATGACACTGTGTTCTCCAACAAAACAGCCGGCTCCTACCACTGCGCCTGAACATACTTGACCGCATACCACAGCAGAGGGATGTGATGTACCTTTTACAGGCCCTGTTTCAGGATAGATAAAAGAGTTTTTATATTTAACCAGGAGAAGTTTTATAGCTTCGTGAATACATGATACCTGCATATAAGGCACCCCCGCCTCAGACAATGTGCCTTCGGTAATTATAAAGGCTGAATTCAAACCTTCCAGGGTGCTATGTGGAGGCTTTTGGGGGAGGAATGTAACTGAACCCTCTTGGGAAAACTCCGGGGAATCCAGATGGTGTACCTGCTGAGATAATACTGCACCCACCGGTACCTGAACTGTAACAGGCTGGCAGCACTTTATAATATCAGCCAGCAATACAGGTTGCTTAAACTGCAAAACAATTTATTCCTGGTTTAACTTATCCAGAACCTTATCGGTGAGGTCATTTTCCTGCTTCCAGTAAACGACTGCGCCAGCCGCCCTGTCTAAAACCATGTCATAACCCTCCTGGGCGGCAACCTCCTGAATGGTTTTCTTAATCTTTTTAATTATAGGCCCGGAAAATTTTTCATTCTTTTTAAACAAATCACCCTCTCTGCCGTAAATCTGCTGAACAAATTGCTGATACTCCGTTTTTTTCTGCAGAAATTTTGCTTCCAGCTCTTTCTTTTTTTCCACGCTAAGCATGAGGGACTGTTTTTCCAGGCGATCTTTCATCTCTGCCAGCTCCCGCTGCATGTCGGCGGCCTGCTGCTCCCATTTACCCACTTCGGCATCGTACTCCTTTTGAGCCTCTTTAGTCTGCTTGTAGCCGTCGAACACCAGCTTGGAATCTACATGGGCAATTTTAAGCTGGGCGGCTGCTGTAAAACTGAAAAACAGCCCCAGAAAAAATATGGAGGAAAAAATTGAAGTTTTCATAACGGTCTCCTTTAAGTAAGACTTCATTTAAAATGGTGCTTGAATTACAAAATTAGGTTGGAAGCCCTCGGCACGGGAGATATTTTCCCCATGACGATTTTCCCTGTCCATGGCCCAGGCAAAATCAAAGCCCATAATACCCACCATGGGAATAACCAGACGAAAGCCCACACCGTAATCTTTAACTAAATCGGTTAAATCAACCTCATTTAGAGGGTTATCCAGCTCATTTTTGCCAACGCGATTGTATGTGGTTTTATTATCAGCATCGGTTGTATATAGGTTTGTGTTACCAAACACATTACCCATGTCAAAAAAGCCCAGCAAATAAAAGACATTGGGAGCCACCGGGTAAGTAAGCTCTGATACAAAAGAAAAGAAACTGCGCCCAATGCGAAGTTGGCCAATGCTGCCAGGGTGATAGCCCCGCATTTTACCATTAAACCCCAGAATACCGCCCATTTGATACAAGTCAACCTGTTGTATATTGTCCCCGTATATTACACCGAATTGGGCCTCCAGACCCAGTACCAGCTTTTGAATAGTAGGGAACCACCAGTTAACTGTGGTCTCAAAGCGTGAATAGTCGAAAGCGCCGCCCAAAGGACCGCCTATGCGGCTGTAGTTCCAATGAAAACGGGAGCCCTCATTGGGGAAAATGGGTAGATCTTTATCGTCCCTTATTAAAGTAAGGCTTACTGAGGACTCCAAACCGCCCTGGAGGAGAAGGAAATCCGGATCGCTAAAACGGCCATTGTCGTTTTGAGTAAGGTTGTAACTGCTGTATAATGAAAAATAATCGTCTGGCCAGGTTAGACGCCGGCCCAGCCTGAGCCTGAGACCATAGCTGATTAGCTGACGGTTGCCCTGGGAACCACCCTCAACAAAGTTAAAATTGTTTAGATCCTGATAAAACAGGCTGGCACCCATGAGAGTGGGTGTGTCTAAAAACCAGGGCTCAGTAAAACCGATAGAGTAGTACTTCTTCTGTTCCCCAAACTCAATATTCATGTCCGCGCGTTGACCATTACCCAGAAAGTTGGGGATTTGCAGCCCTAAGGTTAACAGCAGGGCGTCCCGCTGACTATAAGCGGCCCCGGCAGAGAATGTGCCCGTACCAGCCTCCCGCTCAGTTACCTCGAAGATAAGGTCAACATCATCGTTACCAACAGGCTCGGGATAAGGAATAACATTATCAAAGAAATTGAGCTGAAATATCTCCCTCTGGGAACGCGCCACCAGAGTTTGACTGAAAATATCCCCGGGAAAAATTTTGAGCTCTCTGCGGATAACTTTGTCTTTGGTTTTGGTATTGCCCCGGATATGCACTTTATTAATATGGGCGATGCCGCCCTCCTGAATAGTATAGCTTACATCCAGAATAGAGTCCCGATAGCTCTTCTGCTCCTGAATCTGCACAAAAAGATGCCCGATATCCCGGTATAAAACTTCAACCTGAAATTTAGATGCCTCCAATTTACGGACATTTATTACCTCACCACTGTCTAAAAGTATTTGGCTGGCCAGGGCTTTGTCCTCCATTATGCCATTATGGATAAAATTGACTTTGCCGAAATAATATTTTGTGCCCTCTGATACGCTGATATTAACTGTGAGAAAACGTTTATCGCTGGAATAGGAAATATCGTGAGAGAGTACAGCGGCATCGAGAAACCCGTTTTCACGGTAATAGTCGCGGATTGAATCAAGACTGGAAATAAACTCGTCTTGCTTAAAGTCACCGCCAAATCCAAAAAACCAGGACTTTTTCTTGGTGGCCATACGCCTGCGCAGTTTGCGGCTTTTCACCTTATTATTACCGTCAAAGAAAACATCCCTAACCTTGACTTTGGGACCTTCCTCGATATCGAAGGTGACTACTACGCGGCCGGTGGATTCTTCTTCTGCCTCTTCGATATCTACACGGGCCAGTAAATGGCCCTCCCCCTCGTAAAGATTAAGAATATTTTGACGTTCCCTCTCCAGGGAAGCTGGAGAAAAAACCTGCCCATCGAGAAGCTCCATTACCTCCCGGAGTTCATCTTCATCAATAACAGTATTACCCTTGAGGGTAGTGGAAGCCAGGGTGGGAAGCTCATCTACCTGAAAGATAAAGACCGACCCCTGCAGTGAATCTGGGGTGTCCAGATTAACAGCAATATTGGAAAATAAACCAAGCTTATGCAGATTATTAATGGACTCACGCACCTTTTCCCTTAGAACAGGAGGCAGGTATTCCCCCCCGGCCTGCAGCTGGATAGAGCTTTTGATAATTGAAGCATCAACTGATTTATTGCCTATAACAAGAACCTGCTCAACCCGGACCGGACGCATTTCCGTGGACATACCCATGGGTAACTGGGCTGATGTGATTGATGAAAACACCAAGACCAGAGAAAAAGCAAACAGAAATTTAATGCCCAACATGAAAACCAAATAATGCCTGATAATAACCTCTGGTAAAATAAAATTTACAGGGTATAATATAATAAAAAGCCGACCGCCTTCCCTGAAACAGATCTAGGTGTTTTAGGAAATTTCCTTTTCAATTTCTTCACTAATTTCAGATTTTTCGGGCAGTTTTTCACTTTCAAAAGTCAGGCTGTCACCACGCCTGCCAATTATAATTAGAGATGACTCATTGATGTTCTTTTTAAGAATGCGCTCAGCAAGAGGGTCTTCTACCAGTTTTTGGATAGAACGGCGCAGAGGCCTGGCACCCAGAAGCGGGTCGAACCCGTATTCAACAATAAGATCTCTGGCGGGTTCGGTTATTTTAACCTCCATGTCCTTATCTCCCAGCCTTTGCTGCAGCTCCTCTATAAGAATTTGCACTATCTGGTGCATATGAACCTTTGTAAGAGGACGAAATACGATTTGGTCATCCAGCCGATTAAGAAACTCAGGATTAAAGGTGCGTTTAGATTCCTCCATAACCATTTTTTTAATACGTTCGTACTGCTCATCACCATCATCCTTGGAAAACCCCATGGAACCACCCCTTTTGATATCTTTGGTTCCCAGATTGGATGTCATGATGATAAGAGTATTTTTAAAATTGACCCGACGGCCGTAGCTGTCGGTTAGCTGCCCATCGTCCAAAATTTGCAAAAGAATATTAAAAACATCTGGATGGGCTTTTTCTATCTCATCTAATAAAATAACAGCATAGGGCTTTTTTCGGATTTTTTCGGTAAGCTGACCACCCTCTTCATACCCCACATAACCCGGAGGGGCCCCCACCAGCCTTGATACAGAAAACTTCTCCATATACTCACTCATATCTATGCGAACAATGGCCTCCTCCGTATGGAAGAGAAAAGCAGCCAAAGCCTTAGCTAACTCTGTTTTGCCAACACCTGTTGCCCCCAGAAACATGAAGCTGCCTACAGGACGTTTGGTGGTATGAACACCGGCACGGGAACGACGGATAGCCCTGGAAATTATTTCAATGGCGTGATCCTGACCTACTACACGTTTTTGGAGATCTAACTCCATACGCAACAAACGCGCAGTCTCCTCATCGGCCATTTTAACCAGAGGGACACCAGTCATTTTGGCGATAACGTCTTTGATGTCCTCCTCTTTAACCTCCAGCATGGTGTCCTTCATGGACTGACGCCAATTGGCTTTTAATGTCTCCAGCTCTTCTTTGAGCTTCTCCTGATCATCACGAAAATTAGCGGCTTTTTCATAGTCCTGATTTTCCACTGAAGCTTCTTTTTCTTTGATTACTTTGTCCAGAGCAATTTCCTTTTCCCTGAGCTCCGGGGGTATAGCCATGCTGGCCAGCCGCACTTGAGCACCCACTTCGTCTATAATGTCTATGGACTTGTCAGGCTGAAACCTGTCACTGATATAACGCTCAGACAACTTAACAGCCGCTACCAGGGCATCATCAGTATACTTGACCTTATGATGATGTTCATACTTTGGTCTGAGACCTTTTATAATTTCGATTGTCTCCAACATGGAAGGAGCCTCTACAATGATAGTCTGAAAACGCCGTTCTAAAGCACCATCCTTTTCTATGTATTTACGATATTCGTCCAGAGTAGTAGCACCTATGCACTGGATTTCGCCCCGGGAAAGCGCAGGTTTGAAAATATTAGATGCATCCAGAGAGCCCTCAGACCCCCCGGCCCCAACAATAGTATGAAGCTCATCGATAAAAATGATAATATTGTTGTTTTTTTGAAGCTCCTGAATAAGCGACTTAAGACGCTCTTCAAACTGCCCCCGATACTTGGTACCGGCCACTATGCTGGCCATGTCCAGAGTAACCACCCTGCGGTTTTCGAGGATCTCAGGGATGTTTCTTTCTACAATTTTTTGTGCCAAACCCTCTACAATAGCTGTTTTACCCACCCCGGGCTCCCCAATAAGAACCGGGTTATTCTTTTTGCGGCGACAGAGGATCTGAATAACACGTTCGATCTCCGGGCTGCGGCCAATGATAGGATCTAACAGACCCTGACGGGCCAGGTCTGTAAGATCGCGGCCGAAATGATCTAAAAAGACAGTTTTTGATTTTTTACGGGAGGAAGACTCCGATGAAGCATCGCCGCCCCGCAAAACCCTGGTTATCTCCTCTTTAACCCTGTCATACTCTACACCAATACTGCCCAGGGCATTGGCAGCAGCTGATTCATTATCTTTCATGAGAGCTAAAAGTAAATGCTCGGTGCCGATGTATTTGTGCCCCATGGAACGAGCCTCTTGAGCCGCAATCTCTAGAACCTTTTTGGCCCGTGGAGTGAATGGAATCATCTGACCGATAGTCATCATACCACCGGAAGTAGTAATGGATTTCTCGATATTCTTGGCAAGTTCTTCCAATTCCACGCTTAAATTCTTAAGCACAACTATGGCTACACCCTCACCCTCGCGTATAAGACCCAGAAGCAGATGCTCTGTGCCGACGTAATCGTTACCCAGCCTGACCGACTCTTCCCGTGCCAGCTGCATGACCTTTTTTACTCTATCAGTAAACATACCATTCATGAAAAAGCGCTCCTGCCTTTGTTTGTGTAGCCAAAGCCTAAAATATAGTTATAATCTCTGATGAACATTCTCATAAAGTTGAGATATGCTCCATCAGTTGATTAGAATGTAAATCACGCTTTGCGGGGCTTACATTCTAATCAACCACCGAACAATACAGGGTATATCAGTCTTCCCTTTCAAATTCTCTGATCAGCTGTCTTGAAATTGCACCCCTCATCAAATCTGCTGCATCTTCTTTTAAAATTTGACTCTCCCCCAGTTGAATATGACCCGGACCAGTCTTTACCATTAAAGTATTAATGGCAGCCTCTACCCGGCCGGAAACCAGACCCAGATAACATCCCAGCTTTACCCAGGAGGATAATTCCAGTAATTCAGTATAAGAAAGCAAACGAGCATGCCCTAACAGGGCTAGAGAACGATAAACTTTATCCTCAATTCTTCCTTTATCTTTGCTGTAAAGCCTGGCCTGGATACTTGCTTCAATTTGAAGCACCTTATTCAATTTGGTTCGGAATGCCTGATAAATTTTGGTTTCCATATCTCCAATTGCTGTTTTTGAATAGACCCAGACCAAATTTCCCTGCCCGGCAAGATGCGGATGTTCAAAATGCCTGAGTCCCATGGCATTAAGAGCATTAATAAGCTGTTCCCATTCTCGAATAATACTGATTCCAGGGAAATGAACCAGTGACAATAGCCTGAAGCCTGTACCTGCAAGAAAAGGATCAGCAAATAAATGACCAATTTTTTTGTCCAAAGCCCACCATTTATCATTAAGTTCCCCCTGCAGACGATTAAGGAAATTGTCTATGAGGGCAATTTCGGGCATAGATCTGAACTGAGAATAAATACTGAGACTTTCACCGGCGTTAGTCAATGAATAAATGTCATCATGGTCTTGACCCAGGAATAAAGAGGCGCTTTTAAGGCACGCGCCGCTTACACCAAGACCCTCGTTATTAACTAATCCTGGAACCATAAACCGTTCCTGAAGCATTTGATAGTCCAGTGCCTGGATATCACTAATTTTAATACCCCTTTTCATGCCTAAATTTTTAAAAATCAGAGCTGATTTTTTTTCTGTATTGCGCAAATTTTCAGCATCGCCGACGCAGGGGAATTTATTATCTGCAAAATTCCGATGAATAGAGGCAACTGTACAAATTACCGGTGACAAGGGCTTTACATCTTCAGATTTTCCAAGACCCGTCCAGGCTGCCGGACCGATTAAAAAATCAGTCAGATCCATGCTTTTGCTCTAAAAAAGAAATTTTGGTTTTAAGAGTATGAGCTTTTTTAAAGTCTTCATTTTGAAGGCTCAAAGACAACTCTTCACGCAATAAAGACAATTCGCTGGCAGAGCTGAGAATAATTTTATCAGAAGATGCGACAAACTTCCCGTGATATTCTATAAAGAATAATTTCAATTCATTATGAAATGATTTATAGCAACCGGGGCAGCCCAGCCTTTTGCGAGTTTTAAATTCTTCCCACGTAAAACCGCAGTATTCACAAAGTTTAAGTTTGGAGGCCATTAATAATCAACTTCAGCATGGAACCAGAGCGCCTTTGGTCATCGTATAAACCTGCCGGCAAAGCGAAGCCAGAGAGGGATCATGGGTGACGCAGATAATTGTGACCCCTAATTGCTCATTAACCTGTTTGAGAAGCTGGTGGAGCATATCTGAATTCTGGGCATCAAGATTACCGGAAGGCTCATCGGTTAATAAAAATTTGGGTTCGTTAATGAGCGCCCTGGCCAGGGCCAGCCGCTGCCGTTCCCCCCCCGAAAGTTCATTGGGTAAATGTTTAATTCGATCCTTTAAATGTACCAGACTAATAAGATCCATAGCCTTCTGCCTGTCCGCAGCGGTTACATTGCCAGTGATATATTTTGGCATTAGTACGTTTTCCAGAGCGTTGAAATCCGGCATTAAGTGATGAAATTGAAATACAAAGCCCACCTGGCGGTTGCGGATAGCACTGAGCCTGCGATCGGATAATGATGTGACCTGGTCCCCTTGAAAATAGACATTACCAGAAGTAGGAGCATCCAGCAGACCCATAATGTGCAGCAAGGTACTTTTACCAACACCTGATGCCCCCTGTATCACGGTAAAATCTCCGTAATTAACCTCAAGGCTTAAATTTTTAATAATCTCTAATTTATCACCTACCTCACTGAAGCTCTTGGAAATATTGTCCAGAACAAGTACGCATTTAACTTCTGAGGTATGGGGATTATTCATGACGAATAGCCTCCACTGGTTTCTGGCTGGCAGCTTTAAAAGCTGGAATAATGGCCGCCGTCATGCAAAGGAAATTAGTCAGCACCAGAACCATAACAATGTCCAGCCACTCCACCTGAATGGGCAGCACAGATACAAAGTATACATCACCGGGCAGCTTAAAAAGACCGTATTCCAATTGGACATAACAACTAAGCAACCCCAGCCCCATACCCAGTAATGAGCCGGCAAAACCGATAAACAGGCCCTCTAAGATAAAAACCCTGAGAATATTAAGCCGGGTAGCACCCATGGCGCGCAGAATGCCTATCTCCCTGGTTTTATCATTTACATTCATGACCAGTGAACTGATTATATTAAAAGCCGCAATGATAATGATAATACCAAGGGCCAGTCCAAATAGCAGCTTCTCAATATCCATCCACTTAATCAAAGTCCGGTTTTTCTCCTTCCAGTCGATAGTTGTATATGGGTAACCCAGGGAGTCTTTAATCTGAGCAGCTACGATATGGCTGGTTAAAGGGTCTTTGACTTTGGCATGAATGCCAGTAACCAGCCCGCTCATATTAAAAGCCTGTTGAGCGGCATCCAGACTGATATAGGCAAGAGATTCATCAAATTGATACATACCAGATTCAAAAGTAGCTGATAATATGAGTGGCTGTATCCTGGGAGCCATGCCCGGGCCCAGGGATACACCTTCGCCAAATACATTTAAGAAACATTTATCCCCCACCTCCAACCCCAGACGATAAGCAAGAGCATAGCCCATAATTACGCCATGGTAGACCTTGTCATTGTCATCTTTAAGCGAATCAAACTGATAGGTGCCCCATTTTAGATAATTTTTAAGACCTATTACACCCTGACTCAGAACAGGATCTATACCAAAAACAACACCGCCGCTGAACTTATCTTTTTTTGTAAAAACTGCCTGGGACATAATAAAGGGAGAAGCTGCCACAACCTGAGGGAGTGTGCTGATATACTGATAGACATCATCATAGTCCGCCATGGGCTCATAATAATACCTGGTCACCTCAAAATGAGCATCCCGGCCTATGAGTTGATTTTTAACCTCCTGCTCAAACCCGTTGCTGGCACTGAGGACAAAAATTAAAAGCCAGGTGCCAATGGTAACACCAAGAGCCGAAAATAAAGCAATCAGCCCTGAGGAAAGACTGCGCCTCTGGGCCCATAAATACCGCCTGGCAACAAAGAATTCAAAGGTGTTCATTTAGCTAATGTAACCATAGCATCAAAATTCTGGTTTTATTATTCAAAAAGCGTTTATTCTGGTTTCATCTGGGGAAAAAGAAGTACATCCCTTATGTTAGCAGAATCGGTAAGTAACATAACAAGGCGATCGATACCTATGCCCACACCGCCCACAGGGGGCATGCCGTACTCCATGGCCCGTATGTAATCTTCATCCAGGGGGTGGGTTTCCTCCTCACCCCCGCGCCCACGCTCAGCCTGCTCCTCCAGAAGGCGTCTTTGTTCAATGGGATCGGTCAGTTCCGAGTAGGCATTACCAACTTCCCACCCGTTAATATAAGGCTCAAAGCGCTCTACCATGGACTTGTCACGGCGGTGAGTTTTGCAAAGCGGCGTAGTTTCACAGGGATGATCAATAATAAATACTGGCTGAATAAGGTGTTCTTCACAACGCGCCTCAAACAGAGCGGCGATAGCAAGTCCCCTCAAATACTCGCCTTTTAGCTGCACGTCACATTTTTTCAACTCCTGCTGCAAGTCATCATCACTCATGGAGTCTACCTCCAGAGATGTGTATTTTTTAATTGCATCCTTCATAGTTAAGCGGGGCCATGGGGGTGCTAAATCAATTTCTACCCCCTGATATTTGATTTTGGTGGTACCATTAACCGCCTGAGCACAGGACGCATATAAATTCTCAAAATGAGCCATCATGTCACCATAATCTGCAAAGGCCTGATAGAACTCCAGTATGGTAAATTCAGGATTATGTGTACGATCAATACCCTCATTTCTGAAATTGCGTGAGAACTCAAATACCCGCAAAAGCCCGCCCACAATGCAGCGTTTTAAGTACAGCTCATTAGATATGCGCAGATAAAGCTCCATATTCTGGGCATTATGGTGAGTGGTAAATGGCCGGGCACTGGCGCCGCCATAAATTGGCTGTAAAACAGGTGTTTCCACCTCTAAAAAATTTTGAGAAATTAAGTAATCTCTGATATTTTGAACAATATTAGAACGTTTGCGAAATACATCACGTACATGATCATTAAGGGCCAGATCTACATAACGCTGGCGATAACGAGTTTCTACGTCTTTAAATTCATCAAAAATAACCTTCTTGCCGTCTTCTATTTTTTCTTTAGGGATAGGAAGAGGGCGAACGGCTTTGCTCAACAACTCAATGTTGTGAGCAAAATTTGTATACTCACCGGTCCTGGTTTCAAACATATAACCAGAAACACCCAGCCAATCACCAATATCCAGCATTTTGACCAGTTCGTATTTATCCTCACCAATTGTATCACGCGTTATCATCACCTGGATCCGGCTGATCTGATCTTTCAGATGGATAAAAGTCATTTTACCTTTTCGATTGAACCGAACAATACGCCCGGCAAAACTTATATGTTTTTTTGACTCAACCAGGAGTTCTTTGTCCCTGATAAGATGCTGGGTGTTATGGCTGCAGTGAAACCGATAAGGATAAGGATTGATACCCATATCCCTGATTTTTTGCAATTTTTCAAGCCGTACTGCTGTTTGGTCGTTAATTTCTGCCATGTTGTAAACTCCAGATCAATAAGGGCACAAACTTAAAAAAAAAGTACTGATTAGGCTTTTGCTGACTGCAATATGGGACATATTACAGAACTGGCAATCAAAAAGCTTATTCCGATGCCTGAACCGGTTCGGATGAAGACAAAAGGAAGGCATTTATAAAAGCGTCAATACCGCCATCAAGCACCTTTTGGGTGTCAGATGTTTCACAGTTAGTGCGGAGATCTTTAACAAGGTTATAAGGGTGCAGCACATATGAGCGTATTTGGCTCCCCCATTCAATTTTTAATTTTGTTGCCTGCTTCTGCTCTTTCTGGAGTTCTTCCTCTTCCCGTATCTTTTGGAAAACCCGTGCGCGCAATAGTTTCATGGCATTGCTTCTGTTTTTATGCTGGCTTCTTTCAGTTTGGCAGGCTACTACGATACCTGTTGGTAAATGGGTCATGCGTACCGCGGAATCTGTTTTATTGATATGCTGACCGCCTGCCCCAGAGGCCCTGTAGGTGTCTACCTTTATATCTTTTTCATCAATATTGTATTCGACATCCTCTATAATAGGATATACAGAAACAGCGGCAAAAGATGTATGCCTGCGTGAATTTGAATCAAAAGGGGAAATACGCACCAGACGATGAACACCTATCTCTGATTTTAAATAGCCATAAGCATAATCACTTTTAATCTCAAATGTTACACTCTTTATACCAGCTTCCTCTCCTGGTTCGTCATCTATTATGTCAAATTGAAAGCCCCGATTTTCGAACCAGCGCATGTACATCCTCATGAGCATTTGAGACCAGTCCTGTGACTCTGTACCACCGGCGCCTGAGTGGATATTAAGAATGGCCGGACGCTTATCATCCTCACCATCAAGCATTTTTTTTAATTCCAGATCTTTAAGCCTGGTATCGAGAGCAGGAAGAGACGTTTCTACTTCCTTACGTGTGTCTTCATCAGCTTCCTCTTTTGACATTTCCGCCAGAATAGCCGCATCTTCAATATCAGCGTTAAGCCCGGACCATTGGTCCACCCACCACTGAAGGTCTTTTATTTCTTTTTGTATACGGGAAGCCCCCTGGACGTTATCCCAGAAACCGGGGTTTTGAGTTTTGGACTCCAGTAGTGCTATGGATTCCTGTTTGCCTGGAATGTCAAAGATACCTCCGCAGTTGAAGTATCCGTTGTTGTAAATGGCTTATTTGCATTTGCGTAATCCTTTAATAGCTGATGAATTGCTTTAAGAAATTTAAAAAGAAAAAACTATTCCTCGCTGTCCGAACTGTCATCGTCTTTTTGAAAAAGTGAGGGATAATCAAGTTTACGCGCTTCTTTAGTCTCCCCTAAATGCAATAGTTCGGCACAATCACTGCAATAGGCCAGCTCCTTATCAATGGTAAACTCGGGATCTGCAGATGCAACGCCGCATTTGGTACAAACAGGAGGGCCCAGTATGCCCCTTTTGAAAATATGCTGTTCATCCAGCTCTCTGGCTATCCTGTCGATTAGCTCTTCTGGTGATTCGTCCCTGGAAAAACCTGAACCGCTGTGGGCTTTTTTATAACTGCTGATGGTGGAAACCAGAGCGTTCTTGTCACCACGCTTAATTATACGCTCAGCGTTTTCTGGAACCTCGTGAAAGAAGAGCTTGGAAGCCTCTATTTTTGTAAGCTCACGGAATTCAACCTTTTTTTCTTTCTTAGACTGAGCTTTGGTCTCAGGAACTGGTTTATCAGATAATTGGTTTTCAGCATTTTTAGCCGCCTTTTTAACCTTTGGCTTGGAGGCTTTTTTTTCAGTTTTTTCTTTATCATCAGTTACTGGACCCGGAGCTGATTCTACCTTTGGCTTGGGAGTTCTTGCAGCTTTATCTTTACTGTCAGCTTTGGGAGCCGGAGCTGATTCTACCTTTGGCGGTATGTTTTTTACCTTGCCTTTTGCCTTTGGCTGACTTGAGTCTTTTGGCTCCCGGACCGGTTTAACCTTAGGCTCTGCCTGGGGTTTGGTTTTGGCCTTAGGGGCTGCTTTAGTTTTGGCCTTTGGAACCGGCTTATTCTGAGTTTCAGCTTGTTTTTCGGGCTTTGATGTAGACTTTATCGAAGAATTGGCTTTTGCCTCTGCTTTGACCTTTTCGGGCTGCTGAGCAGTTTTTTCAACTTGCTTTTTTGAAGATGCTGTTGACTGGGTGGCTTTAACTTTTTTAACACCATCTTTAGAACTTTTGCCTGCTGGTTTTTCAGATTTGGCGGAAGCCTTAAGGGGCTTACCAGACGAAGCTTTAACAGATGTTTTTGCAGCAGGCTTGGCGGACGCTTTGGCGGACGCTTTGCCGGCCGCAGAAACCTTGGCTGGTTTTTTAGCTGCGGCAACCTTTACAGCACTCTTTTTAACCTGAGTTTTGCTTTTGGAGCTGGATGCCTCCGTTATTGGCTCTGCTGCGCTTTTGGAGCTGGATGCCTCCGTTATTGGCTCTGCTGCGCTTTTAGAAGAAGCCGCCTTCTTTGTTGTTTTTATCTTACTCTTTTTATTCATACAATTGACTTTTATAAAACAGCCTGATGGACTATTTCTTAACCTCTTTAATGCGAATGGACTTTATGATATCACCTTGCTCTATTCTTGTCACTACATCGAAACCAGCTATTACTTTACCAAAAACCGTATGTTTAGTATCGAGATGCTGCTGGGGCATATGAGTGATAAAAAACTGAGAGCCGCCAGTATTTGGGCCTGAATTGGCCATGGAAATAACCCCTGCCTCATGGGTTAGAGAATTTTTTTCGTCTGGCAGGGTATACCCGGGGCCCCCGGTGCCGTCACCTTTGGGGCACCCGCCCTGAACCATAAACCCTTGAATAACACGATGAAAACTTAAGCCGTCATAAAACTTGTTACCGGCCAGATCAATAAAACTGGCTACGGTATTAGGAGCTTCAGCAAAATTTAGCTCTACTTGTATTTGCCCCTCATGAGTAATTATGGTGGCAATAATTTGGCTAATATTACTGTAATCCTTATTAAACTTTTTGTCAGAAATTATCTTTGCCGATTGATTAGGTGGGTTACTATATAAAAAAGAAGTCGTTAAAGATAAAAGAAGTAACGTAACGGATTTAATTTTAGTCATAAGAAACCTTATACCTTAGAATAGTTAAAACAGTATGAATATATAAATTAAGGAACTTTTAATAACCCAATAGTGAATTTTGACCATGAAAATTGAAAACATAAGAAATTTCTGCATTATTGCCCATATTGACCATGGGAAATCAACCCTGGCAGATCGTTTCCTGGAAATAACTCATACTATGAGTAAAAGGGGTTCCCAGAACCAGGTGCTGGATGATATGGACTTGGAGCGCGAAAGGGGCATTACCATAAAATCCCACGCTGTTCGTATGAATTATAATTTTGAGGGCGAGGATTACTGTCTCAATTTAATAGACACTCCCGGGCATGTGGATTTCACCTATGAAGTTACCCGGTGCCTGGCCGCCTGCGAGGGTGCTCTGCTTATTGTAGACGCCTCCCAGGGTATTGAGGCACAGACGCTCTCCAACCTTTATCTGGCCCTGGACCAGGGTCTTACCATAATACCCGTAATTAATAAGATTGACCTCCCCGCAGCAACCCCTGAGGCCATCGCCGCTAATATAGGCGAACTTCTGGGTTACGATCCGGCAAACATTCCAAAAATATCCGCAAAGCAGGGTTTCGGTGTTCAAGATATCCTGAACAAAATCGTTAAAGAAATTCCTCACCCCAAGGGCGACCCCAATGCCTCTGCCAAAGCCCTTATTTTTGATTCTGTTTTTGACTCCTACCAGGGTACTGTTGCTTATATAAGGGTTATGGATGGTGAATTTAAAAAAAATGACATCATGCTGCTTATGGCCACTAACAGGAAATTCGAATGTACAGAACTGGGCTACATGGTCTTAAACCGAACTCCTGTATCATCACTTAAAGCCGGTGAAGTGGGATACATTATCGGCAACATTAAAAATGTTAAAGACACCAAAATCGGGGACACCATCACCACTGTCCGCAATCCCTGTCAAACACCCTTAAAAGGCTTTAAAGAATGCTATCCAATGGTTTTTGCGGGCATCTACCCCGTTGATACCAATGATTACCAGGTACTGGGTGAAGCCCTGCAAAAGCTCCAGCTTAACGACTCAGCTCTATCCTGGGTGCCTGAGACATCAGAAGCTCTGGGGTTTGGGTTCCGGGCTGGTTTTCTGGGGCTTCTGCATATGGACATTATCCGGGAGAGGCTGGACCGGGAATTCAACATGAACGTTATTACTACCGTACCCAATGTTGTTTACCATGTAATGATGACTAATGGTGAGGTACTTATAATAGAGAACCCCGGCAAACTGCCTGACGCAGGCAGGTACGACTCTATCGAAGAGCCCTACATTAAAACTCAGTTCATACTTCCCAAAGAGTATGTAGGCGCTGTAATGAAACTGGGAGATGAGAAAAGAGGCCTGTACCTTGACATGAAATATCTTACTGAGAATAAAGTAACTCTGGATTATGAGTTCCCGTTAAGCGAGATCATATTTGATTTTTACGACCGCTTAAAATCAGTTACCAAAGGTTATGCATCCATGGACTATGAACCCCTTGGTTATAAAAAAGGCAATCTGATCAAGCTGGATATACTAATAAATGGGGAACCAGTAGACGCTTTCAGCATTATCATTCACAGAGATAAAGCCTATTACTGGGGAAGTAATCTCTGCCGAAAATTAAAAGACCTTATTCCCCGGCAAATGTTTGAAGTCGCTATCCAGGCTGCTATCAGTACCAAGGTTATAGCCAGAACAACTGTAAAGCCCTTCAGAAAAAATGTTACAGCAAAATGTTACGGTGGGGATATCTCACGTAAGCGAAAACTACTGGAAAAGCAGAAAGAAGGTAAAAAGCGAATGAAGTCAGTAGGCAATGTTGAAATACCACAGGAAGCCTTCATGGCAGTATTGGATCTGAACAATTAAATCTGGGAGAAGGAGCGAATATACAAAACGTCAGACACACCCTGGATGGTAAACAACTGGCAGCCGAGATGGCCCTGGCAGTGCTTTTGGCCTTGAGTCTTGGTCTTTTTGTACGGTATTTAATCTTCCAGCCATTTTATGTATCTGAGCACTCTATGGCCCCTGAGCTGCAGAAAGGTGACAGGGTTTTATGCAGCCGGCTTTCATATGGTGTACCCATCCCATTTCTGGGTAAGGTCCCTTTTGGTTTTCAAAAACCGGAAAAAGGCAATTTAATTACCTTCCGCCACCCTCTGACCACTGGGTCTTTTGATATCAAGCGTATAGTAGCCCAAAGCGGTGATATTCTCGATATTAAAAAAAAACATGTCCGCATAAACGGCAGGATCCATAATAAAGAAGCTGGTCAAGAGGATTCCATATCCAATCGATCACTGCCATGGGACCCCAGAGAAAATTTCGCAGCCCTCAGAATCCCCTCACCCGGGGATACACTTCGTTTCTCATCTCTGTCTTTAAAGGAATTTGAATTCGCCGTTAACCTGTTAAGGCAGGAGCAGCCAGGTCAGGTTGTAAACCCCGTACTGCAGCTGTTTGTGGACAATAAACAGGTAGACCTGAACTCTTTTTTAAAAAAACTTAATCTGGACCTGCCCCCCGGCAAGGAAACCCTTTCATTATGGAACTGGTACGAAATTGAGACCCTGCTTGGCCAGGTTCGACAAAAATACCCCTTAAAAACATTTTCTGTGGGCAAGGGCGTTATAATGAACGATGTTGCCCGAAAGTTCTTTAAAGTTAAAAACACCTGCTATTTTGTAATGGGCGATAACGACAATACCAGCTATGACAGCAGGTATTGGGGTTATCTCAGTCAGCGCGCCATCCACAGCAAGCCTCTGTTTATCTATTGGAGCAAAAAGCCAAACGGACTTTTTAAAGTTAATTTTAACAGAATATTTAAATTTCTCAGCTAATATGGTTATAAGCGATCTCCGCAGACGAATTGATGAAATTGATCTAGCCATCCTCAAGCTTATCAGTCAACGTGCACAAACTGTTCTTAAAGTCGGCAAATGGAAGGAGCAAAATTCCCTGCCGGTATTCGACCCCAAAAGGGAGGATAAAATACTTACCAACCTGATTAAGGCCAACCCCGGCCCCCTGCCGGACAATTCCATAACCAGCATATTTAAAATCATCATACAGGAACAGCGTCAATTGGAAAGTAATAGTATATCCAAAGACGGCAAGGCTCCCGCTTAGGCTCCGCTGCTGGCAATGGCAAAAACTAAAATAGAAGAAATTACCATTGTAGGCCTGGGGTTACTTGGTGCTTCCCTTGCCTCGGTTCTCAGGTTTAAAAACCGGGACATTAAAATAAACGGGGTATCGTCTTCCGCGGCATTAAATAAGGCCCTGACAGACCACATTATAGACAAAGCATACCCTTACCGCAAGTTGTCCGATAGTGTAAAAACAGCCCAGGTCTTGTTTTTATGTACACCCATCACGCACATAATTTCCACTTTGGAACAATGGGCCCAGGAGCCTCCTTTATTCAGCAGGCAATGCATCGTCACAGATGTAGGCAGTACTAAGCTGCAGATTTGCCAGTTGGGTTCCCGCATTTTTTCCAGTATTGCTAAGGGCATTTTTATAGGTTCCCACCCCATGGCGGGCAGCGAGCAGAGCGGTTACGACGCTCTGGACATCCGCCTCTTTGAAAACGCCTCATGGATATTATGCCCGGACCAGCAGGCACCGCCGGCTGCAGTTTCTCAATTGAAGGATCTGGTTAAGCTTACGGGCGCTCACAGTACTATTATGACCCCGGAGCTGCATGACAAAGTTGTAGGTCATGTATCTCATTTACCGCAGCTTTTATCAAGCGCCCTGGCAGGTTTTATTTCCGAACAGCATAATGTTGTAGACCACTGTCTGGAGGCTGCCGGCGGAGGTTTCCGGGATATGACCAGGCTGGCGGGTTCCTCTCCACAAGTATGGGAACCCATTTTTGCCACTAATCAGGATCAGGTTATGGAGACCTTAACAGGTTATATTAGTTATCTGCAAAAAGTCAAAAAAGATTTCGCCAAAGGCTCTTTTATGGGGTTATTAAAAAAAGGTCTTAAATTAAGACAAGACCTTGCCCGGCGTAAAAGCGAATATACCAGTGGTTTCACAGAGGTCCTCATGCAAATACCTGACAAGCCCGGTATACTTGAGTCAATTTTCAGGCCCCTGGCAAAATCTAACATAAACATCATAGACGTAGACATACTCAATGTTCGTGAAGGGGAGGCTGGCACCCTTTTGCTTGCTTTTAAAACTTGCCTGGACGCTGAAAGCGCCCTTGGTATTTTAATAAAGCAGGGTTTTAAAGCCAGGATACGTTAGAATGGAAGCGAAGCACTATTCTAACAACCCGATGGGGCGCGAACATGAGTTATGCTCATCAGACATTAATCCCATGCCCGCACCCTCTTCTTTAACACTGGGTAGAGCCCGGTCCTTAAAGGGTAACATTAATTTACCCGGCGACCGGTTCGTGTGTTGTCATGCGGCTTTTTTAGCGGCCCTGGCTAAAGGTCAGTCCAAATTACTAAACCCCTGTGACTCCCCCTGGTTCGATCACCTCCTGGATATAATAAGGCAAACGGGTGCAACAGCAGATAAAGGGGATAATGAGCTGGTAATTCAAGGTATAAATGGCAGCCTGTCCATATGTGAAGATACATTCAAGCCACACCATGAGCTTATCCTTATGATTATCAGCGGAATTATAGCCGGAGCAGGAGTCGGTAATCTCGTTGAAGTAAACACCAGGACCATTCCAGCCACATCAATCCAGACTTTTTTAAAAATATTTAAAACAGACACGCTTACCCTGGAGGGGGAACACGAATCCATCATATATCGTGTGAACGGCATTAATACAACTTTCCGGAAAATCCAACCAGCCCAGGAGTATCTAATTAAAACCGCCGTTTTTTATTATCACCTTGCTTCGGGCACATCAGCAGAATTAAGCTACAGGTTTCCCGGCCCATCTCACCTGGAGAATCTCCTGCCGCTGTTTGGCGGACAGGCAGTAACCCATAAAAACCCCCTGGAAAATCTAACAGAACTTGAACGGCGTATTTTCAAAAGGTCTAAAAACTCAAATAAGCAGCCTCAAAAATTTTCACTATCCTTTACAGAAGGTCTTTATGGCGCAAGCATAAATATACCCGGTGATAATACCCTGGGCTCTGTATTTGCTCTGTTAGCGGCCCTAATCCCCGGTTCAAAGCTTAACCTGGAAAATATCCTGTGGAACCACTCCCGTAACGGCTTCTTTATTAACCTGCGTAAAATGGGGGCTAAAATAGAACCCCAATCCAAAAAGGAGATCTCAGGGGAAGTCCAAGCCAGCATTGAAATAAGGCATGCAGATCTTAAGGGGCGCAAATTTAACTGGAAGGACTATTACGGGATGACTGAAGAAATACCCCTTCTTATCGCGGCCGGCACCTTTGCGGAGGGGGAGAGCGTATTTCGGGATATTACATTTCTCCGTCATTATAAGGAAGATCACCTCAAGGCTATTATTCACACCCTCAGAGATATTTCCGCCGAAGTAGGGGAAATTGACGATGGTCTTGTCATAAGAGGTCATTCTGACTACGACGGCCGTAATTTTACACTCAGCAGTCATCCTCTAATTGCGCTTCTGCACATAGCCATAGCCTTAAACTCCCATGGGTCCTCCACTATTCCCGACCTTTCCTGTCTTGAGTTTGTTTTTCCGGGCATAGGCGGCCGTATCCGGCAGTTGGCTAACCCTTGAGCTTTTTACTGGAGCTACGGCCCGGCACTAACTACATTTATACATCAGGTTTTACCTTAAAAGGGTTTCATGAGTAATACAGCAAACGGTATAAGCTCCATAGGTATTTTATCCTATAAAGAAAAGAGTGAAGTATCCCAGGCTATGAATATTATAACCCGCTGGGCGGCTGATCACCCGCAAATTACCTTATACACACATCAAAACCTTGAAGGCTATATTTCAGAACATATTCAGCTGAAAAACGACAAATATTTGCAAACTCATACTGACCTCATCCTCTCCCTGGGCGGGGATGGCACCTATCTTGCCGCTGCCAGGCAGGTGTGTGAAAGGCATATCCCTGTACTTGGTATTAATCTGGGTAAGCTGGGTTTTTTGTCCGATGTAAGCCTGGATGTACTCCCCAGCACATTAAACCAGATTGTTAAAGGTGAATACACCCTGGCAGAGCGCCTTATGCTTAAGGTTCAGGTTTTTCACAAAGGTAAAAAGGTTTTTGAGGACATGGCTTTAAATGACGCGGTAATAAAGGGTAAAATGGGCTCTGAGCTTATAGAACTACAGGTTACCGCCAACGATAAATTCCTCACAAATTACTGGGCGGATGGTCTTATTATTGCCACCCCTACGGGGTCTACAGCATATTCACTTTCTGCCGGGGGCCCTATTATTTATCCCCTGGCCCAAACTATTTGCCTAACACCCCTCAATCCAAAATCACTTTCCGTGAGGCCAATGATCCTGCCTGTTGAAAGTAAACTTCAAATCAACAGTCTTAACCCCCAAAAACGGTCCGTTAAAATGGCCATTGACGGCCGCAATGAGCTTCGCATTTATCCCGGACACATCATTACCATAACAAAACACGAAATCAGCTCCTGTGTTCTCATGCCTAAAGACAGTTCCTTTTTTGAGTCTATTCGCAACAAACTCGGCTGGACAGGTTACCACAATTTTAAAGGTCTACATGCTACTTGAATTAGCCATATCAAATCTTGCTATTATCGAAGACCTCCATCTAACTTTTCAGGAGGGTTTCACCGCTCTCACAGGGGAGACAGGGGCTGGCAAATCAATTTTAATCAATGCTCTAAAAATGATCCTGGGCGAAAAGGTCAGAGCAGATCTTATCAGGCGGGGTCAGGACCAGCTTAAGGTTGAGGCAATATTTAATATCCCCCCGGTAAAAGAGCTACACAACCTTCTGGCTGAGCTGGAGCTGGACCTTCAGGATAACGAAATAATTCTGGAACGCGAGGTTTTCAAGTCGGGCAAGACCAGAGCGCGCGTCAACGGCACACTTATTTCCATTACCAATTTAGCCAAAATATCCTGTTTTCTTATAGACCTTCATGGTCAGCACCCCCAGCAGTCCCTCTTACAATCGTCTACCCATCTTGGCTTCATCGATCATTACGGCGGTCTGGGAGCTCAGGTTCAGAAATATACCGCTGCTTATTCCAGCTGGAGAGCGGGTTTAAAAGCATTGGAAGAGCTGATTAAACAGGCAGAGGCTGTTAAAGAACAACAGGACTTTTTTTCATATCAGCTTAAGGAGCTTACAAACGCACGCCTTAAAAATGAAGAAGAAGAAGAGCTGGAAAATAAAGTCCGGGTTCTAGCCAGTCTGGAACATACAACTGAGCATATACACTCCTGTCTTAATCTCCTGGAGGGTAATGGCGGTCTGATAGAAGCCAGCCATAAACTTCTGGAGAAACTAACCCAGCTGGAAAAGCATATTACTGCCTTTAAGGGGCTCCCCGGGGAGGTGGAAAATGTAATTATAACCCTTAGGGAGGCTTTATCATCCATAAGCGGTTATGAAATACCCCGGGAAGTTGACGATGCCACCCTGGATTCTCTAAACGGCCGTATCGCGTTTTTACAAAGGCTGAAATCAAAATACAAACTGGATATAGCTGGTCTTCTGGCACTAAGAGATAAACGTCAGGAGGCTCTGGACAACCTCAACACATACTCAGACGATCAACAGGATCTTAAAAATATGATAGAAGATGATTTCAACAAACTTTGCCTGGCCGGCAAGGCCCTTTCCGTTAAAAGGAAGGAGGCCGGCGGTAATTTTGCACGTGAAGTATGTAAGGGGTTAGCCAGCCTGGCCATGGATGGTGCGGATTTTCGCTGTTCCTGGCAGGAGCTTAAACCAATTCCCGGAGATCTGCGTTCTGTCAGTTCTACTGGTCTGGACAAAATGGAGTTTCATTTAAGCGCTAATCCCGGAGAAGATCTTAAACCTCTGCACCATGTGGCCTCCGGAGGGGAGGTCTCACGTGTTATGCTGGCTCTAAAAGCAGCCCTGGCAGAGCACGATCTGGTACCGCTTTTAGTATTTGATGAAATTGATACGGGTATTGGCGGTCATACAGCCAACCGTATCGGGGAGACCCTTAAAGCCCTCTCCAGCCGTCATCAGGTAATTGTTATCACTCACCTGCACCAGGTGGCCGCCCACGCCGCTAACCAGATCAAAGTAACTAAAAGTACCCGGGGAGGGCTTACACGTACTGCCATCCAAACCCTTAACACCGAAGAAAGAGTTGAAGAACTGGCACGTATGCTGGGTGATAATAATTCCGAACCCACTTTAAAACACGCCCGAAGCCTGTTACAAAAATCACGTATTTAAACCTCATACTTTGTGCAAATCCTTTAAATATTTAAATTTGATAAGAGAACGGGCCCTTTTAATTATTTTCACTATTGTATGAACTACAGCTCCCTGCCAGAACGAGAACTCGAACCCAAAAGGCAACAAAGCCGTATCTGGCTAAGCGTCAAGCTCAGCGCTTTTCTTGGCGCTTTCGTCCTGCTATTGCTGGACAAAAATATCACAGCCGTTTTCTTTTTATGCGCGTCACTACTCATGGGCGCTTATACCTCTTTTCAATTGCGCCAGGAGGATATCGAAAAACCCCTGCAGAAGTTCTGGTTTGGGCTGCTGGAAAAGGCCTTTGCCAATACCATTTTTCTTATACTTTTTCTGCGTATTATTCTCAAACCCCAATCCAATTTTCCCACAGTGCTTTGTGTAGGTCTTGTATTTATTACCCTGCGCAATATTTTTTACCTGGTCTTTTCCATAGGCCAAATGAAGGAGAACAAACAATTACCCCTTAACTCAGTTTGGGGTAAAATCACTACCGCGGCCCTCAACATCACTATGATCTTCTATGCCCTGCGCATAGAGAGCGTGCAGCTTAAATTATGGAAAATCCAGCGGGAGGTTCAGAACCTTTCTAATATTCTAATGGTAGCATCTCTTCTTCTCATTGCAGCCACTACCATTGGCTACCTTTATTTTTATTACCGGGACCCCGACCACCGCAAGCCTATTTCTGTGGCCACTCAGCTTACTTTCAGCCGCATTATACTCAGCCCCGTTTTTATCTGGGTATTTTTTTACGATAACAATCTCACCTATCAGGACAACAACCTTATTTTTAAAAGCCTGGCGCTTCTCATGGTTATATATTTTGCTGTCAGTGACGGGCTGGACGGCTATCTGGCCCGCAAGTTCGGGGAGGTCTCCACCCTGGGCAAATATCTGGATCCTTTTTCAGATAAAATTTCCAACATGAGCATTTTCCTTTGTTTTCTGGCCTCCGATTACGCCAATATATGGATGATTGCACTTATTTACTTCCGGGAGGCAACAATAGAGACTCTGCGTACCCTGGCCGCGGTAGAGGGTGTGGTACTCGATGCACGGCGCAGCGGCAAATGGAAAACAGCCCTTCAGGTCACCACAGTTATTACCATACTTACTGGTGCCATAGCAGACACAATTATTCTCCGCAACTGGCCCGGCCTGCCCCTATGGTCCAGCATCTGGTATTATCTCCCCTACAGTATGATGGGGTTGGTGGCTGTTATCACTATCCTCTCAGGGGTTGACTATATAGTAGGCAACCTAAAGGTACTTAAAAAGTACCTTTAATTACGAATTATAAAAATAGCCTTAATTAGGGCAAAATTTAAATCCCAATATCTAAACAGGCAAAGCAGTGATATAATTTGTATAAGTTCAAGGGAGCTGGACATAATTAAGTTCTCATCGGCTGCTAAATCCCAAACAACCCAGCAATGTCCAAACCATTACTAATGCGAGCTTCAACGAAATTCAAATTTTTAAACTTTAAAACAATCGATTACACATGATATCAAACCTATCCTCTTTTGTTTTGCCTCCGAGGCTGGAAAGCCGAGAGCAGACGCAGTCGAAGACAAGGATAATTTTGTATTTGAATTATTGTGATTTGTTTGGGATTTGGGATTTAGGATTTTGATATTAGGATTTGACATGATTGCCCTAGGCAATATCTGGGCTGCACCAATATTATTTTTAATTTTATAGTGTAGCCTTGGCCCGCAGGGAGATTTTCCAGGAAAGAATGTCGCGGTATTTGGAGTCCAGCGGCCAGGAGACATTTATATGATTGACTACCTTTTGGGTAGAGCGTGACAAGCCGATTCGCAGACCTATGCCCCCCGAGTAATGCACACTGTCCCACTCAAAATCCCTGTAAGAGGGGAAGGCATTACCGGCATTTAAAAATACGGCAACAGCAGGAACCGCTGTACCAAACTCAGCTTCAGGAAAAAAGAACCGCTGCTCCAGCTCGCCCAGATATTTTGCCTGCCCGGCAAAAAAGCGGTTGGGATAACCATTAAGACCAAACTCCTCACCCAGTAGTAATTGAGCGGATTTCTCCCGGGCAAAATAATTTGTCCATGTCGAGGCAAAATAGGAGGATGTTGCAGGTATGGGTTTCCATTGATATTCAAAGGCCTGTATGTTTGTGCCGTCCTCAAACTCACCGTTACTGGAAAGGAAATACTGGCTGGAGAAATTAGTGGTGAAGAAATGCTGATTTAGCCAGGTATTAATATATACCAGGTCATGGGTTAAAAACAGGTCGGAGTTCTTGGCACCCATAAAGCCCATATTCTGGAAAACACCCATAGACAAACTGAAGCCAACATCGATATCCTCACTCCATTTAAGATTTCGGAAATTTTTAACTGTTTTGTATTCTTTCTGGGAATAAGTCAATTTAAGACCTGCTAAATAGTCCTGCCTGATATCCAGGGCCAGGGTCGCAGGCGGCTGATTAAACTGATATACAGAATCCGGATACAACCTGACAGAACTGACAAAATTATCAGATGGCCCGTCTATATACCGCTCACGCCAGCTTAAAGATAAGCCCCAAATAAACCTGTGTTTAAGGCCATAGCTGCGGTTTAAGCCGGCATCCATATTTAAGTCTACAACATCCTTAAACGTAAAAAGCAGATTAGCGTCATCTTTTTTAATAACTGGGGTATAGGACGTAAACCCGGGCTTTAAATAACCAGCGCCCCAAAATTGAACATCCTGGGGCCTGTCCGCATCCAGGTAATAAAACTTTGATTGTTTAAAACCTTTACTGCTGATACTGAATCCCCACTTATCACTTTTTGAACTGAGGGCACGGCCCAGGGAGAAATTGTACATGTAACCGTCCGTACTTCTGCCGCCCAGAGCGGCCAGATGCAGGCGGTTAAACAGGAATGCCCTGTTATCATAATGGGCCCAATAGGTATTACGGTCAATATCGTGGCCATAAAAAAAGCCAAGCTTTTGACCTGTACCAGCCAGGTTTGTCTCCAGCACCCCTATAAAGTAAACCCATTCTGAACCCAGACGCTGCACCCCTATGGGCAGGGTTGTAGTCCACTGATCGACCGCTGTTACAATAATATCAACAAGTTCACCCTCTTTAATTTTTACCTCTATCATAGCGTCTGCCAAAAACTCCTCCTGCCTTAAAATTCTCTCGCTTTCCAGCAAAAGTTCCCGGGTAACCTGTGTTCCCTCTTTAAATAAAAGCCTTTTGCGTATAGTTGGATGCGTAGATTCGATATGCAGCTTATTTGCCAGCTCATAGAGGGATTCGTCCATTTCGCTGTAAGTTTTTGAGCCCTCCAGAGCGTCATATACCACTATTCGCATAGAGTCTACAACGGCATTGAAATTTATAGCAAGCGCCTCAGCGCGCGTATACCCGGCTGCAGGCCTGATCTGCCTTTGCCCCTTACACCATAAATCAGGCGCCATGGTTAATAAAAACAGTATGGACAATAGCAGGGAGCTTTTACATCCCACGCTGGTAAAACAAACATATTTCATATAATTCCTGATCATGATTTAATGCTGCTCTAAAATGGGCAGGCAGAGCATAAATATCAAAAAAACCGGCAAATTTTATGGCTATATATACAAAAATCCAGTTAAATACAGGAATCCAGGCCAAATATCCTGCACTAAGGAGTTATAAGAAGGAAGCGGGCCTGTAAGCCGGGTTTTGTCGCATCCGCGCGAAACCGCGCCAACGGGATGATCATCTATCTGGGATCTGTGTTACCACAAACCTCAAGCTGCCTACCCAGGAGTATGACGGAACGGGCCGCTCCGTTGTCCCTTTCGCAAGCGAAAGGCGCATTCCCCTCTATTTGGCATTGCACCGGATGGGGTTTACCCTGCCACCCCCCTCACAGGGGGCGCGGTGAGCTCTTACCTCACCATTTCACCCTTACCGTCCTGTCACCCTTCGTCCCGCAAGGCGGGATCAGTATGACAGATCGGCGGTATATTTTCTGTGGCACTTTCCTCACGTCACCGTGACTGGCCGTTAACCAGCATCCTGCCCTGTGGAGCCCGGACTTTCCTCTACCTGTACCGCCAGCGGCACATACAAGCAGCGACCATCCGGCCCGCTTCCTAAATATATCTGGGAATATATATAAAACAGACGCAATTACTCAAATTCACCTAAAGAAGTTAGGTAATTACTGCCTGAAAGGTTTCAAATCTTCAGAGTTTTTAAGGCCTCTGTTACAGCCTCATTGGCATTTTCCATAACTTCGTGGGTGTGCGCGGTTGAGATAAAAGCAGCCTCAAACTGTGAAGGCGCCAGGTATACGCCTTGACTAAGCATGGCGTGGAACCAACGGGCATACTGTGCTGTATCGCTTTTAACAGCCTCCCCATAAGAAGAGACAGGCCCTGGATTAAAAAATAATGTCATCATGGTACCAACTCGATTGAGGCAATAGGGAATACCTGATTCTTTAAAAGCCCCCTCCAGGCCTGCCTGCCATTTTGCGGCATTAGACTCCAAAGTGTCGTAAAGCCCGGGCTCCATAAGCTGAGTAATAACGGCAATACCAGCGGCAGTTGCCAGAGGGTTGCCGCTTAAGGTACCTGCCTGATAAACAGGACCAATGGGGCTGAGCTGATCCATAATATCCGCCCGGCCACCGTAGGCACCAATAGGAAGACCACCGCCTATGATTTTACCAAGGGTGGTAAGATCGGGGGTAACCCCGAAACGGCCCTGAGCACCGGAGATACCCAGCCTGAAGCCCGTAATAACCTCATCGAAAATAAGCAAGGCCCCATGCCTGGTGCAAAGACTGCGTAACCCTTGTAAAAAGCCCTCGGCAGGAGGAATAACGCCCATATTGCCGGCAACAGGCTCCACAATTAAGCAGGCAATTTTATTTTGGTATTCAGAAAATATGGCTTCCACAGAAGGCAGATCGTTATAGTCTGCCAGTAGAGTGTCCTTAGCTGACCCCTGAGTGACGCCCGGGCTTGAAGGCTGACCAAAGGTCAGAGCCCCCGAGCCAGCCTCTATTAAAAAGCTGTCCCCATGCCCGTGGTAACAACCGCGGAATTTAATCATTAAATCTCTGCCGGTAGCACCCCTGGCAAGCCTGAGAGCGCTCATGGTGGCCTCGGTGCCGGAATTGACCAGACGCACCTTTTCCACAGAAGGAAATATCTGGCAAATTAAGCGGGCCAGCTGCGTCTCCGCCTGTGTACAGGCCCCATAGCTGGTACCTTTGCCAGCGGCCTCTACTACCGCCTGGCGAACGGCCGGATGGTTGTGGCCTAAAATCATGGGCCCCCAGGAGCATACATGATCGATATACTGTTTACCTTCACTGTCATAAAGATAGGGGCCGTCAGCCCTGCTGATAAAGACAGGAGCCCCCCCCACCGAACCAAATGCGCGAACGGGAGAATTGACACCGCCGGGTATATACTGTTTTGCTTCCTCAAATAATTCTTTACTCATAATTGCCTCTTGATTATCAGGAACAAATTTAAATCATTCACGGGCAGTTGGAATAATCCATTGCCAGTAAACACCCAAAAACAGCAAAAATACTGCAGTAAGAATTATTTATATACAAGGAGGTTGATAATTATCCCAAATAATCGCAAACAATTTAGATATGTACTATTTGGGAAAATATTATCGAGCTACAACACACTGGTATTGCAGAGTTGAGCAGCTTTCCGCTTAGGTATTCCACTGTGGTTGGGGCAAGGCTGCTCGAATGAATTGTTATGTGGCGATTTTTAATGACTTAAATGTCTTGATTACTTCGTCCTTTTCATAAAATTCTTCGTTGACATATTTATGCAATACCGTTGTAATCAATGTTTGGTAAGGTAGGCCGTTTCGAACGGCTCGCTCTTTGATTTTACTCAAATCGTAATTATTTATCCTAAGGCTAATACTTGTATTTTTCCTGGCCCTTTTCATTATCGAGCCAATCCGCTTACGTTCCTTTTCGGAAACAGGAACCAGCTTGTCAATGTTATCTTCAATTTCTTGCTCGTAAGCATCGAGTTTAATTTTGGTCCTCATTGCTTTTTTCCTCCATATTTCTTATGAAATTTCCGGCTCGGAAATATCGTCTTTAAAATTATTTCTTCACGATTATTTATCAGAAAAGGAACTATGTGGATATAGTCTCTTAGCTCAATGAGGAAATAGAATTGGCCGGGTTTAGTCGGATTTTTCATGGTTTCTATTATTTCGTTCTTTAAAATCCTCTCCGCAGCTTCATCGAAACTAATTCCCCGGTTGACTATGAGCCGCTGGTTCTTTTTCTCGTCCCATAAAATCCTCATGACCATAATTTACAATTATGTATATACATTGCCAACGGTTTCATCTCTTGAAACCGCTATTTTTTGAGTAAAAATAAGGGTTTTACATCTTAAATCGATTTGACCTTGATTTTCATTTTCGGCAAATTCCTGGGATTCCTTATCAATCTTATCAAAAAGATATTGAAAACTATTTTATTCCTGTAACTACTCAGGTACTACAGATGCCCCAATTTTGTCATTTCGACCAATTCCAC
>CAZRWX010000014.1:0-32226 GCA_964603925.1 uncultured Bifidobacteriales bacterium | reverse complement strand
CAATTTACACACGGTGTACAAACCAACTCCGCTCCGGTTCGATCAATTTGATCAACCTTTATCTGACCGTAATAATTGCGTGCTTTGGCAAACCCTGATATAGGCACCTCCCCCTCTAGAACAACAGTAATTATTTTTCCGGTTTGGCCACATTTCTACCCAATCCTGGCAGACATTATCTAAAACAAAGCTGGCGTCATCAATAATATCAGGATAATCATTCAACAGAGATTTTCTTCCTGCATTACAGGGGTCGTGGAGCGCAGTTTTCAAAAGATTCTTTGAAGGGTCCAGTTTAAAAAGCCCCTCACGTATCCATTTCGCGTAGAGGTTGACCACATGAAACACTTTGAATTTTGGCTTAATGCAAAATTTTTCATACCCAGCTACTATTGCAAAATAGCCATGCCCACACTCCGTATATGCTATTGCTTGTGAATAATTGGCTGGTATGGGTTTTTACCTTGAGCAACTGAGCAGTTACTAATGTTTAAACTAATCGGCCGCAGAAATATTCCACTTCCGCAGGGTATTTTCAGGATTTTCCCCATCATATGAGATATTACCATTTTCCAGAATAATAAAGCGATGGCATGTATTCCTTGCAAATTGTAAATCGTGGGTTGCCATTAAAAAGGCTGCATCCAGATTTTTTAAAATTTTTGATAAGGCATTTTTCCCGGGCGGATCCAAGGCCGTTGAAGGTTCATCCAAAAGTAAAAGAGGAGGTGTTAGAGCTAAAAGCCCGGCCAAGGCCACACGTTGGCGTTGGCCATGTGAAATCCTTGTTGGGGCTTCTTCCGCCAGATGCTCAATTCCCAGATTGGCAAGAGCTAAACGGGCCTCTTCTGTGGCTTTGTTATATGGTATGCCACGGCGCCGAAGCCCAAAAGCGACATCATCAAGAATACGGGAGTAAAATATCTGATCCTCAGGCGTACTGAAGAGGAATCCTACATTCTCTCGTATAATATCTTCAGTTTTTTTATTCAGTTCCTTATCTGCGACAATTACCTGACCTTCAAAGGTTAAAAGTCCGGCAGCAGTGAAGAGAAGAGTGGATTTCCCTGACCCGTTCAAGCCTAAAAGAGCTGTATGCTCACCGGGCCCGAGGGCGAAAGATATATTAAACAAGATCTTTTTTACTGAATTACCATAAAATGCCGATACATTTAAGAATTCCAGAGAGTGTTTCATCTAATTCCCATAATCCTAATAATACTGACAGATGTTAAAATAACCAGGACACTTATTCCTGCCACCCAGTCCGTGACATTGTACGGGGATTCCCCAATATGAAGAATGCTGCCATCGTAGCGCCGCATCGTCATTGCAGCCGCCACTCGTTCGGCCCGGTGTGTTACCCGTACAAGCCATATAATCGGAAAAGAAAATATGACGTGCCATTTCATGGGACCGGCCCGGAAAGCGCCACGAGTCTTAATCGACATGATAAGACGTCTGGTTTCTTCAATCATGTTAAAGCCCTGTTGTAAAATTTGTATGATAATAATCGATACCAGACGGGGAAGGGGTAAATGAGCAATAGCGGTGTGAAGTTCCCATTGCTTAAGGGACCCAAGAGTACCCGCCCAAACGAATATACCGGAAGTAGCCCTGATTATTATACTCAAGGAATCTAATATTTTACCTTTTAATCCAGTGTCGGCGGTATTACTCATCCATGGGGCCAGGCAAAAAATGGGCATAAACATGACGGTTGAAAATATGAAAAGAACCCATACTGTGCGTATGCGCAGGCCAGAAGCCATACACCAGGTTGTGACTGTGAAAGCGATAAAGGCAGTCCCCGCCTCGGAGGGGAGAGGCACTGCCAGGACACAGAAAAAACAACATATCCCGATTATAAGCCTTCCGGGCGGGGAAAGTGCTTGCGCAGGGAACTTGCCTTTTCCCGGCCTGGTTTCAAAAGGATTACAATTCATTCGGAATTTTCCGGTTTTCGGCCGGTAACCAGATATTCATCTTTGTTATCGACAGCTAACTCTATCTCAAAGCCACTGGCTGTAAGAATTGCCGCTGTTTCTTCAGCTTTGGCCAGTGAATCGCTCTGAACTACCGGGGAAGCTTCCTGATGAATATGGTTTACTTTATCCCTGGAAATAAGGTGCCAGATATGCAGATGGCCACCGGGTTTTAAAGTCCGTAGAAATTCACAAGCAATATTTGAAGGATTATCAAAATGTGGCCAAACAGCGAAACAGATAATTCGATCCAGTACACCACTATCAACCGGTAAACTTTCGGCTGCTCCGCAATGCCAACATACTCTTGAGTCAAAATTTTTGCTTTTTGCTTTTTCGATCATAGCCGGGGAAAAATCCACGGCAAGAACCTTACCCGCAGGAGAAATAAGTTTTAGAAGCGCGGTAGTCAAATTACCAGTGCCGCACCCTATATCAGCTAAATATTCATCCGTGCCCACTCCCAGACGATTTAATCCCTGATCTAACCTATGGATTACCTCACCCATTTTCTGGCCGTAGTCCCACTGGTCCGCTAAAGAGTTAAAGAAAAATATTTTATCATTCATGTTATATCCCGTTTTTTATTGATTATTGATACTAACTGAATGGCCGGCTAATTTTATAATGATCGGCACGGTTGCCAATATCATTATAATGCCGGGCCAGCCACTCATAAGGGAAACCGCAGCCAGGAAGGCTGGGGGTAAATTTAAGCATAAAGATAACCCATAGACTAAGGCCATATTTAAGAACCTGCCCAGGAGAAGAACTGGTATAAGAATAGCCAGGATAGGAATTTTTGGTAATAAAGCCCGGCTGATTGCAATCAGGGCCGCCATACAACCTAATTCTACGGCCATAATAACTGCCACCGGAGGGAAAAAAGGCGGCATACCCGTAAGAGCACCGGAAAGCAAAGGCGCTATTACTGCAGTGGCTGCGGCCGGGACACTGCGGACAAAAAAAGGCAGGATAATGAGGGGAAGATACATTGGCATGAAAACTTTTCCCAAGTGAAATAAATGGAAGACTGTTGGCAACAATAACGCTGCTGCGCCGAATACTCCACAAAAAGCTATCTCTTTTGGCTTTAACATTTACACTCCCAAACGGATTCCTGCCATTATATTGAAATTCGGCATTGTATAATCTTTAATATAAGCGTAACGCTGATTTAAAAGATTTCGAATAATGAAGTATGGTTCACACATAATGCCTCCGGCTTTTTTTAGCTTGAGTCTTAAAGCGCTATCCAGAAACAGGACATCTTTAATAGGATCACGATTGTAGTTATTCATGTAAAGGCCATGTACCCATTCGCCTGAAACCGCCACAATCAAGCATTTATGAGAACCTTCTCTTTGGTATTCAACGCTGAAATTGGCTTTGGATTGGGGGTTCTGTTTTGTGAAACGCCCCACATCCTGCCAGGAAATGCCTGTAAATAGTCGTAAAGGACCTATATCTGTTATTTCCAAGTGTGCGTCTACTCCGGTGATTTCTATCCTGTCTATATTTACAACCTCGGCTGAGGGCCAGGCCCCGAAATATTTTATCAAGTTTCCCACCCAAGTATGATAGATTGCACAGCTGAAGGCCAGGGACTTCCATTTCCCATCCACACCCAAGTCCCAATTAATAGCCCGCTCAGGTTTAAGGCTGGCATTTGCTGTGGGGAAGGGTAGGTAAAGTTCTTTTAATGTGGGCTGGCGGAAGTTACTTGTTAGGCGGGTACGAAGTTTTAGGCCTTTTAAGGGGCTCCATCCTATGCCGGTTTTATAGAGTGGTATGAATCCGTAAATAGAGTTGTAGTGGGCGCGTATCCCTCCTACAAATTCCATATTATATCCAGCCTGGATGGTAGTTTGTCCATAACCCGCTATACTTGAATTTCCTTCTAATTCGGAAGTCTCCGAGTTAATGCGGTTATGGGTTTCGCCATTCACCATTTCCACAGCTGTGCCCAGTAGCATATTGACTCTGTTATCAAAAAGAGGAGCCTCAATTTCGGTATTTGCCCCACCGACATAATCCCGGGAATGAAAACCGTCATACAGATGGTGTTCTCCAGAATTAAACCAGGATGCGGTTTGAATCCTAAAATGTTTTCTTTTATATTCCATGCGCCCCTGAATACGATTTCTAGTGACATCAAACCAGTTGCCGGGTGTGGGATGAAAAATAGGGCCAGGATCAGAACCTTCCAAATGGACGATCCTTTCAGAGATGGAAACACTACCTCCACCCGGGAGCTGTCTCCGGAACCTTAATTGTCCCATAATATTTTTACCCGACGTACCATCCCGGTGGCCGTCAGTGGTAAATGCTGAGAACGACCCTACGGCATCTATGCCATTGGCGCTAAACAAAAGACTAGATCGGTCCTGGAATATATTGTAGCTCCCATAAACGGTTTCTTGATTAAACTCCCATCCTTTATGCCTCGGCCAGCGGTTTTCGATAACAAGAGCTCCGCCCAAGGCGTTAGTACCATACAATACTCCGTCCCCCCCTTTGACTACCAGCACCCGATCTATAAGAGCGGAGGAAAACGCATCGGGTATAGGATGCCCAAAAATTCCCTGGTAATCGGGAGCTCCATCTTCGACCACAAGGATCTGGGTATTGGGGCTACCACCAAGCCCGCGGATAGAAATGCTGCCTGAGGCCCCGGAGGCCACACCATGCAGCCCTGTCCCACGACTGGATACATAAACGCCTGAAGAGTGCTGGGAAGTGGCTTCCAGCGTATTGGCACGGGTGCTATTACGTAGCTGGCTTCCGGTTATAACGGTTGTGTGAGCACTGGCATCACGGCCGATATCCATTTTATCTTGGACTATTAGGGGTGGCAACTCCAAGGTTTGATAATCTGAAACAGCACCAGTCGCATTTCCTGTATCAATATTGGCAGGTTTTACCGTGTCATATATGTCAGTTTCCTGTACCTGCGCCTGGGCATATCTGCCGATGTAATGGCCATCTATTATTATCGAATGCGCTGGAATGCATGCCAGGAAAAGCGCAAAAAAGGAACTACTTATATATTGATAAGGGAATTTAGTGACCATATGGGCCGGAGATGCTGAAATCCTGTTCTATGTCATCCAGGGTTATTTCAAAAATTATCAAATCATTAAACCCAGCTTCCTGGCGGGAGATGGTCCGGTAATTGAACCAGATCGGTTCGGCACCGATAACGTCGCTATCCTTAATAGAAGCAGTTGTATCGCACCAGCATACGCTGTCAAGCAGCCCATACTCCGTTTGGTGCCGGCAATAATCATGCACGTCCATTTTTTGAAAATGAACATGCCCCTTACCCGTAAGGCAGCGGCGGGGCGAAGTGGCATCCTTAAAATTGAGTACCGTATTCCAGATAATGCCGTTGTAGCTTGTATTGCGCAGCATTATTTCTGGGGAAGTTTTGTTAATGATAATAACTTCCGGATCTTGAAACTGGCAGGAGAGATAGCCAAGTAATAAGTAAGCTGCCAGAAACAAGATAAAAATAGAAGGAAAAAAGCTTATTATTCTTCGCATTGAGGATTTTCCGCTCTCTGGTCATAGGGTTTGAAGCTGTATTGAGGCCAAAGGGCAAGAATGCGTTCATATAATGCCCGGGGTATGGGTTGGATGCCCTCAGGGGGACAGGGGCCCTGATGGTTGGGCGCATTGAGGAAAATAACGCGTAACTGGCCATCTACTACTTCTTCTTCATTTTTACTAGCCACGGGCAGACTGTTGTGAGTGCTGCAGGCCGGATCGTCCCAGGCCAATACCATAAGAACATAGTCAAGACCTGGGTTAACATCCCTGGCCTGGCTGGAATCTCCAAGCAGTATTTTGTCGAATTCCACTCCCCGGTAATTGGATTCACAGATAGTCCATGGGGGTTTACGTTCCATAGCCGGATTATTAAAGTCATTTTTAAGTCTTACTGTGGCAGGCGTATTTTTGGACTTATCCAGAACACAAGACCAATAGAAGGCGCACACAGTTGCAATAATTAAAGATGAGCGAATAATTATCATAATAACCTTCTCTTTCGTTATTTAGGAGTAAATAGTGTTACGAATATATAAATCGTATTACTTTTCGGCAAAAAATCATATCATGCATTTTATATAAATTGGTACAAACTTATTTTTGAAGCCAAATTATTACAAGACCCAGTCCTATAATTATCAGTGCTCCCATGATTCTCATAGTGCGCAACACCAGGGATATACTTTTTCCTCCGGAGGCAATAGTTGCTGTTTTTTGAAGGCCGGTTGCCAGGGCACCAAAGGCACTGACTGTGAGCGCCATACCGGCAGATAAGGCAATAACAGAAAGGATACCAATCCAAAGCATATCAAGAATATTGGAAAAAACCAGAATAAGAAGTGCGCCCGGGCAAGGCACAATACCGGCGGCAGCAGCAATAACAGGTAAGGATGTCTTTTTAAAAGAGTACTTACTCATTGTTGCGGGTGTATGCGTATTAATCAGTGCTTGATAGAGAAGAACCACACCCAGTCCTGTGATGATAAAACCGCTTACGATTAGAAAGTAACCAAGGGAATTAGTGATGATAGAGCGGTTTAGATTAAAATAAAATTTAAATAGAAAGAAAATTAAGATGGCAATGCCGGTATGGAAAATAGCGAAAATGATGCCGGCTTTGATGGCGTCTTTTATACACGCATCATGAGTGAATGCATATGAACTAACAAGTAGTTTGCCATGGCCAGGGCCCAGGCTGTGTACTATGCCATAGATAAAAGCCAGAAAAAGAAGCATAAAAATATGTTTTAGGGTTAAATTTTCTTTTGCATCACGTATTCGCTTTGTTAAACCCGATGAAAGTGCTTTTTGATAATGGGTAATTCTTTCCAGGAAAAAGGGAAGGAACATACGCTCTTTAACAAGATGCGTTTCCAGCTTTTTTTGGAGAATAGGTTCTGGGTTGTCGGATGACTCAAATAAAGAATTGGCGCTGATTTGAGATGTAAAAGTTAAAAACAAATAAAAAAGTAAGGGTATATGACAAGTATTCATGATTTCTTTTTCAGACGCAGGATTATTTTATGGGTGTAGTCTTTTTCGACGACCGTTACCACAGCTTCCATAGCATTTCCGGCCCGGGTTGTAGTGGTAGTTTTGCCTAATTCAAATGCTACAAAGTTGGTAGGATCGCGAAAAATAATTGAAATATAATGATTGAGAGAATCTTGAACAGGGACAGTGCATATGCCAAAGAAGGAATAAAGAACAAGGTTTTCTGAATTTATTGTGGCGTTAAAACTCTTAATATCCTTAAAATTAAGGTTTTCACCGTCTTTGTTGATGATGGCAAAATGATTATACTTACCGGAATAGCGAAATGCCTCACGGTACAATGTCTGGATCTCAGCTTTATTAAAGGCCTTGTCCTTATTTTTGTCAAATTCGTCCATGAGCCATGCACTATTCATATCATCAAACTTCCACGAAATTTTAATGCCCCCCAGCCCGGTATCTGACATGATAAAATCTGTAGAAATATCAATGAACATGTGAGGGTGGGCAACACACAAAAACGGAAAAATCCATAATATGATTTCAATTAGAAAATGAATGGAGACTTTCATTTCTCTTTCTTTTCCTTAATCTTACTATCAATATTTCAGGACTGGTTTCCAGCAGAATTTAATCACCCACCATGCGCCCCTCCGCCACAAACCTGTTCATTTGTAATTGATGATAATTTGCCTTCTAAAAAATCTTCCACCGCAGTCTTAACTCCAGTATTATGTTCATCATGATAGACCTCAATCCCCGCTTGCCTAAAACCCATAAGAGGCCGCATCCCAATGCCCCCGACAATCAAGGCGTTGACCTTGTGAGCGGCTAAAAGATTCACAGGTACCATACACCCCCCCTGGACATGCTCCTGATTCTGTATAATGGAAACATTTTTAGTTATTCCATCTTCTACGTCTACTAAGGTGAATACATCGCAGTGGCCGAAATGGCCGGCCCTTTGAGCTTCCAGCCCGCCGATCCCCATAGACGGAATAGCTATTCTTGCATTTTTCATTATTATCTCCTTGGTTAATGCTTGTTAAGATTAGTTTCTTATTTTCGTTATCTTTGTATTTTTTTTAAAGTATTCAGACATTCAAGCATAACTTGGGTCTGTTTTTCTCCCGGCTCAGCAGGCACTTGTGCCAATACTCCCAAGCCTTCATAAGATTTATGAAATTCCTCCGGTGAGAGGGAGCCTATCACGATGGAATTTATCATGGGGTTAATGCAAAGCATTCCTTCAATGAATTTAAAACCGGTCATATCGCCAAGCTTTTCCTGGGTTATTACCAAATCAACGGTCTCATTTTTTAATATATTCAAAGCCTCTCCGCCAGAATGGGCCGTAACTAATACAGCTTCAGCATGCTTTGCCAGGGTCGCCGCTATCTCAGACAAAGAACCTGGAACCCCGCTAAGTAACAATACGGTCATTAAAATCCTTCCTACTATAACCCGGCTTTTTCAACAAATTGTATATCTTCCTTTTTTTTAAACTGGTTTATGACCAACCATATCGTTTCGTTGTCCAGTTTTGTAATTATACTCATGAGCAAGCGAATATTGTGCCAATTTTATGATTGGTTCTCATGTGTTTCTTTCGTGTCCTTACATTTGGTAATATTTGCAAATTGCGAATATTTGATTATTATTATGCAATTTGCAATATAAAAGGTAATCTTATGCAGGGCCTGGAAAATGAAAAAATTAAGTCTGTTTCCGCAAAAAGCATTCTTAATATTACAAGTCGAGAGACTATCCTTAACTGCGTTGCAGAGGGAGTTTTTGCTGTTGATGAAAATAAAATTATCTGTTTTTTTAATAAATCTGCAGAAAAAATTACAGGTTTTTCAGCCAAAGAAGCAATTGGGCTTCCATGCAGAGATGTTTTCCGCACTGGAATTTGCAGCACAAATTGCACTCTGAAAGAGGTTGCGGAAACAGGTAAAAGCATTATCAATCGCCCTGTAAAAATCATAAACCGCAATGGCAGGCCTATTTTAATTAGTATTAATGCTGCTTCTCTTCGGAATTCCAAGGGCAAAATAATTGGAGGAGTTGAAACTTTTAGAGATCTATCCGATGAAGAAAATCTGAAGAAAAAGATTAACAAATCTTTTACGTTTCAGGACATTATAAGCCGTAATCCTAGAATGCATGAACTGTTTGCTATTTTACCGGATATTGCCGCATCCGAGGCCTCTGTTCTGATAGAGGGAGACAGTGGTACGGGGAAGGAGCTTTTTGCCAAGGCCATTCATAATCTAAGCCCGCGCAAAAAGAAACCTTTTATTGCTGTAAATTGCGGTTCTCTTCCGGATACGCTGCTGGAGTCTGAACTCTTCGGTTATAAAAAAGGCGCTTTTACCGATGCAAAAAAGGACAAACCGGGAAGGTTCGAATTGGCCAGAGAGGGCTCTCTTTTTCTGGATGAAATCGGCGATGTTTCTCCAGCGCTGCAGGTTAAGTTATTGCGGGTGCTTCAAGAGAAAGTGTATGAGCCATTAGGAGCCACCCGTTCTGTGCCCGCGGATGTAAGAGTAATTGCTGCAACCAACCAGCGGCTTTTAGACAAGCTTAAGGCCGGCTCTTTCAGGGAAGACCTCTATTACCGGCTGAATGTTCTAAAGATTGAACTGCCTGCACTGCAAGACAGGCGATCCGATATACCCCTGCTGATAGACTATTACCGGCGTAGTTTAAATTTTGAAACTGGAAAAAATATAGAGGCTCTGAATGACTCTGCGCTCAATATTCTTATGGGCTACAGCTTTCCGGGTAATATAAGAGAGCTGGAAAATATTTTACAATACGCTTTTGTGCTATGTAAAAATTCAATCATTACCCCATCTCACCTCCCAAAAGAATTACTGGCTAATAATAGTGAGAGAACAAAAACCAAACCTATAACTCTTGTTGATTTCGAAAAAATGGCTATACGAGAAGCGCTAATTAATACAAACGGCAATACTGTTATGGCGGCACGACAACTAGGCATAGATCCCAGTACCCTTTATCGAAAACTAGACAGATATAAGACTACTTAATTTCGCATTGGCATGATTTATGCTTTGTTCAATAATTAATTATGAATCTGGCAATAACAGTCGATCAAGGGAGGATCACCTCATTATACCTGGGCGTCCATATTATGTTGGTGGTAATAAAAAACCAAACCTATGAATGTCGTATTGTAAACACTGATAATTGGTCTAAATTATCCTGGGGTAAGAAGCTATTATACTACGACGTGGATTTGCTGATTTGCTCAGGTATTGAACAATTTCTGTATGGAGTCATTAAAGGATACGGTATTAACGTAATACCATATGCAATAGGCTCTGTATTAGAAGTGCTTGAACATTGGCGGGAGGGCGAACTTCAACCTCCTGGACTGTGGCCCCAATACTAATTATCTAATCTAAGAAGCAACGAAAATTGGCACAGAATATACCAGATGGGAGAAACATTAAAATTCAGCTTATTTTAGTCCCGAACTATCGCGTTTGCCAGCAGTGTCCATAAATGGATACTTTTCCAGGGCCGCTTGTATTCTTTAGCAAGATCGCCAATCCCATCAATGCAGTTTACACAGGGAGTGCATACAAGTTCCGCTCCTGTGTTATCAATCTGATCCACCTTAATTTTACCATAGTAATTTCTGGCATGGGCAAAACCTGAAATTAAGGCACCGCCGCCACCTGAGCAGCAATAATTATATTCCCGGTTTGGCCACATTTCCACCCAATCCTGGCATACATTGTCCAGAACATAACGGGAATCATCAAGAATATTGGGATATCCATTTAAAATAGACTTGCGCCCGGCATTACAGGGATCATGCAGAGTGGTTTTTATAGGGTTCTTAGATGGATCTAGTTTAAGCCTGCCTTCACGGATCCATTGTGCGTATAAATTAACTACATGTACCACTTTAAATTTTGGCTTAATGCCGAATTTCTCATATCCGGCCATTGTGGCAAAATAACCGTGCCCGCACTCAGTATAAGCCATTATCTCACATTCAAGCTCTTCCAGCCTATTAGCCTGTTGGCGAAGGTTGTGTTCCCAGGATTTCAAGTCACCGGAAAACATGCAGTAATTTGTACCCTCCCACCATATTGTCGGCATAGTCCAGTCGGCCTTAGCCGCATTAAAAACTTTATAAATGGCTTGAAGCTCCATAGGATGATACATGGGTAGTTTGGAATTTATGGTTGCAAAATACTTGGCGTTTTTTTTGTCAAATGGAACTTCTATTTCGGGAATTTCCGTTTGTAGTTCTTCCTTCATCCAGTCTACTGTATCTATCCATTCTTCAGTGGGAATTTGCATATTATTGCCTTTTTCCCTGTGCAGATTACAGGTGAGTTGAGCCCCACCGGGTTTTTCATCCATGGCTCTCATGGAACGGGCCAGGGTAATCATATTACTGATTTTCACACCCATGGGGCATTCCAGTGTACACTTGTCGCAGCAGGTGCACTGGAAAATAAAATCATGGTTAATTAAATCCTGTTCATTGCCGATTAAGACCATACGAACAGCCTTGCGTGGATCCATTTCATTATATCCATGAAGAGGACAAACGCTGGCACACTTTCCGCAAACCATGCAATAGCTAAGATCAGCTTTCCAATTAGCTTCTTTCACTAGAGCGTCGCGTAATGGTGTTTCTTTTATTTCATCCAGACGAACAATACTGGTTTCGGTCATTTAAAATCTCCTAGTTGATTAAGCAGGGAAAGCGGCGGCAACCACACTGTACTCTTCCACTGCACTATTAATTAGGTTGATCATGCGATAAGGCTCATTAGCCCCTATGGGGTGGAATTGCACCAAATCAGGATTTAAATCCATAGAAGAAAGCATGTTTTTAACCCTTTCAACCCGTTTGCGTGCAAGAGTATTGCCCCTTAGGGACCTACATATATCGGGATGACAGGCTGCCACAATTACCCTGCCTGCGCCACTTACAAGGGCGTCAAATATCACTTTTTCTCCTATCCTTCCGGCACAGGGGACTTCAATAATGGTGGTTTCTACAGGCAGTGAAAGGCCAATCTCAGTGGCTTTATTCAATGAAGGGACAGCTGATTGCCGGCAGGCAAAAACTACCAGCGGCTTTGAATCTGAAATTTCAATACACGCTGTTTTAACTGCTTGTTCTAGTTGTAGATCGGACAAACTACTATGCTCAATGGCCTGCCCAGGGCAAACAGTTGCGCATATTCCACATTCCCAGCAGGCGTTGTTAAAAATGGTTATTGAGGACTTTAAATTATAAGGGTCTATGGCCCCATGAGGACAGGAACGCACACAGGTCAGGCAATTTGCGCATTTGCCCTTATCAATGCGCACCATTCCAAAAGGTACATTAACTGGTTTGTCAGGAAGTATATGCATAACCTGAGTTGTAACAGCTTCTGCTTCCAAACGTGATTCCATCGGGTCAAAATTGTCATGACAGTTCCCGGCGAAAAATATGCCTTTTCTCAGAGATGATACTGGACGATGGTGCACATTTCCAGATTGCAGAAAACCTTCAGTATCCAATGGCTGATTTAAAACATCCCTCAAATTTGAGATCCCGACTCCGGGCATAATCAAAGAAGGCATTATCAGCCTATCAAGCTTAACTTTTAGATTAACATCCTTAAGAATAGCGTCCTGTACAGAAGCTTCTATGCTATCTCCGCTGCGCTCAAAAAATGGATGCCCCTCGGCGTAACGCAGAAATTGCGCCCCAATTTCCCTGGCTTCATCATACGCCTTTTGACCAAGATGTCCAAAAATAGGCATATTCCTGAGGAATATATAGCTCTTCCCTCCATTTTTAATATTGCCAGTAGCAGATTTTAAGACAGCTACAATAACATCATGTCTTTCCGGCATGGCGCGATCCAGCCAAAAACCGACAGTCTCGGAATCTAGATTATTTTCAGCAAGATCATCCATGAATGCTTTAATGGACTGTACCTTTCCTCCGATTTGACTGCTTTCCAGTTCAAGGGGAAAAATATCCGGCTCAATAGCAAAAACTACAGCTCCAATATTATGCTGAGTACTTTCATTATCTTGTTTTATGGTAGCGAAAAAATTTCCCGCTTCACCGGTTAATTTGCATAACTCAGCATCCTCAATTATTTCTAATTCGTTATTTGACGTAACATCTTTGATAAGCTCATCATCTGGGGGAAATAATGTATCAGGATGAAGGCCACTTTTAACCAGAATAACATCCAACCCTGCTAGAGCAGCGCTTCTCGCAACTTCAAAGGCTGATCTGCTGCCCCCAATAATCATTACCCGCCTTATAATCCGCCTATTTGACAGCTTAATTCTGTTTGTATTCATGGCACGGGCTGCAGCTATTAGGATAAGCTGCTCAGCTTTTATTAAAACAACCTTACCATCAGTGTAAGCCCAACCACACTGCTCCCGGATATTGGCCTCAATAACAGGTATAGCTTCCGAGATACTATTATTATTGAATGAATATTTACCTGTTTGCCATTTAGACAGGGCACCACCCAGCACAATTGCTGATAATCCTTCTTCTTCGCATATACGGGAAATTTGCTTATTATTCTCATCATCGTTTCCGTATAAAGCATGGACGACAGCAAATTTCGATTTCAATTTGCTTTCTAAATCTGATAGAGGAAAATCCTTTTGTAATGTATTTCCGTAATTTCCTAAGAATATTCCAACTTTTCCCATATTAAAAAATCTCCCATATACAGAAACTCATATTAGGCTACTTTACTTTTAGCTGTATTTATAAAAACTGCTATTGTTTGTGCGGCTGCAAGGGCCTGGAGACGGGAGCTGTTTATATCTACAGGCCCCGCGCTGGCTCCTGCGAGGTAGATGCCGGGTATTGGCGTTACAAACGATCCTCCATAATGGGAGTGTTCGAAAAAGCCAAACTGATTCAGAGAAATTCCCATAAGATTCGCAAGTTTATCATTTGCCTGTTCTGGAGCAATGCCTATGGCAAGCACTATTCTATCATAGGCGCGTTCTTCAAAATTACCGGTTTCAGGATTGTGTGCATAAAGCTTGGCTGTACCTTTTTCCGCTCCATTGAGCACTTCTGCAGGGATGCCTTGATAGAAGGTGATTGCATCCTGCATCTTATTATAAAAAGTACAGAACTCCTTACACATGATTTGGAGATCTATGTAATACATATCAAATTCATATTCCGGCCTAAGGTATTTCAGCCGGTTAATGAGCCTTACACTTGTTTTGCCGCAGAACTGGGAACAATAATCACTTCCATTTTTCCTATCCCTCGAACCCACACACATAATGAAGCCAATTTTGGATGTTATTGGCTTTTCCGGAAAAATGGAAGATATATCATCTTGTTTAAGAGCAAGATCAACATCTTTGATTGTCAATACTTCAGGGATACGCCCGTAAGACAACATAACTTTTTGAGCAGCATTAAACTCTCTAAACCCGGTGGCAAGCATTATCGATGCGCAGTTTACCGAAATATGTTCACCGGGTTTTAGTGTCGGCCCTATGGAGTGGTGCAAAGGCTGTTGTTTATTTAAGGCCGGTGAAATTGACAATGTGAACTGACCAATTTCGCCGTTAAATTCTTCTACCTCTACCTGGGTTAGGACCTTGATATGCGGATGATTAAGGACATTGCTAATATCTTTTGCTATAGTACAGGCAAAACATTTACCGCAAGTGTCTGTGGCCATACAAGCCCACTGCGCAGCATGGCCGCCTAATTCAGATTCTCGCTCAAGTAACACTACGTCAAACCGCATTTCTGCAAGAGCAAAGGCAGTTGTCAAACCTGCGACACCTCCACCTATTACAACAATATCAGTGTCCATCTTTTATATTCCATCCTATTTTTAAGAAAAGGCTTTAATGCGGTACAAGTATTGTATATGGCAATTAAATTTAAGTCAGCGAAAATTGTGCCATTAATAAATATGCACGCTAATTATAATTTTAAAAACTGCTGCAGCTTAAATTTGTATAACGCGAATCATTTTGGTAAAAAACTTTAAATATGGCACTTTATATATTGATTTTAATTAGGACCAGAAATGATGACACAAATCTTATATTCCTAATCAAAACTAGAAGACTGTTCCTAATGATATTATTTGCAATATGCGAATTTACCATGAGGATATTTGCATTATGCAAGTAATCGTGATTGACTTTACCAATTACAAATTCATTATTCTCTTCCAATTATCAATTTTCATGGTATTCAAACTTATGGCACGAATTATGCGATTAAATTATTTCACTATGAATATTGCCTTAGTTACAGACTGCGAAAATATGGTGCCTTTATGTCCCGGTGCGAGTTTCAGCCTTGAATTGGATAATTATACTGTAATTAGCCAGCCTTTTGAATTAAGGGCGGGTTGGTACCCATTAGTGTGGGGGCAGAATTTAAAACAGTATGATGTAAAATTCTTATTTTGCACTGGAGTTGAACGCTTCATGCCTATCACAATAAAAAGCATACTAATACAATGTGGTATTCAGTTGGTGCCAAATATATCGGGTTCCGTTAAAGAAGTGCTTTACCTGTGGCGCTCAGGCCGGTTGATAATTCCTGAGTCCTTTGAGTCAAAGCCGCAAACCCCTTCAGAAATGCGTCAGGCAGGTTAAAATTTTCTCCTCATTGTATCATGAGATAAAAGAGTAATGTTTTTTTATTGTCACATTTACGTATTCGACTTTAATAATATTCTTCAGATTTAAATTATGAAAAAGTAATGAAAATAGCAGTCACATCAATCGGAGAGACCATGGATTCTCCAATAGATCAACGCTTTGGATGTGCACGATATTATGTGATCCACAACACAGAAACTAAGGCCTGGGAAACGTATTCCAGCAGGCGGAATTTGGAAACTCTACCTCCCCACGATTCGGATATTCAAGCAGCGCAGGCAATTATACATCTAAAAGTAACAACACTTATTACCGGCCACTGTAGGCCAAAAGCACTCCGAGCTTTGATTGAAGGTAACATAGATGTTTATCAAAACACCGCAGGTACTGTAAAAGAGGCCATTAACGCATATTTTGCCGGGAATTTAATCAAATCATGTATTCCCAATGTGGAAGCGCCTTGCAGTAATAGTTGGTTGTTTAAAGGTGCCAGAATCAGCACTTAAGTAATTAAATGGTTGTATATATTTTATGCCTTAAAGAAATATATTTTTAAACTAAAAGGGAAGATATGACATATATTCGAATTGACAAAATAGGTCTTGTGGCGAATTTTAGCGAAGTGGGGAACTGGGCATTCGATCTTGCCTTTCATTTAAGCAAGACGCATTCATATCAGCTTAATATTTTTAATTTCGCGGAATCACCATATACTATTTCAGCTTCCCTCGATCCCTCCAAATGCAGCCTTAATCCCGAGATTGATATAAAAAAGCAGATTAATTCAGAAAAAAAGATGAGAGAATATTATGAATCCCTTTTGGGTGATTTCGTTGATGTGGGATTTAAAGTGTGTAATAGTCATAGGCACAACCTTGAACTCAGGCATTGTTTAAAGAAAAAGGATTACCAGCTTTTAATAATCCCATACATTAAGCAAGGCATTAGTTTTGGGAATATGCCCTTAGAGGAGTTTGCCTACAGATTTATTTCCCCAATCATCTTGGTTGGCCCTGATCATCCGCAGGAATACCATATCAATGAGCAGGCGGGGCTGATAATTGAAGAGTTGGAGATACCCACCAGGCAATGGAGCCGGATTCCCATACCCGAAAAGATGCAACAATTGCCTGTGATATGATATTTACCAATGACCAACAGTATCTGCCTGATCTATCTTCTTCAATTCTCCATTTTTAAACTTTTCAAAGGCAGTTCTTACCGTCTCGGGAAGGGTAACAAAGATATTTATATCCGCTGATTGTAAAGTTTTAAAAGCCTTAGGACCGCAATGGCCGGTAATTACCGCTTCTACAGATTTTTCAGCTAAGGTTTGCGCAGCTTGAATACCTGCTCCTTGAGATGCGTACAAATTTTGTGTATTGTCAACTACCTCAAAGTCATCAATTTCAGTGTCCATTATCAGGAAATTTTGAGCCCGTCCAAAACGTAAATCAACTTCAGTTTCGGGCGTATTCCCTTTGGATGAGATTGCTATCCTCATGTTTTTCTCCTTTTTGTATGTGAGATAATGTTTGTTTCAAAATATCAAATATTAATTTGCCGGCCTTCAGTTACCCCTGAACGTGTGTTATGGGAACTATACATTTGTTAATCTTTATTGAGCTACGGTCTCCCTTGCTTCTAAAAAGCTAACCACTTTTGACCAAACCTTTTTTATATCTTGAGCCACAGCACCTGCCGTATACTCTACAACTGTAGCTTTCATTATTTGAGCCTTGGTTACGGCCTGATCGTAACGGATGTTCCCTGCGGTGGAAATACCATACAGACTGGCTTTCTTTTCAATCTGAAGGCTGATTTCAGGGTTAATATTGTATTTACTAATACATAACATAGCCGGAACATTAAAATGTTTTATTAACTCCGCTACACGCTCAAGATCGTGCTCTCCTGATAAAGAGGGCTCTGTTACAATTAATACCAGGTCAGCGCCTGTAATTGAGGCAATCACAGGACAACCAATGCCTGGAGAGCCGTCAATAAGTATATATTTACAGCCCTTTTCTTTGGCTATTTCCTGGGCCTTCCTTCTTACTATAGTCACTAGTTTTCCTGAGTTCCCTTCCGCAATTCCCAGTCTGGCATGCACCATAGGCCCATACCGGGTATCGGATATAAACCATTTACCACTCACAGCTTCTTTGAATTCAATTGCCTCCTGGGGGCAGAACCAGGCGCAAATGCCGCAACCTTCGCACGCTATTGAGTCAATGCTGTAGACTGGAAGAAGAGTTGCTGCCTTGTCTTCTTTTTTTTTAACAGCATTAAAACGGCAAACTTCAAGGCAATGCCCGCAACTATTACATTTCTTTGGGTTTATTTTCCCCTTTTTCCCTCCAATGAAATCTTCTTGATAATTGATGGTTGGTGAAAGAATTAGATGGAGATCGGCGGCATCCACATCACAATCTGCCAGAACCGGTTTATAAGCAAGGGCGGCGAAACTGGCTACCACGCTTGTTTTCCCGGTACCTCCTTTTCCGCTTATTATGACAATTTCTTTCATTTAGGGAACCTTTTCTTTATTTTATTAAATAATGTTTTGATATATACATGGTATTCCGGTAAAGCATTTATCGCCATTTGTCCGCGTGAATACGCTTGTGCAATGATTTTGTTATCAGGCAGCTTCAATAAGACATCCAGTTTTTCTTCCAGACAATACTTTTCAACGTTTTTATCACCAATGTCGTAACGGTTAATAATTATTCCCATCGGCTGTTTAAGCTCACGGAGCATATCCACAGCCAACTTAAGATCATTGAGCCCGAATGGTGTTGGTTCAGTTACCAGAATTGTAAAATCAACATCCCTGATAGCTTCGATTACCGGACATGACGTCCCCGGCGGGCAATCAAAAATATAAACCCCTTCACCTTTCCCCTCCTGTTTGACGGCGCGAATCAGGGGCGGAGACATAGCATGGCCTACATTTAGCCTGCCTTGAACAAAGCGAACCTTATCGGCATTTCCCTTCTCCACCACACCAATTATGTTTTGTTTTTCTTTAATTGCCTTCTGAGGGCATACGAGCATACATCCACCGCATCCATGGCATAATTCGGAGAATACCAAGGTTTTTTGGGGAAAGCAGGCAATAGCATTGAATTGGCAAATGTCAGCGCATTTCTTGCAATGATCACATACTCTGTCATCCACTTCCGGAACAGGTATTCCGATTGAAATAACATTCTCTATAACAGGATTTAAAAAAATATGCCCATTTGGCTCTTCTACATCGCAATCAAGGTAGGTTACAATTAAGTCCTTTTCAGATAGAGCTGCAGCCAGGTTAGTGGCAACTGTGGTTTTGCCTGTCCCTCCCTTACCGCTGGCAATGGCAATTTTCATTTTCATCCCTTTTCAATGTTTTATCATGGTGTTACCACACTTTGGGCAAATCTCTTGATTGCATGGCTGCCCTGGCTTATGGGGTATCTTATCCCCACAACTCAAGCATATACAATTTTCGCCTGAACCGTCGGTGAATGCGCTCCCCCTTCTGCCTTGACCTTTACATCTACCCATTACCTTCCCAGTACCAAGGCCTTGGCCCATTGGACCGGTTCCGTCACCTTTTGGCATTATTATGGCTCCTTTTTAAAAAGGTAAATCATTACTTCGCTAAATTATTGGCAATAAGCATGCCAAAAGGCGGGTGAGATACTGCACCTTGGGTAATCGTTGATTATAAAGTTTCTTAGGTTTAGAAAGAAAAATTAAAATCAATAAATAAGGTTGCATTTTGCAAGCAGGCTTGGTTGCAGGGTTGCAAACAAAAAGGGCTCCATGTCTTCGCTTTGCTGGAGCAGTCGGTGGAAACCGGATTCCATATCCGGGTTGCTTTGGGTGGAATTTAATCTGTAAGGCAGGCGGATGTGATCGGGTTCCCAGGCATTGTGTGGGTAACTGGGCGGGAGGGTTATGGCGCTATGCCATTTGAGGGCAAGGCGTGTATCCCCGAATGTATACCCAGGTCTGGAGGAAAACCTTCGGGTAAGCGCCAGGTTTAATAAATCCAGAAATAAACACCAGTAAAATAGCATTAACTAACTAACTAAGTATATGTGGCACAATATTCGCTATATAACTATGAATTCTAAAATGTTATGAGAATTTATTATCAATTTGAGAAAGAAAACAATTACAGCATCAAAGGCTGAAAAGGTGAACATACTTCCAAGGGTGGAAAAAAATATTGAAATCAACATACACAGGTTGAATATTAACTTTTAAAACATATGAGGTGACGAATGGCAATAAAGTTAAAACATGCAGACAGGGCATCACAAGAAATGGTCACGCTTGCAGATACCGAAAACATAGAAACTGTCTGGGACCGTTATGATAAAATGCAGCCACAATGCGGTTTTGGTTCTTTGGGGATTTGCTGCAAGATCTGCAGTATGGGTCCCTGCCGCATAGATCCTTTTGGCAAAGGTCCTCAGAAAGGAGTCTGCGGAGCAAATGCTGATACGATTGCAGCCAGAAACCTGATTAGAATGATTGCATCTGGAGCGGCAGCACATTCTGATCATGGAAGAGACATTGCGCACACCTTACTTATGGCAGCCACAGATCCTAACAGCGATTACCAGGTGAAAGACAAGGAAAAATTGATGGCGGTTGCTGACATTTATGGCATTAAGACAGATAGGAAAGAAATCAATACTATAGCAGAAGAGGTGGCCAGGGCGGCTTTGGAAGAATTCGGCCGTTATGAAGGGGAAATAAAAATTGCGGAAAACGCACCTAAGGCCAGAAGAGAGCTTTGGAAGAACCTCAATATACACCCCCGTGCTGTAGATAGGGAAATAGTAGAGATAATGCATCGTACCCATATGGGAGTAGATTGCGACTATAAAAACATACTGAGGCATGGCATGAGGGCCGCCCTGGGAGATGGCTGGGGAGGCTCCATGGTTGCAACGGAACTGTCTGATATTCTTTTTAAAAAACCTAATCCTGTGCGTTCTCAAGCCAATCTTGGTATTCTTGACAAAGACTGTGTAAATATCATAGTCCATGGACACGAACCCACTCTATCAGATGTAATTGCTCTACTCTCTAATGATGAAAAGCTTAAGGATAAAGCAAAGGCTAAGGGAGCAAAGGGAATCGTTTTAAGTGGGATTTGTTGTACAGCCAATGAAATACTTATGAGACACGGTATACCGGTAGCCGGTTCATTCCTGCAGCAGGAACTCGCCATTGTAACCGGTGCGGTAGATATGATGGTTGTTGATGTCCAGTGCTTGATGCCTGCGTTGAGTACCGTGGCGAATTGCTTTCATACGAAACTTGTCACAACCTCACCAAAATGTAAAATGCCCGGTGTGCAGCATATAGAATTCCATGAGGATAAAGCGGTGGAGATTGCCACTCAAATTCTTGAGATCGCAATAGATAATTTTCCAAATAGAAACGCGAGTAAAGTACATATCCCTGATGTAACAGAGAAATGCATAGCCGGTTTTACAGCTGAATATATTTCTGAAATGCTGGGTGGTAAATATCGGGCGTCATACCGTCCATTAAATGACGCGATAATATCCGGAAGATTACGCGGAGCTGCCGGTGTCATTGGTTGTTCCAATCCAAATGTGGAATATGAAGAAGGGCATATTAAAATGGTTAAGGAACTTATTAAAAATGATGTGATTGTCGTAACAACTGGGTGTAATGCGGTTACCTGCGCAAAACACGGGTTACTCAAACCCGAAGCGGCATTTGAATATGCTGGTAAGGGGCTGCAGGAAATATGCCAGGCTGTTGGCATTCCGCCCATTCTTCATTTAGGCTCTTGTGTGGATAATAGTCGGATACTTACAACGCTGGCGAATATCGTTGCTGAAGGAGGACTGGGTAATGATATATCCGATTTACCCGCTGCAGGAGCTGCTCCGGAATGGATGTCTGAAAAGGCTGTTTCAATTGGAATGTATTTTGTGGCTTCGGGGGTGTATACCATGATTGGTAAACCGCTTCCCATAATGGGCAGTCAAAACGTCCATAAATATCTTACCGAAGAAATCGAGGAGGAAGTTGGGGGGAAATGGGCTTTTGAAGAAGATCCAATAGAGGCGGCCCATAAGATGTTAAGTCACATAGATAAAAAAAGAAAGGAACTTAAACTGAAGCCCCCTATGTACGATCAATGTTTTAAATATAAGGAATAAGTACAAAATGAATGTTTTAGTGCAGTACAAGCCTTTACGTTAAATATTAGCAACCTAGAAAGTATGAAATGGCAACAGAAAAAACTTGAACACCTATAAGGAGAGAACATGAAATTTTCATTCTGGATGATTATCCTTTTTTTGCTCTTTTTGTTTTCATGTAGGAAAAATGATATGAAAGTAAAATCTTTCTCAGGAGAAAATCATGGTATACAAAAATCTTATTATGAAAGTGGAAGAATTAGACAAGTAGATAACTATTCAAATGGTATTTTGCATGGAAAACAAAAGTATTATGGGCCAGAAGGAAAGTTATTGTCAGAAGCCACTTATGTAAATGGTGATAAGCACGGCTTATTTATATCTCGCTTGAGCCCTAAAATATTTAAAATTTCAAACTATGCTGATAATCAAAAACATGGAATACAGATAATATATGACAAGAAAAATGAATTAGTAAATTCTGCTTATTTTAAATATGGCAGACAGATAGAAGCTTCGCCAGATCCAGAACAGGATATTGAAAGAAAAATGGTTGTAAAGGCCTTAAATACACGGCTTTCTGAGGGTGAATGAAATGAAGTTTTGATGGTTTAAGCAATCAAAAAAGTTCCTTTATCTGGTCATCTGTTCATGTTTTTAAATAAAAGACGTGACAGAACTAAAATTCTTTTTTGGAATAAATGCGGGTATGCGATTTATTACAAAAGATTAGAAGAGGGTACGTTTCATATTCCCCATACAACCGAAAAAGTGCAGGGCAGAATTAAAGTGCCGTTATCCACTTTGAATTTGATTCTGGACGGCATAAATATTTTACGTGTACAAAGACAAAAAAGGCTTCAACTTAATAGAAATAACTTTTAAACAAGTATGTTATTAATTATTTTTATGCTATACATTAAGGAGCCAAGAGGGCAACGCTAATTTACGCGATAGTGAAAACATGTAAACTGTAGTGCATTGAACCATTTGAATATATGAGGGACTTAATTGCTTATATATTTCCTTGAAATACCCCTAAACATTACGATATAATTTGAGACCACTTCAATTTACATTTCTTAAGAAAATCCTCTTTTTCTTATCCTGCATAATGAAACCAATTCCGTACGTTATCACGATTCAAAGCAGTGTCCTAAAACCCACGCGCTTTATTACCATTAACCCCACTGGCAAATATCTTACAATTATCCTTTCTGTCTTATTTTTTTCCGGCATAGCCTTTTTCCTTAGTTCCATACTCTTATTTCTCCATCACGAATTATCCTATGAGTACTACACTCTGCAAAACGCCTCCCTTAAACAAGAGCTTTCACAGGCAGTTTTAAAACTACACACTCTGGAGAACGAGCTTTATAATGTCCGTAACATAGAGCAAACCTTACGGCTGCAATATGGCCTTAATGAAGATCAAATATTTCAACAATACGCTAAAGGGGGCACCCAATCATCTCAAGATTTTTTCATCCAGCTTACAAACCCACTCCAGCAGGAGCTCAGTAGCATAGATGCCCGCACCCATGCCCTTTTCTTTAACATTAAATCAACTCTAAGTCATCTCAAGGAGATCCAGTCTTACGCCAAATACAAAAAGGACATACCTATAATATTGCTAATAGTGCGGTAAGTGATCACGGCGAGTTCAAGCGGTAAATTGTATAAATCCATAGTACTGATATTTTGTGCAACCGCTTACATAACCCAGCAGTGTATATTTTGATCGTAAGTAACCGGTCGGGAGACCAATTGCGCCTTCTTTACAAAGCAGGGAATACAATCCAGTGGTGTCTTCATAATAATACCAAACTATTTAAATGCAGGCTTTATCGTAGTAATTCACCAAGGGATTCGTCATTCTTACAGGTATACTCTTATCCTCCTCCATAAACACCTTAACAAATATTGCATTGTGCAACAGTTCCTCTCCGGGAGCTATTTAAAAACCAATGGCACTGCTGATGCATATATTTATATTAAAAGAGCTACATCCCATAAACGGGCCTGCACCGGCGTAAAGCCATGTAGCCGTGAGCCATGAAGTAAACGGGTAACATAAATACGCATGTTCAATCGCACTCTTATTATCAGCTACTTTTTATTCTGGTTATGTTTTTCAGCCGTAATCCATACTATACACGGCCAAAATGGCACGTTATGCAGTCTTCAAGATCCATTGCTGCGCGCTCAATGTTTATTAGACAGTGGTCACATTCCTTCTGCCATTAACTTTTTAGACAGTGTAGTCGGTAAAGATCCACGCAATAAGGCTTTAAATCTTCTTTTGGCTGCTGGTTATTTCAATCAGGAAAGTTATGAAATGGCCTCAGAGGGCCTTCGCATTTACCTGGACAGGGCGCCCGCAGACAGAGACATTGAACAATGGCTTGCCTGGGCATTTATTAAACAGGCCCAGTTCGATAAAGCCGAGGTGCTGCTGAATCATTCCATAATCGGGGCTCCGCCCCCAATTACCTGCCGCACACACTTACTAAGTTCAGTAAACAATTCCCTGTTAGGCAAGGTCCATGCTGGGCGGATCAGCTTACAAAAAGCAACCACGGCTCCAGCCATGTACAGGGAGGACGAAGCCTTATATAGGCAAGCCCTCAGGCTCTCCTACCCCGGATGGCAGGGGCCGTTATCGCTCTCTATGAGTGCGGGTGTCGGGGGCAGTACCAAGCCCATAACTTTTATCGACACCACTACTCCAACCGATAAAGCCGGCTCACCACTTCTGGATATAAAATCGCGTCTAACCTGGGAGCCTTTCCCAAACATCCGCTGGCAGCCCTTTTCCAACCTGACCATCAACGGCCTTTACTACTTTTTAGACGAAGCATCGGTTTTCAGCTATGCTATACCCAGTTTCAGAGCGGGCTTCCGCTTCAATGCACGGCAGTCGAGTTCAGCATCTGGGGCTTTTTTTATTATCCCCTCCTACTATTTTGGAAGTTACATTTTAAACCAGTCGCCACCTTCCACCAGGACAAGGGCGCCTATAGAAGCCCTGCTGCCTGTGGGTACCCAGTGGCTTTATGAATTTCATCGTTTGGAGCTGGGTCTTCAATGGTCCAGGTCATTCAAATTAAATCTGGGAGCAGGCCGCCGTATTTTCAGCCTTATGGATCACACCCGCTGGGAGTACGACCTCACGCTTTCAGGCCCTGCCCTGTCCAGGTATTCACTCACTTATACAGGAGTCGTTGCCCTGCACTACCACCTGGCCCAGGAGGTCATTTATAACCTTAGGGGGGGCAGCGTTTTATTTAATATTCAACGCGGTTTTTATTCAGACCGTCTGCTGGGGTTTATAAACCTGCTTCTTTCGGACGATTATTTTCCCGATTTTAATGACGGAACCAGGGATATCCTTTTTAAAAGGAATCCTGGTATCATATACAAAGCTTCCAGGCGCACCAAACTTGAATTCAGCCTGGAGTATAACCGCCGCTATTCCACCAGGCCCGGCTATTCCTTTACAGAGGGCCGCGTCAATCTCAGGTGGTATGGCGCTCTCAGGCTTTTACCAAAGTTACCTGCACTTGCCCAGGAACCAGGGCACATTGAACTGCCCTATAATATCAGCCCTGCTTTTAACCCTGTTGAAACAGAAGATTTTGAACACCTGCTGGAGCAGAGTGAGGACCTCGAAAAAGGTTGCGGCTGTACAGAATAATACCTGAGAGCCCAATGATCTCAATTATAAAAACACCTCACTCCCCGCTCCAACATCCAGGTAATTTTCTTTAAAAACACTTTTAAAAATTTCCTTACCCAAATCGCCTGAACAGTGGCAAGGGGCCACACGTTTTACGCCCATAACCTTTAAGTCATTGGCTGCCTGCTCTACCTGCTGACTATCAGAATTCATAAAGTGGAAGCCCCCCAGAAGAAGATCTAAACCCAACCCCATGCTTGATTGTATTAACTGGCCCGCCAGATTAATTATACCCGGATGTGCGCATCCTGTTATCATAGCTTTAAGATAGCCTTCCCTCATTATCACATATTGTTCATACATAGCCTGGCCTTTATATATAAACCTTGTTTCCCCGGAAGAAAAGATACCGGGGGATATACATTGCCCTGGAGAGGTCTCAATAACAACGCCTCCTTCAGTTATCACTTTATCCTTAAAATCTGAGCTGAAACTTTTGCATACATATACATAAAGTCCTGACACCTGTTTTAACAAACCCCACAATCCGTCTTTATGATCCCAGTGTTCATGGGAAATTACAACCTTTTTAACGCTTTCAAGCCCGATACCGGCCAATTTAAAGTTCTGTTTTAAGGGCGCAAAGTCATTGCCGGTATCAAAGAGGACTTCATTAAATAACAGACAGGAGAAACCCCATCCTGTTTTAAATTCCCCCTTCCCAGCTCCACCAGGACCGGGAGCGGCGTTATTATCATAGAGAATTTTTATCATCGGCGGGCGTTTGGTTTGAAGCCTCGGCAAGACCTGCCCGAGGGCAGCGGTGACCACCAGCAGACGGCTTAGTAGCAGTAGGACGATTGCAGCCAGCCTGTTTAAAAGCGCCTTTACCGGCCATACCCTGTGACCCCTGCCACTTCCACCCCAGGCCCTTACACTGGGCATGATCCCAGAAACAGACCCGTGGCAGCCATTTTTCGACTATAAGCCACCTGAGAATATCTTCCACTTCACCGGTAATACCCGTAATGGGCTCTATATTCTCATGTTTAATAATGAGGCGCTCATAATTTTCAATGGCACCACACACCAGAGTGGTAACACCTGCATCTTTTAGGCACTGAATCTTCCTGGTTATGTTTATATTATCCAGCTCTACCTGGCTGCGCGATATTTCCCGGTCACCTTCTACCTCTACTACCAGTAATTTACAGCTGGTATCAAACCTGGGCGCGATTCGATTGTTAAAAACAGTTATACCAAGTTTCATAATTATACCCCAGATGAATTACACTGAAATAGCGCAAACTTGATGCCAAGTAAGGAGCCGGGAATTACAAAGGGAATTATTAAATGTAGTGCGGAGAAGGATTGCACATTGCACCATCAAAGATGCATATTGCACTATTGGTAAAGCCAGCTTTAAGTAGCCACAACCCGTGTTATATTAAAGCACGCTTTAATCAGACAGTACTCGTGTTATATTAAAGCGCTTCATCTTACGCCATAAAGTTGTTTTATCAATGCCCAATTGTCTGGCCGTAATCAAGCGGTTCCAACCATTCTCATCAAGAGCTTTTTTAATCAAATCTAACTCGGTTGCTTTAAGGCTTTTGCCGGCAGAGTCTATATCCGATACACCTTCAGTATCTTTAATAAAATCTACGGGTAAACAGCCAGAGGTAATAAAGGAGCCATGGGCCATAATGTAAGCATATTCAAGAATATTCTCCAATTCGCGGATATTACCCGGGAAGTTGTACTGCATAAAAAGCGCCAGAACATCTTCTGACACTCCTTCAATATTTTTATTCCCGTTAAGATTAAGCTTGCGTATAAAATGTTCTACCAGAATAGGTACGTCTTCTTTACGCTCAGCCAGAGACGGAAGCTCCAGCTTAACGACATTCAAACGGTAATACAAATCATCTCGGAAGACGCCTTTCTTTAACAGATCTTTAAGATTTTTATTAGTAGCCGCTATTATTCGGACATTGGCTTTAACAGGAGCCTCAGAACCCAGGGGTTCGTATTCCCTCTCCTGTAACACTCTAAGCAGACGCACCTGCAGCGCGGGTGAAATATCACCAATTTCATCCAGGAATAATGTACCCCCCTCTGCCAGCGCAAAGCGGCCTGGTTTATCTTTTTTAGCGTCTGTAAAAGCCCCTTTTACATAACCGAACAGTTCAGACTCCAGCAGGGTGTCGGGTAGACTGCCGCAATTAATAACCACCAAAGGCTGTTTACGGCGCTTACTTAAATTGTGTATAGCCCTGGCAAAGAGCTCCTTGCCGCTGCCGCTGGGCCCCTCTATGAGTACAGTACTTCCGCTCTCAGATATATCGGGCAGCACATTAAAAATATTACGGATTTTGAAGTTTTTACTGAGGATATCCTGAAAGGAATACTGTTTTTCTATTTCCCGTTTTAAATTTTGCACCATGGAAAGATCGCGAAAAGTTTCTACGCCACCAATAATGGAACCAGCAGCATCCTTAAATAAAGCAGTGCTTATGCTGATGGGTATTTTTTCCCCCTGGGTATTTATAATATCAACGCTTTTATTAATGGCCTTACGACCGGTTTTCATAGTACGCTCCAGAGCGCAATTACCCTCGCAGATATTAGCACGGAACACCTCATAGCAAAACTTGCCAATAGCATTCCTCCTCTTAATACCTGTAATATCCTCTGCAGCTTTATTAAAGCTGGTTATTTTACGGCCATGATCCACTGTAAATACTCCATCAGCCACACTGTCCAGGATAACATTATGGTGCTGATTCTTTAATTCATCTAGATTCTTCTGCATATTAACCTATTAGCAAAAAGCATGCTCAATTTATCAGAAGTTCTGCCCTGTCGACATCATCATTGGGCGTAATCTTAAAACCCCTTTTTTCGAAGATATGACGCATAGCGTGGTTATTCTTTAGAAAGTGGGCGTACACCTTTTTAAGCTTGCGCTCCCTGGCAATCTCCAGCATATAGTCTGTAAACTGGTTGCCCAGCCCCTGTTTCTGCCAGGGGTCAGCAACAACAATGGCAAATTCAGCGTTATCATTGTAAGGGTCAGCCATAAGGCGCGCCACGCCAACCATTTTCTTTATGCCATCTTCCTTAACCTCACCCATAATGGCAATTTCCCTGTCATAATCATTCTGGGTATAGCGCACCAGCATATCGTGAGTAACGCTGTTGATAAATTGAAAAAACCTGAACCGTTCGGTACTCTCACTGAATCTGGTGAACATTTCAGCCATTATGGACTCATCCTCCGGCTTCACAGGCCTTAAGAAAATATCCACATTGTTATTCAATTTTGTACGCCGCTCATAATGTCGCGGATATGGAGCTATTACCAGGTGAGAGTATGGTTCAACAGGGTTCTTCAGGATATTTTCATCCAGAATTATTTTGGCATCCAGCACAGAGCTGCCTTTGGAATCTATACCTATGGGGTTGATATCCAACTCACTTATTTCAGGAAAGTCCATAACTAAGTAAGAGAATTGCAAAAGTAAAAACTGCAGAGATTTTAATTCAACCCCCTCCATGCCTCGATAGCCCTTAAGAAGTGTAAATATTTTTGTATCCTCTATAAGACGCCGTGAAAGCCCCATATTTAAAGGAGGTAGACCAATATTAGTATCCTTGAAAACTTCTACATTAACGCCGCCCAGGCCAAAAACTATTACGGGCCCAAAGATTGGGTCCTTTTTACAGCCCACAAACAACTCAAAGCGTTTTTTTACCATTTTTTCCACCAATATGCCGTCCAGCCGGGCTTCGGGCTTATGGCGCGCAGCCCCCGCCATAATGTCCTCATGGGCCCTCATGGCTTCTTCTCTGGTAGATACATTAATGCGCACACCTCCAACATCGGTTTTATGCAGAATGTCGGGAGAGAGAATTTTCATAGCTACAGGAAAGCCTATCTCCGCGGCTATATCTGCGGCTTCCTCCATGTTTGTGGCTATTTTAAACTCGCCAATGGGTATTTCATAATTTGCCAGGAACAGCTTGCTTTCATATTCTGTAAGCACCTTGCGGCCTTCAGCGGCCGCCTTTTTTATAATAAGCTTGTTGGCGTCCCTGTTCGGGCTGAACTCCCGCGGCTCGCTCTCGGGTGTTTCTGTCAGCAATTTGATATTGCGGGAGTATTGGTACATATACATAAAACAGCGCACAGCGCTTTCTGGTGTATTAAAAACCGGGATACCCGCCTGCTCCAGCACACTCTTACCCTTTTCCACATCATCGGCCCCCATCCAGGAAGTGAGGATGGGCTTTATACCGGTTCCCCTCAGAGTGGTAATTTGCCGGGCAATATCCTCAGCATTTGTCATGGATTGTGGAGTGAGAATTACCAGCACACCATCGGTATTGGCGTCTTTAAGGCAGGCCTCCACCGCGCCCTTATACTTGGCGGCATCGGCATCCCCCAGTACATCTACGGGGTTGCCGTGACTCCAGGCCGCGGGCAAAAATGTACCCAGGTGATTTATAGTATCCTGGGAAAGTTTGGCAATCTCGCCATTCATGCCGGACAGTTCATCTGAAGAAATAACCCCCGGCCCGCCGGCGTTTGTAACAATGGCCAGACGATTGCCGCGGGGGCGGGGCTGACTGGAGAGAGTTTGAGCGGCGTTAAACAGCTCAGCTATGGTGTTAACACGGATAACGCCTGCGCGCTCAAAGGCCGCGTCAAATATGGCGTCATCACCAGAGAGGCTGCCGGTATGGCTCATAGCGGCCGCTGCGCCAGCCGCGCTTTTGCCAACCTTAAGTATAATGATGGGCTTGGTGCGCGCGAAAGCCCGGGCAGCGCTCATAAAGCGTTTGGCGTTTGTAAGGGACTCCATATATATGAGTATACATGAAGTCTTGGAGTCTGAGCCGAAGTAGTCTATAAGGTCGTGTATACCTACATCCCCCTGACTGCCCACAGACACAAAATAATTGAAACCCACTTTTTGTTTTACCGACCAGTCCAGTATTGACGTACATAAGGCTCCGCTCTGGCTTATAAAGGCTATACGGCCAGGCAGCGCCATTTTATTGGCGAAACTGGCATTTAAATTAAGTGAGGGGCGAATAAAGCCCAGGCAGTTAGGCCCCACAAAGCGAATGTTATATTTTTTAGCTATGGCCTTAACCCGGGCAAAAAGCGCTTTGCCCTCTTCACCCGCTTCTAAAAAACCCGCGGATATTATAACCATGGCCTTGATACCAGCCTCACCGCATTCCTCTGTAATCTGAGGAATAAAGGCCGCGGGAGTAGCTACCACTGCCAGGTCCACCCTGTCGGGAATATCCTTAACACCCGGATAAGCGCGCACCCCCTGGATACTGATTCGTTTGCGATTTACCGGATATACAATACCCTCAAAACCGCTGCCCAGTATATTGTGCATAATGCCGTAACCCACGCTCTCTTTGTTATTGGTAGCTCCAACAACGGCAACAGTTTTGGGATTGAATAATACACGCAGACTGTCAGCGGTATTCATTTTAACCTGACTTAAATCTTGATTACTGCTCATTTATAACCTCCAATACGGCCGGAGAAGCTGCTCTATCTGGTAAGCCGTATATTCAAATTCTTCAAATATTTTTATGCCGCTCTCAGTGGATCGACTTTTATGGGGGACTGGATCACCGTTTATACCTGCAATAAAGTTGTCCACACATTTTGGTAAAAGGTCTATATTATAACCACCCTCAAGGGTGGCAAACAAGTTTGGGAACCGTTCACTTAAAAACCGCCCGATATTATAATAAACACCCGTACTCAGGCGCAGCTCTAAAAGCAGATCATATTCATGAGCATCAAACCCCGCAGATACAGCAACCACATCGGGCGCAAACTGCTCTACTGCCGGAACAAAACGCTCCAGGGCATTCATGTATATGTCATCAGCACTGCCCGGAGGCAGGGGAATATTTATTGTATAACCCAGACCTTTGCCGCTGCCGGTTTCATCGAAATCACCACCGCCGGGGAAAGCGGGGAACTGGTGAAGGGACCAGTAAAAGACCCGGTTGTCTTCATAAAAGAATTTAACTGTGCCATCCCCCAAATGCCCGTCTATATCAAGAATAAGGACCTTCTTCCCCTGATTAGTCAGGTGCCGGGCGGCAATTGCCACATTATTAAAAAGGCAGAAACCGCTGCTTTTATCCACATGAGCATGATGACCCGGAGGCCGCACCAGTGCAAAGTCTGATCGCTCTGCCGCCAGCACTGTTGCGCCTACAGCGCAAACAGCCGCTTCAAAACTTTTTTCCGAGGTTAAAGTGTCGGGGTCCAGCCTGGCGCCCTGCCGGCAGGCATGTTTAACCTGATTAACGTAATTTTTAGGGTGAACGAGGTGAAGATAATCCTCACCATCTAAGATTTGTGTTTCTTTGAGCCCCGTAAAGCACTCCAGACGTTTTTTATTCTCAGGGTGCATTTTGGTATCGTGCTCTAAAAAAATACTGTTATATATGATATCCATGACGTTTATAAAGATTGCAAAAGGAAACCCCCATTAACTAGAGGAATTAAATAGAACACTAGTCAATAATACTACTAATAGATTTATAAATAAAAAGTAAATTTCAAATTATATCAGTAATAAGATATAAGATAATAACTAAGATAGTC